>JAGXGX010000083.1 GCA_024636515.1 Roseovarius sp.
AATGCGCCGGGCGAACCCGGCAGGATAGCCAAAGGGAAAATCGAACGCGGCGAGCAGGCGACGACCTGCGGCGCGTTCCTCGTCTATTATGCGGACGATATGGGTTTCGGCCTCGATACGCGTGCGGCAATAGGTCGGACTTGCGGCCACGCCGCTACGCACGAGGCCAAGCCAGATCGAATCCTTGGATGGTTGCTTGGGCGCGCGCGTTCCGGCGGCTGACCAATCGACGACCAGAACGCTGTCGAACCCGGTCACAGGCCTAGCTCGCGCAGGATGAAATCGGCGATTGCGCTGGTGTCATTCAGATCAAACACAGGGCAGGCCTCCGGGCGCTCCACCTCCAGCGTGCAGTCGGCGGCGACCGCGCGGATGGTGGCATCACCCGGCGCGATCAGTGGGTTGCCCGCTGCGGTGCGATAGGCCTCAATCTTGGGGTGCGGCGCGCGCTTGTAGCCCTCGATCAGAACCAGATCGACGGGGTTCAGCCGCGCCAGCAGATCGTCCAGCTCAGGCTCGGGCGCGCCTCGCAGCTCCTGCATGATCGCGATGCGAGTACCTGAGGCCAGCAATACCTCTTGGGCGCCGGCCATGCGGTGGCGGTGGCTGTCGCGGCCGGGCTGGTCCACATCAAAGCTGTGATGCGCATGCTTGATGGTCGACACGGCGAGGCCGCGCGCGGTGATCTCGGACACCAGCCTCTCCATCAGGCCGGTTTTGCCCGCGTTTTTCCAGCCAGTGACGCCAAAGACCTTCATGACTGCGCGTCCCAGATCTTTTGTGCGCGCACCAGATCCTCGGGCGTGTTGACGTTGAAAAAGGGATCGCCTGCGCCGTCGAACATGGCCGTCTGCGCCCCATGAGCATCGGTCCATTGCACGACCTTGCGCAGCCCGCCCTGCAATGCTGCGCGCAGATCGTCGCGCAGCGATACCGGCCACAGACCAAAGGTCGGGTGGCGCCCGTCCGGCGTGGCGGCCAACGCTAACGGCGTTTGCATCCCCTCTGCGGCCAGCAGCAGGCGAGGCACCAGATCGCAGGGAAAGAACGGCGTGTCGGCGGCGACAGATACGACAGTGTCCGCGCCCTGCTCAGCCGCCCAGTCAAGGCCCGCCAGCACACCTGCAAGCGGGCCAACAAACCCTTCGACCGGATCGGCCAACACGGGCAGGCCGAACTGCGCCAGCCTAGCCGGATCGCCGTTGGCATTTAGCGCAGCGCTTGCCACCTGTGGCTGGATCCGTTCGATCACATGGGCCAGCAAGGTGGTATCGCCCAAGCGCAGCAGCCCCTTATCGCCGCCGCCCATACGTGTGGCTCGGCCCCCGGCGAGGATGATTGCGACAGGCTGTTTCATGTCTTGCGCTCCGCGTCCGCATTGCTGCTTTTGCGGTGATGCTTGCCATCCTCCTCGGCCACATTCGCCGGATCGGCGTCGCGCACCAGCCGCTCTTCGCCCGATAGGCAGACAAAGCGCTGTCCGCGCATGCGCCCGATAAGGGTCAGGCCAACCTGTTGCGCGATTTCGACCCCCCATGCAGTAAAGCCCGAGCGCGAGGCGAGCACCGGAATACCCATAAGTGCCGTTTTAATCACCATCTCGGATGTCAGCCGCCCGGTGGTATAAAGCATCTTGCCCTCAGGGCCTGTACCAGTCGACAACATCCAACCGGCAATCTTGTCGACGGCATTATGACGTCCGACATCCTCCATATAAACCAGCGGGCGAGGCCCCTCGCATAGAACCGTGCCATGGATTGCTCCGGCAGTCAGGTAGAGCGATGGGGTCGTGTTGATCTTGTGCGCAAGGGCATAAAGGTCCGTGGTGCGCACTTGTGCATCCGGTAGCACCAGTCCCTCAAGCCCCTCCATCATGTCGCCAAAGACGGTGCCGACGGCGCAGCCGCTGGTGCGGGTCTTCTTCTGTAGTTTGTCCTCATAGGTGGTGCTGCCATCGGTGCGCACGACGACTGTCTCTAGCTCGTCGTCATAGTCAACGCGAAGCACGGCCTCGCCATCCTTTAGCATCCCCTGATTGCGCAGAAATCCTAGGGCGAGGTATTCGGGATAGTCGCCGATTGTCATTGCGGTGACAATTTCCTGTCCGTTGAGGAAAATGGTCAGCGGGCGCTCCTCAACAACGCGGATCGTCTGGGCGTGGCCCATGTGATCGGTGCCGGTAACGGCACGCGTTAAGCCGGGCGCATCCGGCGCGGGGGCGATGATATAGCCATGATCAGGATCGGGGGGCAATTGCATCTCCTTGGCGGGGCCGATAGGTCCGAAAAGAGGCGATAATTCTCGGACAGGCTGGCGCAGCATGACACCACAAACCACCAAATCCACCTACTGGCAAGGCGTGCGCGCCGGCGCGCCTTTCATCCTGGTTTTGGTGCCTTTCGCGCTGCTATTTGGTGTGGTGGCGACCGAGGCAGGTTTTACCGTGATCGAGACGTTCGCCTATTCCGCCCTCGTGGTCGCGGGCGCCGCACAGTTCACTGCCGTCCAGCTGCTGTCAGAACATGCGCCGACGCTGATCATCATCGCGACGGCGCTGGCGGTCAATCTGCGCATGGCGATGTATTCAGCATCCCTGACGCCTCACTTGGGCCGCGCGCCGCTGGGGAAACGGGCACTGGTGGCCTACCTCATGGTCGATCAGGCCTATGCCAGCGCAATCCTCGAATATGAGCGGCACCCCGAATGGACCGTGCCGCAAAAGCTGGCCTTCTACTTTGGCGCGGTGACGCCGCTCTTTCCGCTATGGCTGACCTTTACCGTCGTGGGCGCGATGGTGGGCAATGCGATCCCACCTGAATTCGCGCTGGATTTTGCGGTGCCTATCACGTTTTTGGCCATGATCGCGCCGATGCTGCGCACGGGCGCGCATGTGGTCGCGGCACTGGTGTCGATCACCGTTTCACTGGCGCTGGCGTTTGTTCCCTACAGCATGGGCCTGCTGGTGGCGGGGGCCGCAGGCATGATCGCCGGTGCGCAGGTCGAGCTGTGGATGGTTCGCCGGGGGGCAGTCACATGAGGGATGTCGCGACGCTGGATATCTGGATCGTGCTGATCGGTCTTGGGCTGGGTAGCTTTGCCCTGCGCTTTGTCTTTCTGGGGATCATTGGCGACCGGCCCATGCCGCCTTGGGTGCTGCGCCATCTGCGCTATACGGCTGTGGCGGTTCTGCCGGGCCTCGTCGCGCCAATGGTGATGTGGCCGCCCGCCACTGGGGGCACATTGGATGCGCCGCGCCTGATCGCGGCGGCGGTCACGATCATCGCAGGGCTGGTTACGCGCAACGTACTGGCCGCGATTCTGTCGGGGGCGGCGGCGCTCTATATTATGCTCTATCTGCTGGGATAGGCTACGCTGTCGAGATGAGTTCTGATGGTGGATGCTCCCGGCATCGTGTTGGGTATACCAGCTGGCCATGCCCCCTATGGGCCGCTCAGTTATCCCAGACAAATCCGGCTGGAAACTCGTCCGGCAGCGTGCAAAGCGCCAGCAAACCGCCGTTCGCAGT
The DNA here is from genome assembly GCA_024636515.1 of Roseovarius sp. Lineage (GTDB taxonomy): Bacteria > Pseudomonadota > Alphaproteobacteria > Rhodobacterales > Rhodobacteraceae > Roseovarius. The sequence continues at coordinate 3,527 of JAGXGX010000083.1, forward strand.
GACCTTGCGGCAGATCCGGCCACCGGCTTCGGCCATGCGGCAGAAGCGGTCAAAGCCGTCGTCGGTCAAAACCTCGGGCCAGTAATGCGCGAAGAGAAGCCATATCGGCCCGGTCCCGGCAAGGTCAGCGGCCACGCGTTCGTAATAGGCTTCGCTCGTCAGGTGGTTCCTGCTGCCGCGCGCCTGTGTCGTCCAAGACGACATCGTGGTTTCATGGCGTAGGAGGCCAAGCGTCTTTGGCGCGCCGCGTGCAATCAGATCGGGGCGAAGGGCGCGCACGCTGGGCTGGGCACCGTAATAGATCCAAAGCGGCGCGTCGTATTTCGCCACGCGGTCGAGATGGTCAGAGACCTCGGTATTTTCCAGATCTGAGGCGCGAAGTACCGCCGCTGCTCCGATAGCGAGCGTAATGGCCGCGATCACCGGGGGCAGCCATGAGGGTTTAATCCACCTCATGATCGCTCGCAGGATCGCGACTATCCCAAGCGCGAAGCTTGGGACCGCGAAAGGCGCGAAGAACATGAAATGACGGGTCGAGGCGATCGGCAGGAGGTGGGCCACATTAAGGACCAAAATGGCTGCGCCCCCAACCAGAAGCCCCCCTGCCAGAAGCTTCGACTTGCGGAAATAGGTTGGCAAACCGACGAGCGCGATGAGGCCAAAGGGAGCGTAAAGCGACGGCAGCCAGGAAATCAGACCCATCCGGTAGAGGACGACGTCCAGATAGGGCGGGGCGACCATCAGGTAGAGAACCCGAAGGGTATTCTCAGCCACCTCGGCGTTTTCGGCTGATGTGGGGCCCCAAATATCAAAGAAGGTTGCCGCGTAGCGGTCTGCATAGGCGGCTTGGTCCGGCACGGTCACAACGTGGCTGAAGAAGTAGTAGAAGAGGACACTCAAGGCGAGGACAGGCAAGGCGAGGCCAGCAAGCCTGACAAGGTTTCGAGCCGCGTCCCTGCTGAGCCAGTCGCCAGCGCGATGCTGCGCAAGCGTAGAGACAAGCAGCCCGCCGCCGACCGTGACCAGAAGTACCGGCGCGAGGAAGGAAAAGACGCAGGCAAACAGGCTGGAAGCCAAGATCGCTAAAACACCTGTCACGTCTGGAATACGAAGATAGCGCGCGGCTGCCGCGATCAGAAGGCAGGACGCCAGAAGCTCATTGACGTAGTTTTTGGGGTTCGTGGTAAAAAGCAGTGTCTCCTGCGGCGAGGCAAGCAGGATTAGGATCAGTGCGATTTCCGCATTGTGAAAATTCGGACGCATGACGCGGTATAGGAGATAATAACCTAAGCAAGCGGCCATTGCGGCAAGCACACGGACCCCGGTGAACCGCGCGAGCCCTTCTGCACCGAAGATACGCGAGACAAGGTCGAGCTCAACGACCGAGCCCAAAGACGTCGCCTGCTCAAAAAATGGCAGCGGGCGGAAATACTGCACGAACGCATCCAGAGGAAAATTCGACATCAGCATCGCCTGATCGAAACCGGGATCGCGCCCGTCTACGATCGCGATGACACGACTTGCAATGATGAGCAAAAACGTCAGGAGAAGCAGCAGCGGCATCTTGTTCTCGGAATGGTCTGAAACCAATTCGTAACCTCCGCGCATCGCGACAGATGCAAAAATAGGAAATGATCGCAGTTTAGGCGTTTGTAAGCAAGTTTGGGCCTTGGCTGACCACTTCGGACAACGCTTGAGTATGTTTTGAAGAGATGCTCAGCTACTGGCGGAAGTAGGTGCGAAGCCCTAAACTCTTCCAATAAAAAAAGGCGCACCAAGCGGGTGCGCCTTTTAAATTCGTCATGTCGCAGCCTTAGCCGATTGCGGCGGCCCTCACGTCTTCGTCGATATGAGGCAGGTACTGCTCAAAATTCTCCGCGAACATTTTGACCAGCTTCGCCGCCTGCCGATCATAGCTATCCGGCTTGTCCCACGTGCGGCGCGGGTCGAGCAGCACGGTTGGCACGCCGGGTGCGTCGACCGGCACCTCAAAACCAAAGTTGGCGTCCGTGCGGAATTTCACACTGCCCAGCGACCCGTCCAGCGCGGCGGTCAAAAGGGCGCGCGTCGCCTTGATCGGCATGCGAGCGCCGGTGCCATAGGCGCCGCCCGTCCAGCCTGTGTTGACCAGCCAGCAGGTCGCGCCATGTTCGGCGATCTTGGCGCGCAAGAGGTTGCCATAGATCTCGGGACGGCGGGGCATGAAGGGTGCGCCAAAGCAGGTGGAAAACGTCGGCTCGGGCTCGGTCACGCCGCGCTCGGTGCCGGCAACCTTCGAGGTGAAACCGGACAGGAAGTGGTACATCGCCTGCGCGGGCGTCAGCCTAGCGATGGGAGGCAGCACGCCAAACGCGTCGCATGTCAGCATGATAATGTTCTTGGGGTGTCCACCGATCGCCGTCTTTGACGCGTTTGAGATATACTCTAGCGGATAAGCGCAACGCATGTTGGCGGTCAGCCTGTCGTCGTCGAAATCCAGTTGCTTGGTCTCTTCGTCAAAGACCATGTTTTCGATCACAGTACCGAATTTGGAGGTCGTCGCGTAGATCTCCGGCTCGGCCTCCGGGTTCAGATTGATGGTCTTGGCATAGCAGCCACCTTCGAAGTTGAAGGTGCCGTGATCCGACCAGCCATGCTCGTCGTCGCCAATCAGCGTGCGATCCGGATCAGCCGACAGCGTTGTCTTGCCCGTGCCCGACAGGCCAAAGAAGATGGCGGTGTCGACAGGGTTGCCCTTGGCGTGGTTGGCCGAGCAGTGCATAGGCATCACGTCGTCTTCGGGCAGCAGGTAGTTTAAGAGACTAAAGACTGACTTCTTGTTCTCGCCCGCGTATTCAGTACCGCCGATCAGGATGATCTTGCGGTCAAAGTTCATAGCAATCACGGTTTCGGACCGGCAGTCATGCTTGGCCGGGTCCGCCTTGAAGCTGGGGCAGTTGATGACGGTGAAATCGGCGATAAAGTTGTCCAGCGACTCCCGATCGGGGCGGCGCAGCAGGTGACGGATAAAGAGACCGTGCCACGCCAGCTCTGTCACCATGCGTACCTTGATCGCATGCGCGGGGTCCGCGCCGCCGACCAGATCCTGCACGTAATATGTGCCACCCTTCATATGCTCAGTCATGTCGTCATAGAGTGCGTCAAACCCTTCTGGCGACATCTCGGCGTTGTTTTCCCACCAGATGTTGTCTGCGACGGCGTCTGTGCGAACGACATGCTTGTCCAAGGGCGAACGGCCGGTGAATTTGCCGGTCGAGACGAGAAAGGCGCCGCCGCGGCCCAACGTCCCTTCGCCATTTTTCAGTGCGGCCTCAATCAGCGCAGGCTCGATCAGATTGTAGTGAGCGCTCTCCAACCCATCGATGCCTTGATCCTCGAGGCGAAATTTCGGGTTTACCCGTCCAAGTGTCATGACAATCTCTCTCCGAATATCTGGTCGATGCTTGATACTGGCACAGCGCGTTCGCATACATCGCGCGATGGCACGCGGGCCTCTTAACATGGCGTTTCAGGGGTTGAACAGGCAGCTTCCACATCGTTAGCGCAACCATGGAGGCGTTAGCGCAATCAGAGCTGCTATCAGCCACGCGATGCCTGATTGCGTTGAATTTGGCCCCTAAAGGTGAGTCATATTAGCCATTCCTTATGTAAATCGGTCTCAAATTAGGCTGCGATCAGAGGTGATTCGCGAATTGGGATTGATCGAAGCGTGAAAACAAGAGCATAGTGATGAAAAAAATCAGGCAATTTGAGCAGTAAAAGGAATGACGACATGTCAAAAATCGCCCTCGTGGACGATGATAGGAATATTCTGACATCCGTATCCATGACACTTGAAGCAGAAGGCTTTGAGGTCGAAACTTATAATGATGGCCAGCAGGCCTTGGACGCTTTTTCTAAGAAGCTTCCCGATATGGCCGTGCTGGACATTAAGATGCCTCGCATGGACGGAATGGATCTGCTGCAACGGCTACGCCAGAAATCGCAGATGCCGGTAATTTTCCTCACGTCCAAGGATGATGAGATCGACGAGGTTCTGGGTCTGCGGATGGGTGCAGACGATTATGTGAAAAAGCCATTTTCCCAGCGCCTTTTGGTCGAACGGATACGGGCACTCTTGCGCCGTCAGGATGCATTGGACGGGAATATATCGCCCGCCGATGCGGAGGAGGGCAAAGTCATCGACCGGGGCGAGTTGCGGATGGACCCGCTGCGTCATGCGGTGACATGGAAGGGGTCGGACGTATCACTCACTGTGACCGAATTTCTGCTGCTTCAGGCGCTCGCGCAGCGCCCTGGCTTCGTCAAGAGCCGAGATCAGTTGATGGATGTGGCCTACGACGATCAGGTTTATGTCGACGATCGAACCATTGATAGCCACATCAAGCGTCTGCGCAAAAAATTGCGCCAAGTCGACACCGAGTTTTCAGCGATTGAGACGCTCTACGGGATCGGTTACAGATACAACGAAGAATAGTTATGACGCTGGCCGAGGGGATAAGCGTGCGGGACGCGGGACCGGGACGAGATGGTGATGTGGTCCTGGGTGATGATTTCGTCGCCCCCGATAGCGTGGTCGAGGATGAAGTGCGCGCGCAAAGGGCACGTCGCGGCTTCTTCTCACTGCGCGGATCGCCTCTGACGCGCAAGATCATCATCTTTAACTTGATTGCGCTCAACATTCTCGTTGCTGGCATTCTCTATCTGAACGCGTCGCGTGACGGTCTGGCGCTACAGCGCATGGGTGGCCTGGTCGGCGAGGCCGAACTGGTGGCCAACGTGTTTGAGGTGCAGATGCCTGCCCAATCGCCGGTAAACATTGTGACCGGCGATGGGATTGATGTGGCAGCAACGCTTGATGCGCTGAAGGTGCAAGACGGCGCCGAGGTATTTGTCTTTGACACGAATGGCACGCTTGCAGGTCAGATGACCGGCGCCGCGACGCGGCCCGGCAATGAAACGCGCCGACAGCCTACAGTGATTACCGATGCTCTTACCCGGTTTTGGGAATGGCTCTCGATGCCGTTCACAGCCGGTAGCGATCCAGATGCGCCTAACGTCGAGCAGCTCGCGCGCAGTCAAGTCGCCGCAGCGATGGAGCTTGGGACACAGGTCATGACCGGCAAGGTTGACGGCGGCGCCGTTTTCGCCGTGGCGACTCCGATTATGCAAGATGGATCGCCTGTCGCCGTTGTCGCAATGGTCAGCGCGAGCGGTGAGATCGACAATCTTGTGATGTCCGAGCATGAACGCGTGTTGCAGATGTTTCTTATCGCGACGCTGGTGTCGATAGGGCTAAGTCTGATCCTGGCATCGACGATCGCGCACCCGCTCGCGGATCTGGCGGCCGCTGCTGAAATCGGCGGCGCGCGCAATCGGCGCAATCAGGGCGCGGGCCGTATCCGTATTCCCGATCTGACCGCACGCCCTGACGAGATTGGACGCCTGTCCGGCGCGCTGCGCGGCATGGTCGCCGCGCTCTACAACCGAATTGACGGAAATGAGCAGTTCGCTGCTGACGTCGCCCACGAGATTAAGAACCCGCTCGCCAGTCTGCGCAGCGCTGTCGGAACGATGCGCGTGGCCAAGCGCGAGGATCAGCGCGAGAAGCTACTGAATGTGATTGAGCACGACGTGCGCCGCCTCGACCGGCTGGTCAGCGACATCTCTAACGCCTCGCGCCTCGACAGCGAATTGGTCAAGGAGGAGGAGGAATCCTTCGACTTGCTGAGTATGATGCGTAATCTGGGGCAGTACTTGGGTGAGCAAGCAGGCGAGAAGGGGATCGAATTCATTACCGATTTCCCCGAGCGACCTATCGTGATCAACGGGCTTGAGGCTCGCCTTGCGCAGGTGTTTGTTAACCTTATTTCGAACGCTACCAGCTTTTGCGAAGAGGGCGACGCTATCCGTCTCTGGGCGCGCCGTCGCGAGAACCGGGTGCTAATCGTGGTCGAGGATACCGGCCCGGGCATCCCCGATCAGGCACTGACCAAGATTTTTCAGCGCTTTTACTCACAGCGTGATGCCAGTGATTTTGGTAATAATTCCGGCCTTGGGCTCGCCATTTCCAAGCAAATCGTTGAGGCGCATGGCGGCGTTATCTGGGCAGAAAATATCCGCCCAACCGATGCTGATATCACGTCCGACCCGCTTGGCGCTCGGTTCGTTGTCGGCTTGCCGGTCTGAGGACGTGAAGGCGGAGGTATTGCACGCCACGAGCATTGCAATAAACGGCTGCGGAGTGTTGATCCGGGGCGCGCCAGGCAGCGGTAAGTCGTCGCTTGCATTGCAATTGATGGCCCTAGGCGGTGTGTTGATAGCCGATGACCGAACTCATGTTAGCCGGGACGCGGGCCGTGTAATACTCGATGCGCCAGACACTATTAGCGGTCTGATCGAGGCGCGAGGCGTCGGCATTTTAAACGCACCTGCGGCGGGGCCAACACCAGCCGCAGTGATCGTAGATTTGGACGGACCGGCCGCCCCCCGCTTGCCCTTGCGGGAACAAGAAGTACTGCTGGGGCTTTCACTTCCCTTGGTGCGCGGCAGTACCTCTGCCCATTTCCCGGCGGCGATCTTATTTTATGTCATGCACGGGCGCAGCGCCTGAGGCGGACACCTGAACGGAGCCATGACATGACCGAGTCGAACTCTAAAAGTCCGATTGCCGCCCCGCCCTTGATACTGGTCACAGGGCCGTCCGGCGCAGGGCGCAGTACTGCTATCCGCGCGCTGGAGGATCTGGGGTATGAGGCAATCGACAACTTGCCGCTCAGCTTACTGCCTAGATTGCTAAGCGCGCCGCCAGGGGCAGGGTCAGCGCCGGAACGCCCAATGGCGCTGGGCGTCGACACTCGCAATCGCGACTTTTCTGCCGAGGCGCTGATCGACGCCGTGGACCACTTGGGCACGCTCAGCGACAGGCCGGTGCAACTTCTTTTTGTGGATTGCAGCCCCGACGTGCTGCTGCGTCGTTTTTCTGAAACGCGGCGGCGTCATCCGCTGGCGCCTAACGAAAGCGCGCGGATCGGCATCGCGCGCGAGCTGGAGCTGCTGCGCCCCGTGCGCGCCCGCGCCGATATCCTGATCGATACGTCCGAACTAAGCCCGCAAGAGCTGCGCACTGAGCTGGAGCAGTGGACTCTGCCGGGCGGCGCAGGACGCATGGCCGTGTCCATCCATTCATTTTCGTACAAGCGCGGTCTGCCGCGCGGGGCCGATATGGTCCTAGACTGCCGTTTTCTGCGTAATCCCTATTGGGAGCCGGAATTGCGCGCGCGTGATGGGCGCGACCCCGACGTGGCAGCGTTCGTCGCGGGCGATGCGAGGTTTGAGACTTTTCAGACGCAATTAGCTCAAATGGTGCAGTTTTTGTTGCCCGCATACGAGTCGGAGGGCAAATCGTACCTGTCGATCGCTTTGGGTTGCACCGGCGGGCAACACAGGTCGGTCGCAATGGCGGAATCTTTGGCCCGAACCCTTGCGGAAGGGGGCTGGCAGGTGTCAATTAGGCACCGTGAGCTAGAGCTGCGCGCAGGCCATGCGCCCGCGCCGTGAAGGGCACTGACAGATAAGGAAACCAAGGCGTTGATCGGGATCGTCATAGTTGCCCACGGGGGCCTCGCACGGGAATACCTGGCCGCGATCGAGCATGTCGTCGGGCCCCAACAGGGTATTCGCGCCATTTCCGTCAATAGCGACGATGACCGCGAGGCGAAGGCCGACGAGATCAGCCGCGCAGCCCGCGATGTTGATCGCGGTGCCGGTGTCGCTGTCGTGACCGACATGTTCGGCGGATCGCCCTCGAATCTGTCGTTGCCAGCGTGCCGCAGTGGGGACCGCCGGATGCTGTATGGTGCGAACTTGCCGATGCTGATCAAGCTGACCAAGAGCCGGGACAAAGCGCTGCCAGACGCCGTGCGCGATGCGCTATATGCGGCGCGCAAGTATATCGACAGCCAGAATATATCAGTGGAAGATTGAATTTATGTCCGCACCAGTGACGCGCAAGCTGAAGATCGAGAACGTCAAAGGCTTGCATGCGCGCGCCTCGGCCAAGCTTGTAGAGGTTGTCGAGGGGTTTGATGCCACTGCTGAGGTATCGTATGATGGGCAGTCGGCCAGCGGCGATAGCATAATGGGCCTTTTGATGTTGGCAGCCGCGATGGGAACCACTATTGACGTCGAAACGCGCGGCCCAGATGCTACTGCGCTGGCCGATGCCGTGGCTGCCCTTGTGGCGGCCAAATTCGGCGAAGATATGTAGCGCGCCCTGCGCGCTAAGCACGGATTGGAATGGTCCAAGTTGGCAATCGAGCGACGTGACGACGGCGATCTTGCATCCCCGGCTGGTGATGTGGGTAGTGGCACGCCCGATGGCGCAGGCCAAACGATGGTCTTTCCTAAGTATGACCGCCGCAGTCTAACCTACAGCAACTCATTTGACGCGCCGCTGACAGCCGCTGTCATTCGCGGGATTGAGTGGATGACGGGCAAGCTGTCGATTATCCGCATGATCCGCGATTTCGAGCGGCGCGGCGCACCCACGGGCCAACCGTTCTGGCGTGCATCCCTCGACACTATGGGGATTGATCTGCTGACGCCTGATGCGCAGCTCGAGAATATTCCACGGGACGGCCCGGTCGTGGCCGTGGCGAACCATCCGCACGGCCTGGTTGACGGTATGATCCTGGCCGACTTGATCGGCCGCCGCCGGACCGACTACAAGATCCTGACCCGCGCCCTGCTAACCGGCATTGACGAAGTCGCGGCCAGCTACATGATCTCCGTGCCTTTCCCGCACGAGCCGGACGCGCAGCGCAAATCGGTCGAGATGCGCGCGAGCGCGATGGCCCATCTCAAGAAGGGTGGACTGATCAGCGTCTTTCCCTCAGGCGTCGTGGCGTCTTCCGACACGATGTTTGGCCCGGCCATTGAGCGGGAGTGGAACGTCTTTACCGCTCAGATGATCCGCCGTTCAGGCGCCAAGGTGGTGCCGATCTTTTTCCCCGGCTCCAACAGCCGCTGGTACCAGATGGCAAACCGTATTTCGCCCACGTTGCGGCAGGGATTGCTGCTGCATGAGGTTGTGCATAGCTGCAATCGTCCCCAGCGGCCTGTCGTTGGCGCACCGGTATCTGACGAGCGGATGGAGATGCTGCAACGCGATCCGCGCGGCTTTATGACGTGGCTGCGAACGCATACATTGTCGTTGGGCGAAACGGGCGACGATACGGCATAGACGCGATGGACCCCCGCCGCGCGCTGGGCTATCAACGTCGCGAAAACCCTTAGACGAAGGCGCGCCCATGTCCGGTCACGGTACCCCCATCCCCATGAGTTCGGCCAAATGCGGCCCGCTAACAGGCATTGCAAACGTGCCGGGCGACAAATCAATTTCGCATCGCGCGCTGATACTGGGCGCGATGGCCGTGGGCGAGACGCACATCACTGGCCTATTGGAGGGCGAGGATGTGCTGGACACGGCCCGCGCCATGCGCGCGTTTGGCGCTGAAGTGACGGATCTGGGCGGGGGCGCATGGTCAGTCCATGGGGTTGGTGTAGGCGGCTTTGCCGAGCCTGAGAATGTCATCGATTGCGGCAATTCCGGCACCGGCGTGCGCCTGATCATGGGCGCGATGGCCACGTCGCCGATCACGGTTACCTTTACCGGCGATGCCTCGCTGAACAAGCGGCCCATGGCGCGCGTCACCGATCCGCTGGCCCTTTTTGGTGCTCAGACCGTAGGCCGCGCGGGCGGACGCTTGCCCATGACCGTCGTCGGTGCGGCGAATCCGGTGCCAGTGCGCTATGCGGTGCCGGTGCCGTCGGCGCAGGTAAAATCCGCGGTCCTTTTGGCAGGGTTGAACGCGCCCGGCCAGACGGTGGTGATCGAGCGCGAAGCGACGCGAGATCATAGCGAGCGGATGCTGGCGGGCTTTGGTGCAGAGGTTTCAACCGAGGTGACGGAGGAGGGCCGCGTCATCACCCTGACTGGCCAGCCGGAGCTGCGCCCGCAAGTCATTGACGTGCCGCGCGATCCCAGCTCGGCCGCGTTTCCGGTTTGCGCCGCGTTGATCGTTCCCGGCTCGGACGTTTTGGTGCCCAATATTGGCCTTAACCCGACGCGCGCCGGCCTCTTTGCCACGCTGCGCGAAATGGGCGCTGACCTAAGTTATGAAAACGAGCGGCTTGAGGGCGGGGAGCCTGTGGCAGACTTGCGCGCGCGCTTTTCCCCCAACCTAAAGGGAATCGAGGTCGATCCGGTTCGTGCCGCGTCGATGATCGACGAGTATCCGGTGCTGTCGGTGGTTGCGGCATTCGCAGCGGGGGATACAGTCATGCGCGGCGTTGCCGAGCTGCGGGTCAAAGAATCCGACCGTATTGACGCGATGGCAACCGGCCTGCGCGCAAACGGTGTCGAGGTCGAAGATGGGCCGGACTGGTGGATTGTGCATGGCCGCGGCCACGGCGATGTGCCGGGCGGAGCCACCTGCGCCAGCCATCTGGACCACCGTATCGCTATGTCGTTTCTTATCCTCGGCATGGCGGCCAATGCGCCCGTCGCAGTGGACGACGGCGGCCCGATCGCCACATCATTCCCGATATTTGAGCCCTTGATGCGCGATCTAGGCGCTGCGATCAGCCGCAGCGCCTGACGTACGGCGATCCTACCGGCGGGCAAGCGGCGCGACAGCTGAAATGCTAGCCGCGCCCCTCGGGTGCCTATCTACTCGACGCCCGCAGTTTCGACCACTGCATGCAGCAGCACATTAGCGCCTGCCGCGGCCCATTCCAGCGTGATTTCTTCGGCCTCGTTATGTGACAGCCCGTCCACGCAGGGGCACATCACCATGGCCGTGGGCGCGACGCGGTTGATCCAGCACGCGTCGTGGCCTGCGCCCGAGATCACGTCGCGGTGCGAATATCCCAAACGCTCGGCGGCAGAGCGGATTGCGCCGACGCAGCCTGCGTCAAATTCGACCGGATCGAACCCGCCGACCTTTTCAAATTCGACCTGCAAACCCATGTTATCGCAGATTACTTGCGCCGCCTCGTGCATCTGGTCGACCATTTCGGCCAGCACGTCAATATCGGGCGAGCGGAAATCAACGGTGAACACCGCCTTGCCGGGGATGACGTTGCGCGAGTTCGGGAACACCTCTAGACGGCCGACTGCGCCAGCGGCGCTTGGGGCGTGGGCGAGTGCGATCTGTTCGACCTTTTCCAGCACGCGCGCCATCGCCAGCCCAGCGTTGCGCCGCATCGGCATGGGCGTCGATCCGGTATGCGCGTCCTTGCCGGTGATGGTCAGCTGCGTCCAATCTAGGCCTTGGCCGTGCGTGACGACGCCGATATCAGTCCCGTTTGCCTCCAGAATTGGTCCCTGCTCAATGTGCAGCTCAAAGAATGCGTGCATCTTGCGCTCGCCCACAGGCTCGTCGCCTTTCCAGCCAATGCGCTCCAACTCTTCGCCAAAGGTCTTGCCGGCTGTATCCGTGCGCGAATAGGCGAAATCCTGATCGTGCAGACCCGCGAAGACGCCCGACGCCAACATGGCGGGGGCGAACCGCGTGCCCTCTTCGTTCGTCCAATTGGTCACGACGATGGGATGCTTCGTCTTGATATCCAGATCATTTAGCGTGCGGATCAGCTCCAGCCCCGCCAGCACGCCAAGGACCCCGTCGTATTTGCCGCCCGTCGGCTGCGTGTCCAGATGCGAGCCGACATAGACGGGCAGGGCGTCCGGATCAGTCCCGTCGCGGCAAGCGAACATGTTGCCCATTGTATCGACGCCCATAACCGCGCCCGCGTCTTCGCACCACGACTGAAACAATGTGCGGCCTTCTGCATCGGCATCCGTCAGGGTCTGGCGATTATTACCGCCCGCGACGCCGGGGCCGATCTTGGCCATCTCGTTCAGGCTGTCCCACAGGCGCTGGCCGTCGATTTTGAGGTTCTGTCCGGTTGCTGCCATGAGGTAGGCCTTTCTTATGAGTGCCGCTGGGGCAGTTGTCCGACTTGATCGGGTGACGAATGTGAGGCGCTGAGGGCCTGTCAAGTATGGCATCCGGTGCGGCACGTTCTGGCGCAGATTGCCTGATGGCGACCGGATGCGAAAGGGGAGATCTGGCAAGAATGGCTACCCAATAACGTCCTGCGTGCCGCGTCGTGAGCGCCAGAGTCGGGTAAATGCAGCGTTAATCCTCAGATACGATGACGCTAGGGCCAATTGAAGTCTGCGGCTAGAGTCTAAGCGGGTGGTGGGCCTGTTGGGAGGGGCTCAAGGTGAATTTTATCTATCGCGATTTTGGCGCCAGTGTTGACAGCTCCGGCGACGTGGCCATGGCACGCTTACGGACGGACCAGATGCTTCGCGCTGTGCGCGTGGCGGCGGGACTTGCGCCGCCGTGTCCGATTTCCGCGCCGCGTGAGGTTTTCTTGTCGGGTGACCTTCTGGCTGATGATGATCCGGGCGGCGATGGCGCGCGCATCATCGATTGAGAGGCGCGCGTGCAGGCGGGGCCAGCTAACGCTTTGGGCGCGCGATAGCGATCAGCGATAGCCGCTGAACAGGCAGCGCCGTTCCAGTTGGCCTAGCGGCATAAGTGGTGAAAGGGGGCAGTCGGCACTCCTCGCGCGCCAGAATCTCGCGCATTAGCCACACTCGCGATAACTGTTCATTAACCATTGCCATGCCATACGGTCGCGGATGAGATTTTCACGCGCATTCATGACGCTTGCCCTTCTGCTGGCGGGCTGCAACACGCCCGGCCCGGCGTTTCGCGGGATTGATCCTGTTCGCATCACGGTGCGCGGCGATATGTTTGACGTGCGCGTCGATCACCTGAGGGCGCAGGCGATCCGTCTCAATATGCGCTGGACACCGAACATAAATGCCGTTGCACCGCAGGGTGTGGCTGCGATTGAGCGGGTTTCGGGCTGCCGTGTGCGAAAACTAGATGGCGACGCCGCCGTCATGACCGCCCGTCTGGATTGCGGCCAACGGCTGGCGCCCCTGCCGCGCGGGCAAGAATATGATTGTGACGTATATGAAATCGTGGACGGCCTTGCCGAGTTGAGCTGCGAAGCGGTGCGATACTAATCTGCCCCGCTTGTAAAGTTCGCTCGTTTGCGGCAATAGCTGGCAAAGGGGCAGATACGCCCACCAAGGATGATCGCCATGAACTACAAGGCACAAGGAGCACCCAAAATGGGCCGAAACGCACCGCGCCACAGTGAACATAACCAGCCGGGATCGGATAAGGATCCGTTCGGCAAACGCTCGGGCAAGCGGCCCGATAAGGCAGAATTGCTTGCGCGAATGAAAGCCGCACAAGAAGAGAAGGCCGCAGCGGAAAAAGCACCCGAGAAAAAGGGCTAAAGCGTCTTTTCCATAAAGACGCTGACTCCGTCTGCAACATATTCGCCGAAAGGGGCGCAGCGGGTGAACCCGTGACGCTCGTAGAGGCGGATCGCGGCGGGCAGTGCCTCACCTGTCTCTAGCCGCAGATGTGGCAGGCCCAGCCCGCGAGCGTGATCCTCCAGCGCGCGCAGGATCGCAGCGGCCACGCCGCGCCCGCGCGCTGCCGTGCTGGTGAACATTGATTTCACCTCGCCATAGGCGCCCATCTGAACCATTGCGCCGGTGCCAAGCACGTCCGTTCCGTCGCGCGCGGCAACGAAATGGACATTGGGCGCGCCAAGTGCTTCAAATCCGAGAAAGTGATTTTCCTCCGGCGCAAAGAGCTGCTGCATCAGAACATGGCTCTGCTCCAGCAAGGCGCGGGGGCCGGGGTCATTTGGATGTGCGGGCTCTACGATTAACATGCGCCGGATTTGCGGGACACTAGGCTGCAAAGTCAAGCGCGTGTCACGCTGCCAGAGCGTCGCCGCATCAATATCTTGTGGATAACTAGGTGCTATTTGCCAGATAGGGTGTTTCGGCGTTGACAGATTACTGCCTGACGCGCCACATTGGGCACGCCCGGACCTTTGTAAAACGACGAGGAAGCGAGACACTGCTTGCGCTTTTCCAAGCTTAAACTGACTGGCTTCAAAAGCTTCGTTGACCCGACCGATTTAATTATCGGCAGCGGGCTAACCGGCGTGGTGGGCCCTAATGGATGCGGCAAATCGAACCTGCTAGAGGCGTTGCGCTGGGTCATGGGCGAAAATCGCCCCACGGCAATGCGCGGCGGCGGGATGGAGGATGTAATCTTTGCCGGTGCCGCCAGCCGCGGCGCGCGCAACTTTGCCGAGGTGACGATCCATATCGACAACGCGGACCGCCTTGCGCCCGCGGGCTTTAACGACGCCGATCATATCGAAATCATCCGGCGCATCACCCGCGATATCGGCAGCGCCTATCAGGTCAACGGCAAGGACGTGCGCGCCCGCGACGTTCAGATGTTGTTTGCCGACGCGTCGACGGGCGCACATTCGCCCGCGCTGGTGCGGCAGGGCCAAATATCTGAGTTGATTAACGCCAAGCCAAAGGCACGCCGCCGTATCCTGGAGGAGGCGGCAGGGATTTCCGGCCTCTACCAGCGGCGGCATGAAGCCGAGCTGAAGCTGAAAGGCGCGGAGGCAAATCTGACACGCGTCGACGACACGGTCGATCAACTGGCCAGCCAGCTTGCCGCGCTGGCCCGCCAAGCGCGGCAAGCTGCCCGCTACCGCGCGATCGGTGACGAGTTGCGCGCGGCAGAGGGCTTGCTGCTTTATCGACGGTGGCGCGAGGCGGAGGAGGCGCTGAATGTCGCCCGCAGCGAGCTGCGCGAGCGCACCGCGGCCACCGCCCGCGCTGAAACCGCAGCGCGCGAGGCTGCGACTGCCCGCACCACCGCCGATGAGGCCCTGCCCGCGCTGCGCGAGGAAGAGGCGATCGCTGCCGCCGTGCTGCAACGTCTGAGCGTGGAGCAGGCCAGCCTCGCCGATCAGGAAACAAGCGCCCGCGCCCGAATTGATACACTTGAGGGACGCATTACCCAATTGGCCCGCGATAGCGAGCGTGAAGCCGCGCTGAACCGCGATGCGGTTGACACCGTGCGCAGTCTGGAATGGGAACAGTCCGAACTGGCCAAGGCTGCAGGCGGCCACGAAGACCGGCTTGAGGCCGCAGAGAAAGCCGCACGCGAGGCGAGCCTTATTTTGCAGGCACGCGAAGCTGAGTTAGGAGCGTTGACCGAGGATGTCGCGCGGCTGTCGGCGCGTCATCAATCGGCGCAGCGCCTTCTTTCGGATAGTCACAAGATGCTGGAGCGTAGCGAAAGCGAGGCGGCGCGCGCGCGCCAGGCCGTAGAAAGCAGCCGTGCCGCGATGGAGCAGGCAGGCCGCGATTTTGAGGCGGCCGGGCGTGCCGAGACAGACGCGCAAGCTGCTGCCATTGCCGCCGACGCTGCGCTGGTTGCGGCGGACGAGGCCCGCGGTGACACGCAATCGCGCGAGGCAGACGCGCGCGCCGAACGTAGCGAGGCCGAGGGAGAGCTGAGCGCGCTGAGCGCCGAAGTGTCCGCACTGGCACGCCTGCTGGAGCGCGATACAGCCGAGGGGGGCCAGATCCTTGATCGGCTGCAGGTGCAACAGGGCTATGAAAAGGCGCTGGGCGCCGCGCTGGCCGATGATCTGCGCGCACCTCAGGTCGAGGCAGATGGGCCCTCAGGCTGGGCCGAGTTGCCGGGCTACGATGTGCCCCAAACACTGCCAGACGGCGTGCCTGCGCTGTCGCAGAATGTGTCGGTGCCTGATGTACTGGCCCGCCGGATGAGCCAAATCGGCCTGGTCGATTCTGATGATGGCTCGCGCCTGCAGCCCATGCTGAAGCCGGGCCAGCGCTTGGTTAGCATCGAGGGTGATCTGTGGCGCTGGGACGGGTATCGCGCTTGGGCCGAGGATGCGCCGTCGGCCGCAGCGCTGCGGCTGGAACAGCTAAACCGGTTGGAGCAGCTAAAGCAGCAAATGGCCCATGCCACTGCCCGCGCGGACGGCGCGCGTGCCGCGCACGAGACGCTGGGCCGCCAACTCGCGGAGCGGACAGAGGCCGACAAGGGCGCGCGCGCCGCGCGCCGGGCCGCCGATTCTGCGCTGAATGACGCGGCCCGTGCGCTCAGCCGGGCTGAGGCCGATCGCAATCTGGCGGCGTCCAAACTGGAATCGCTCGGGCTTGCTGTGACGCGCCACGAGGACGAGGCACTGTCCGCGCGCACTCAGTTGGCAGAAGCCGAGGCCGGGCTGGCTGAACTGGGCGATCTGGAGGCGGAGCGCGCCCGCGCCGAGGATATCAAATCGACCGTCGAAGGCGCGCGCACCACGATGATGTCGCGCCGTTCATCGCATGACGAGGTGCGCCGCGAGGGCGACGCGCGTGTGCGCCGACTGCAGGAAGTGGCCAAGGAAATCAGCGGTTGGAAGTTGCGTTTGGAGACCGCGGAAAAGCGCAGTGCCGAACTGGCCGAGCGCAAAGAAGCATCCCAAGCTGAACTGACGGAGGCCGCCGGAATTCCCGCGCGCATCGCGGCGCAGCGTAGCGCGCTATCGGGTAAGATCACGGATGCCGAGGCTCGCCAGACGGCGGCCCGCGACGCACTGAGTACCGGCGAGGGCGGGCTGCGCAATGCCGCCGAGGCTGAACGCGCGTCCGAGCGCGCCGCAGGCGAGGCCCGCGAGGCCCGCGCCCGCAGCGAGGCGCGCACCGATGCCGCCAGCGAGGCCCGCCGCACAGCCACGCAGCGCATCGCCGACGAGTTGGAAACAACACCAGAGGCGCTGCTGGAGACGCTGAATATCGACGTCGAGAAGATGCCAAGCTCGGACGCGATCGAAGCTGATGTGAACCGCCTCAAGCGACAGCGAGATGCGCTGGGTGCCGTAAACCTACGCGCCGACGAAGACGCCAAGGAAATCGAAGAAGAGCACGAAACATTGGTCACTGAAAAGACTGATCTGGAGGAGGCAATCAAAGCACTGCGCAGCGGTATTGCGGGCCTCAATCGGGAGGGACGCGAACGGCTGCTAACCGCCTTTGAGCAGGTAAATTCGAACTTCGCCATGCTATTCAAACACCTCTTTGGCGGCGGCGAGGCGAACCTCGTGCTGGTGGAAAGCGACGACCCGCTGGAGGCCGGCCTCGAAATCATGTGCCAGCCACCCGGCAAGAAACTCAGTGTCCTCAGCCTGCTGTCAGGGGGCGAGCAGACGCTGACCGCGCTGGCGCTGATTTTTGGCGTGTTTCTGGCCAACCCCGCCCCGATTTGCGTGCTTGACGAGGTAGACGCGCCGCTGGACGACGCCAATGTTGCGCGTTTCTGCGATCTGTTAGACGAGATGTGCAGACGCACCGAAACCCGTTTTTTGATCATCACGCATAATGCCGTGACGATGAGCCGGATGGACCGCCTCTTTGGCGTCACGATGGCCGAGCAGGGGGTTTCGCAGTTGGTATCGGTCGACCTTCGCAAGGCCGAGGCGATGGTGGCCTGATAGCCCGACCCGGCATGATACCTCTCTCTGTTCCTGCCCTCCTTCCGTTTTACGAAGTGTGCGCTTTCAGGCGCGTTTAAATTGTAAATGACCAAAGGGTGCCCCTGCGAAGCGTCGCTTCGCCAGGTTTCATTTTTGCTAAGTTACAGATAGCGAGGTTCAAACGTCGTCACAAATCCGGATGTCTGCTCGGACCAAGAAAGCTTCACAGCCGTTTGAGCAGATCGCGTGTGGGCCATGCGTCTGCAGGCATTCCCAGCTTTTTTTGTTCGTCCTGCACCGCCGCGCGTGTGCCGCCGCCGAGGATGCCGTCTATTTTGCCTACGTCGTAGCCTCGTGCGGCCAGTTTTTTCTGCAACTGCTTCATCTGTCCGGCCGACAGGCCCGGGTCGGGTTTGCCCAAACGCATGATAGGCGCGCCCTCTAGCCGGGTGGCAAAGTAGGCGGCGGTCAGCACGTAGGTATAGCTTTGATTCCACTCGAAAAGAACGCGGAAGTTTGGATATGCGATAAAGGCAGGTCCGCTGCGCCCCTCGGGAAGCAGAATATTCCCCGGTAGATTTTCCGCGAGGCTTCCTTCGCGCGCCTGTACGCCCATCACGGCCCATTCACTGCTCGTTCTCGTCGTGCGCAACCCGGTCACCGACCAGTCAAAGCTTGCCGGCAACTCGACCTCTTGCAGCCAGGCCTCGCCCGCGTTCCAGCCCAAATGACGCAGCATGCGCCCCCCCGACATCAGCGCGTCGGGCGCTGAGGTCTTGAGTGATACATGACCATCGCCGTCGCCGTCCGTGCCATTATCCAGAATGTCCTGCGGCAGCATCTGGACCATTCCTATCTCACCCGCCCAAGCGCCGGTGGTGCGGACAGGGTCGAAGTCGCCCTGCTCAAACAGG
>JAGXGX010000084.1 GCA_024636515.1 Roseovarius sp.
ATTGGCTCCGGCGGTAGGGATCGAACCTACGACCAATTGATTAACAGTCAACTGCTCTACCGCTGAGCTACGCCGGAACACGAGGTGCCGTATAGCAACGCGGTTCGGCGGCGTCCAGTATGTTTTCGGTAAATAATCAGGTTAGTTTTACCGGGTGGATGGATCGAGGCGACGAAGCTTAACTAGGTTGCGCATGTGCCTTGGGCCTAGCGCCGCCCGCTGAGTACGCATTGGCTAATAATGCAATCTAACTCAGCCTGCCAATTTGAACAGACAGGCCTTGGCGCGGGATGCGGCAGAGACCGGTATGCTCCTCGCTTCCAGCTGACGCACTAACTGCGGTACGCGGCGCCCTGCCCCACAATCCTTACCACAGTTGACCGTGCTACCTTTGCGCCATCCGATCGCTTTTTGTACCGCGCAATTAGAACCCAACCTAGTTTCTGAATTTTTTTGTTTGAGCGCTCAGTTAAATTACCTATAGTCGGTGCAAGCCAACAGGAGCCGCCGCAATGGAATCGCAAAATACCCAAATCCCGAACCACTGGGATCGTAAGGGTCTGCCGGCGTGGAGCTTCTTCAGTCCCGAAATGCTTGAGGCCGAGAAGGAGCAGTTGTTTCGCCGCCATTGGCAGGTCGTATGTCACGTCAGCGATGTCCCGCACGCGGGCGATTTCATGGCGTCCGATCTGGTGGGCGAGCGAGCGCTGGTTATCCGGGGCCGCGACAGCGTGGTGCGGGCGTTTCACAACCTATGTCGCCACCGCGGATCGCGCGTCGTGGCCGAGCAATCGGGTAATTGCCGCTCGGCAATCATCTGTCCCTTCCACGGTTGGGCCTACAACCTCGACGGCACGCTGCGCGGTGCGTCGCAGCCGCAATCCTTGCCCGATCTGGACCCGGTCGAGATGGGCCTGAAACCGATTGAGATGGAGATCTGGCAGGGCTTTGTCTTTGTGCGGTTCAAGCCTGGCCCCCAGCCCTCAGTCGCCAAGATCATGTCACGCTTCGACGATGAGTTGGCACAGTACGATTTAGAAAATCTAGTGCCGGTCGAGGACAGCTTCTGGGCGTCCGAGATTGAGGCAAACTGGAAATGCGTGCGCGATGTCGACAACGAAGGGTATCACGTGCCGATGGCCCATCCCGGCCTGCACGATCTATTCGGCAGCAACTACCATGACGAGCCGTTTACGGACGGCACCTCGCGCTCGCTGGGCCAGTTTCGTCAGGGCAAGCATCGCCTGTGGAGCGTTGAGCAATATCGCAACGTCCTCAGCCCGCCTGCGCGGCTGGATGACGACCATAAGGCCGCGTGGCTCTATGTCGGAATGTTCCCCAACCTCGTCTTTGGCTTCTACCCTGACTCGGTCATTTTCTACCACGAATTCCCGGTTGAAAACGGCAAGACCATCCAGCGCGGCACGACCTACCGCCACAAGGATGAAGACCGCCAGATGCGCGCTGCGCGCTACCTGTCGATGCGTATTGACCGCATCACTAGCAAGGAAGACGAGCAGTTGATTGAATGGACGTGGGAGGCCGCGTTTTCCAGTGGCTTTGACGGAATCATGCTGTCGGATCTCGAATACGGCGTAAAAACGTATCACGACGCCCTGCGCAAGCTGTTCCCAGTGCTGAACGGTGACGAGCCGCCCGCAGGCACACTTCAACAGGTTAATGACGACCGA
This sequence comes from Roseovarius sp., assembly GCA_024636515.1. GTDB lineage: Bacteria > Pseudomonadota > Alphaproteobacteria > Rhodobacterales > Rhodobacteraceae > Roseovarius. The sequence goes on from JAGXGX010000084.1 coordinate 1,692, forward strand.
CTGGGCGCCCTCGTACAATGAGCGGCCCCTGCCCCATGAACGCCCAGAGCGCGCTTGATCTTGGCCGAGCCGCATGTATCGCTGATCCGACATACCGGGAGATGCGCTAACCGTGCCTAGGCTGAGCCAAGAGAGCCGACAGGGCCTGACCCTTCTCAGCCCGACGCTGGCCTATGCGCTGGTGATGCTGGCCGCACCGCTGGCGATGGTCGTGATGTTCAGCTTTTGGACGCAGGACTATCTGGATCTGGACAAGACTTTTACATTGGCCAACTACCGCGAGGCGTGGACGCAGCCGATTTTTCAGGTGCTGATGTGGCGCTCGCTAAAAATATCGCTGATCGTGACTACTACGACCGTCATTCTGGCATTTCCCATAGCCTATTACCTGTCATTCCATGTACGCAGTCGCAAAGCACTCTGGCTGTTCCTCATCACCGTGCCGTTCTGGACCAGCTATCTGTTGCGCGTGTTCCTATGGAAAGTGATTTTGGGCTATAACGGCGTGCTAAATTCGGCGCTTATGAACCTTGGCATTATCGACGAGCCGCTGACATTCATCCTTTATAACGCCAATGCCGTGGTACTGACGCTGGCGCACGCTTGGGCGCCATTCGCAATCCTGCCGATCTTTATCGCACTGGAAAAGATCGACCGCTCATTGCTTGAGGCTGCCGAAGACCTTGGTGACGGCCCGCTGCGCCGCTTCTGGCGCATCACCCTGCCGCTGGCGATGCCGGGCGTCGTGGCGGCCACGCTGATCGTACTGATCCCCACCGTGGGCGACTACATCACGCCCAAGCTGGTTGGCGGCACGGACGGGCTGATGGTGGCCAACATGATCCAGATCCAGTTTGGCAAGGCGAACAACGCGCCCTTGGGCGCGGCGCTGGCAGTGTCGTCAATGATTGTGGTCGCGACGATCAGCATCGGCATCTATTTTGCCGGCAAGAAATTCGGCGGTAAGGTGAAATGATGCGCGGCATTGGCAAATTCATCTCTTCCAAGTGGTTGGTGGTTTATGCCGTTGCCTACATGCTGTTTCTCTATGCGCCGGTCATCTTGCTGCCTCTGTTTGCGTTCAACGATGCAACGATCGTCGCCTTTCCTCTATCGGGGTTCACAACCAAATGGTTCGACTTGCTGTGGACGACCGACGCCCTGCACGGCGCGGTGCGCAACAGTGCGTTTGTGGCTCTGTCGACCGCCACGATCAGCACGCTACTCGGCGCTTGCGCCGCACGTTCGGCGGCCAATTATAGCTTTCCTGGGCAAAAGGGCGTCATGGGCTTCATCATGCTGCCGCTCGTCCTGCCCGAGATTATCGTCGCGGTCGCCTTACTCGTCATGCTGATGCAGCTGGGCATGTCTCTGTCACTTTGGACCGTAATCGCCGGCCACGTCCTGATCTGCACGCCCTTCTCCATCGCGATCCTCAGCTCCGCCTTTGCGGGAATGGAGAGCAGCCTTGAGGAGGCGTCCTTGGATCTGGGCGAGACGCGCTGGGGCACGTTTCGGCGCGTGACACTGCCGCTGATCATGCCGGGCGTTATCTCTAGCCTGCTGATCACATTCACCATTTCGCTGGACGAATTCATCATCTCATTTTTCCTGACTGGCACGGACGTGACACTCCCGGTCTATATCTGGAGCCAGCTACGCTTCCCGTCCAAGCTGCCGTCGGTGATGGCATTGGGCACGATCCTGCTGGCGGTTTCTGTCGCGTTGCTAATCGTGGCCGAGGTATTCCGCCGCCGCGCAACCCGCCGGCAGGGGATGGATGCCGGATCAACACAAGGACTTGTCTGACCATGGCCGACGCCGCACCGATCATCGAAATTAAGGACGTTACCAAAAGCTTTGGCTCCGTCACCGCTCTCAAAGGGGTCAATGCCAACATTCGCGAGGGCGAGTTTTTCTCGCTGCTTGGGCCGTCGGGCTGCGGCAAGACAACGTTGCTGCGCCTGATCGCGGGGTTCGAGCAGGTGACAGGCGGCACAATCGTGATCGGCGGCAAGCCGATGAAGGATATCCCCGCCAACCAGCGCCCGACTAATATGGTATTTCAGAGCTATGCAATCTTTCCCCATCTGAATGTCGCTGAGAATGTCGGCTACGGCCTCGTCCGCAAGAAAATGGGTAAGGCCGCGATGACCAAGGAAGTGGATGAGGCGCTCGCCATGGTCGACCTAGGGGGCTACGGCGAGCGTAAGGCGCACGAGCTGTCGGGGGGCCAGCGCCAACGTGTCGCCCTCGCCCGCGCGCTGGTCATGCGCCCCAAGGTGATACTGCTGGACGAGCCGCTGTCGGCGCTGGACAAGAAGCTGCGCGACCAGATGCAGCATGAGCTTCGCAGCTTGCAAAAATCGCTGGGCATTACCTTCATCCTTGTCACCCACGACCAAGAAGAGGCGTTGATCATGTCAGACCGGATCGCCGTCATCTTTGACGGAACGATAGCGCAACTTGCCACCCCCGAAGAGCTGTATCGCCGTCCCGCCACGCGCAAGGTGGCGTCGTTCATCGGCGTGATGAACTTCCTTGATGCGAGTGCCACAGGGGGCGGTGATACGCCATATCAGTTAACCATCCCGGCCTTGGGTAAGGTGAACATAGACGCCGCGCAGGCCCCAGCCGGTCTGAGTGCCGCAGACATCACAGTTGTCGGCGTGCGCCCCGAAATGTTCACTATATTGGACGAGGATACCGGCAGTTTCGAACATGAGGTGCAAGGCACCGTCACCAGCACAGATTACTACGGCGATATGACCTACTACACCGTCGCACTGCCCGGCGCGTCTGATCCTGTTACGATCTCCATGCGCAACACCGCCGGGCGCGCCGTGGCTCGTGATGGGGCCAAGGTGACTGTTGGCTGGGGCGCAGATTCCATTGTCTTGCTGGAGTGATCCGCAAACAAAAAGAGCAGGCCGCAAGGCCCGCTCTCTTCTGGTTCTTCGTAAGTTTTAGATCTTAAAAGCCGGCCTTGATTAGCTCGAACTCGGCAATCATCTTCTCGCGCAGCTCGAACGGCACGGGCGCCTGCCATAGCGTATTTTCACGCAGCGTCTCGCTGCTCTCAAGGCCCACGGTGGCGAGCGTTTCGGCGGGAATATCGCCCATAGCGGCATCATTGGAATGACCATAACCCCATGCAGTCACGATATATTCCGCAGATTGGGGCTCTAACCACGCGTTGATGAAATCATAGAACTTGTCGTCCGATCCGTCGCCGCCCGCCAGCTTGGTATAGCCGCAGACCCAGCTCGACGCTCCCTCGGCAGTGTCGCGCTTAATGCCGATGGGGTGGCCTTCACCGCTCATGGTCGAAAACGTCTCATTCCACGCCCATGCCAAATAAACCTCGCCGCTTTGCATCAGTTGCGCCAGCGACGAGCCGTCCGACCAATAGGCCCGCACATTTGGATGCACCTTGCGCAAGAAGGCTGATGCAGCCTGAAACTCCTCGTCCGTCGCCTTGGTCCAGTCGGTCACGCCGATTGCAAGAAATGCCAGCGCATATGCGTCGTCGACATTGTCACCGATCGAAATGCGGCCCATGTTCTTGGGATCAGCGAAGGACTGAAGCGAGGCGACGTCTTCTTCGGTCAGTAGCTCGGTATTATAGATGACCGCCGTGTTGCCCCAATCAATGGGAATAAAGTAGCTCTCGCCATCCTTCTTGTACGCTTCGATATCGCGAAAGCCGGGGTTCAGATCGTCCCAGCGGTCGATGCGCGCAGTGTCGATCGGCTCCAGCAGGCCAGCCTCGATCCATTTGGGCACCGATTGCGAACATGGGTGCGCCGCATCGGCAGCGAAGCCCGAGCGCAGTTTTTGAAACGCCTCTTCCTCGTCGCCGAAATAGGCGAACGTGGGCGCCTCGCCATGTTCGTCAATATAAGACTGAAAGAATCCGGGATCCTCGTAGCCGGCCCAATCAAAAATGGTCAACTCGGAATCATTGGCAGACACCGCACCTGCAGCAATAATGGCGGCTGAGGATACGGCGATAGCGATCTTGCGGTAGGGATACATATAGTTTCTCCTTGTTGGACGGCCTTTTTCGGGCGCTTCTCGCCCATGGCCTTAGCGTTGAGGCTACCACGAAACCCAATTCTCACAAGGTTTATCTGAGCGTTCACTCAGAAAGTGGTGCGCTGATAAAACACAATGATAGCAGTATATTGAAGTGCGATATTAATGCGATTATGCCGCCAGTCTACGCTCCACCTCTTCCAAAGCGCGTTCCAGAATATCGAACATTTCGTCGATTTCGGGCTTCGTGATAATCAGCGGCGGCGAAAACACCGCCATGTTAATCAAGGGCCGCACCAGCAGGCCCATTTCTTCGCAGACTTCATCCAGCATCGCGCCCAATCGACGCTCGCCTGCCAGCGTGCGCGCACTGCCCTCGATACAGCCCAAGAGGCCCATACCGCGCACATCACCGACCACGTCGAATTTACTCAGCGCTTGAAGTCGCTCCTGAAAATAGGGCGCAATTTTGCGCACATGCTCAAGGATGCCTTCGTTTTCAAGGATCTCGATATTCTTTAGCGCCGCTGTGCAGCAGACCGGATGTGCGGAGTAGGTATAGCCGTTCGCAAATAAAACCGGATCATCCGGGTCGGTCATACGCTCCATAACGGCGTCCGAAATGATGCACGCGCCCAGCGGCAGGTAACCCGAGGTCAAACCCTTGGCGCAGGTAATGATATCGGGCGTGATGCCAAACACGTCTTGCGACGCGAACCAGTGACCCAAACGGCCAAACCCGGTGACAACCTCGTCCGAAATATAAAGGATGTCATGCGCCTTGCAGATCGCATGCGTGCGCTTGTGATAGCCCTCGGGCGGAATGATCACGCCGCCTGAGCACAAGATTGGCTCGGCGATGAAGGCGCCCACATTTTCGGGGCCGACTTCGGCGATCATATTCTCTAGATCGGCGACCTTTTCATCGCACCATTTTGCAACGCTCTGCCCTTCGGCGCGGTGGTAGGGATTGACGTCAGGTAGAAAACGCACCAGCCGACTTTCTACGTCAAACTTGGATTTGTCCCGCTCCTTGCCCGTCACCGATGAGGCCAGATAGGTTGAGCCGTGATACCCCTTCTCGCGGGCGATCACGATCTTCTTGTCGGGGCGGCCAAGGCGGTTGTTCAGGAAATGCATCGTGCGGATCGCGGTATCGACAGCGGTGGACCCGCCTGTGGTAAAGAACACATTGTTCAGATCACCGGGCGCCATGTCAGCGATCTTTTTGGCCAGTTGCGCTGATGGCTCGGTCACCGTGGTCCATGGCGAGGTGTAGGGCAGCGTCATGACCTGTGCCGATATGGCATCTGCCATGTCCTGCCTGCCATAGCCGATCTGGACGCACCACATGCCCCCCGGCCCATCAATGAAGCGCTTGCCGGACGCGTCCCACAGGTAAATCCCCTTGGCGCTGTCCACCATCATGTGATCGTAGCCACGCCAATCGTCCATCGCGGCCCAAGGATGCAGCTGATGGCTGCGGTCCCACTCGTGCAGTTCTTGGGTGTCAGGAAGGTTCGCGGGGGCATTTATGGCAGTGGTCATGGGGGCATCCTTTTGCGGGTATTGCCAATCAAGGTATCACGTCCACCGCTCACGTAAAGTTTTTTTGAGCGCTCAAACAAATAAAATAGTGTGGCACAAGCGGGCGCGCCCCGATATGTCAGTTATCGAACAAAACGCAGCGAGCCTATGACCGATCAGCAGCCAATAAAACCGCGCAAAGAGCGCAAGGAAAACGCGGAAAAGCGGCGCCAACAGTTGCTGGATGCGACGTGGCGCTCTATCGTGGAGAATGGTCTGTCGCGCACCACGCTGGCGACTGTGGCCGCGCAGGCAGGTCTGTCGCAGGGCGTTGCGGTGTTCTATTTCAAGTCGAAGGCGGGCCTATTGGCCGAGGCCCTGCTGGATCACTACGCCCGCTATCAACAGAATTGGCAAGACGCCCTAGATGGCGCCGGCGATGATCCTGCCGACCGCCTGATTGCACTGATCCGCGCCGATTTTGATCCGGCCATCTGTAATCCAGAGTCGTTGTCGTTCTGGTTTGCCTATTGGGGCGAACAGAAATTCACCCCCAAATACGCAGAGATTCTGGTTCGCTTCGACGATGCCCGCATCGGTGCAATGCGCAAAGCGTGCGCAGCCCTGATGACAGGTGCGACTGCCGACGACGTTAACCGGGCCGCAGAATGGATCGACACCTTCTCGGACGGCTACTGGCAGCGGCTGCATGTCGCGCCCGAGCAGTATGACGCCGCGCGCTGCATGAACGAGACGTTGCAGATGGCCGCGCGCCTCGTGCCGGAGTTGGCGCTGCGGATCAGCCGGCGCTGACGCTAAAGTAGTCATCGTAGAATGCGGCGATGCCCCACTCCATCTCTGACAGGGGACCGGGTACGAAGTGGTGTGATTTAACACCCTCTTGATTGTGTCGAATTATCCGCTCGTCATCCAGCGATGTGACGTGCCAGAGCCATGTCAGGTCATCATGGTTGTAATCAATGCCCGCCTCGGCGCCCGCGCGGACAAACCAGACAACCTCAATCTTGGACTCCATCTGCGACACTGGCAAAAACCGATATCCGACCATGTGATCGGAATAGACGATGAAGTTGTTCAGGATGCCGATCTGAAGGTCAGTCGCGCCCCCGTCGAAGCCCTTGAGACTGCCCAAGAGTGGCGCCAGCGCCTCGCCGGTGCGGCTGCCGGTCTGATAGCCGTCGAACAGCGGGTAGCGCTTGTAAAACAGCGTAGCCTTGCCCGGCTCGTAGCGCTGTACCTTCTGCACCGGAAGGCCTGCCGCACGGCTGCGTGGATGCATCGCTTGCTCCAATACTTCGGTCTTATGCCCGGGGTCTTTGATGCTATGCGAGCGTGCGAAATCAAGATGCGCGTTTGCGCAGTGATAGCACTCCATATAATTCTCGACCGCCAGCTTCCAGTTTGCCGGAACGGTGTAGGTCGCGGTGTGGGCGACGCGCGTATTGCGCAAGTCAAACGGCGCGACCAGCGGAGCAAGCTGTGCCAGCCCCTCATCGATCTCGGGCGGATTTTCAGCGGCGCAGACGAACAGCAGCCCCTCGAAATTGCGCAGATGCAGCGATAGCAGGCCGTAATCGGCAGGGTCAAACCCCTCGCCCATTTCGCGCGCACGGCGCAGCGTGCCCGTCAGCTCGTAAGTCCAAGCGTGGTAAGGGCAAACGAAAACGCGCGTATTGCCAGATGCCTCAAGGCACACGCGCGAGCCGCGGTGGCGGCACACGTTCTGGAACGCGCCGATATCGCCGTCGCGGTCTCGCGCCACGATCACCGATTCCGGGCCGTAGTCAAAGACAAGATAATCGCCGGGCGCCTCAATCTGGCTCTCATGTCCGACCCAGATCCAACTGCGGTTCCAATAGTCGCGGATGTCACTCTCGTAGACCTCTGGCGCCATGTAAAAATCGCGCGGCATCGCAAATCCGGGACGGTACGCGGCCCTCATGCTGGCTGTATCGATGGCCTTCATGTTTGCTCTCCTTCATCTGCCAATGCGATCATCTCGCGCCGGAAATATGCGGCATCTGTGGCGGCCGGATCACCCTCAAACGCGCGCGCGGCGGCATGGCCCGATAGGACTGCATCAGCGATCAGGCCGGGCTGCGCGGCGTCACCGAGCAGCTCCAGCGTATCCAGCGCAATATCGCCTGCGGCGCGCATCGCGGCCAGCTCGTCATATAGCGCCGTCTCGCGATGGCGCGATGTGACCATCAGGACCGACGCGCAGGCAATGGTCTGCTCGGCCTCGCCGTAAACGCCGGCCGTCACGCACGCCTTGTCTGTTACGCGCACCAGCGTGCGGCATGTCATTATCTGAACACCCAACGCGACGAGCGTGGTTTGAATACGCTCCTGCTCCAGCGTCATCTCGGTCCAGGGCGACACGATGGGCGCTGGCGTAATAAGGGTCACATCGTGCCCCGCCTCCGCCAGTTGCGAGGCCAGAACACCGCCCATATAGGCCGGATCATCATCATAAATCGCAATGGGACCAGCGGGCGGCACTGTGCCGTCCATAATATCATCGGGGGTTAGAATACGCATTGCGCCGTCCACCGGAATGGGGCCATGCGACGTGCGCCCTGCCCCGTCGCCCCGCCATGTTGCGCCAGTCGCTACAAAAACATTTGCGATCCCCAGCTCGGCCACTTCGGCGGCGCTTAGCCGGCTTTGCGCATAGATCGAGACGTTGGCGCGCTGGCGCAGATCGTGAAGTCGGTTGTCCGCGACGCGCCGCCATGCAGCAAGGCCCGCGAGACTGCCCTCCCGCAGCACTCGACCGCCCAGTTCCTCGCGCGCGTCGGCCAGCGTCACGGCGTAGCCGCGCTTGGCCAGTTGCATCGCACATTCCAGCCCCGCAGGCCCCGCGCCAATGAC
>JAGXGX010000085.1 GCA_024636515.1 Roseovarius sp.
GCTCATCGCCTACACCATCCTGACGGAAACGGTGTTCCAATGGCCGGGCATGGGGTTCCTTTTTCTTGAGGCGGTGAACCGCGTCGATACACCGCTGATCATCGCCTACATCATCGTCGTCGGCCTCATCTTTGTGGTCGTAAATACCATCGTCGATTTCGTCTATACCCTGATCAATCCGATGGTGAAGCTGCCGGGGGCCAAAGCATGATTTCCTGGCGCGGCTTCCTCAAACGCTTCTTTTCTGATCCTGTCGCCATCGGCTCAGGCATCGTTCTGCTGATACTGGTCCTGATGGCCGTCTTTGCGCCGCTTATCGCGCCGCAGAACCCCTATGATCTGATGCAACTTGATATCATGGACAGTGACTTGCCCCCGTCATGGCGTGATGGCGGTGATCCGCGTTTCTGGCTGGGCACCGATACCCAAGGGCGCGGCGTGTTCAGCACCATCATGCACGGCACGGGCATTTCGCTGCTAATCGGTATCGGTGCGGTCATCGTGCAGGGTATTTTGGGTGTCACGCTGGGCCTCTGGGCCGGCTACAAGGGAGGCTGGGTAGACAGCTTCCTCATGCGCCTCGCCGATATCCAGATGTCCCTGTCGACGCTGATGATAGCGATCATCGCGCTGGCGCTCTTTCAGGCGGCCTTCGACGCAAATATCTACTCCGACTACGCCATCTTCATGTTGATCCTCATCATCGGCATTGCCGAATGGCCCAAGTTCGCGCGCACCGTGCGTTCCTCCGTCCTTGGCGAAAAGAACAAGGAATATGTCGACGCCGCCCGCGTTATAGGCCTGCCAGCGCGCAAAGTCATGTGGGGCCACATCCTGCCCAATACGCTGACGCCCGTTCTGGTCATCTCGACCATTCAGGTCGCAGAGGCGATCATGACCGAGGCAGCGCTCAGCTTTCTTGGCCTAGGCATGCCGACGGACAAGCCTTCGCTAGGCTCGCTCATCCGGTCGGGTTTTGAATTCATCTTTTCGGGCTCGTGGTGGATCACGCTTTATCCCGCCATCGTGCTGGTCGCGCTGGTGCTGGCGCTGAACCTGTTAGGTGACTGGCTGCGTGACGTGTTGAACCCAAAACTGCGCCGGGGGGACGACTGATATGGCACTTCTGGATGTAACAGATCTGCACGTCGCCTTCCCACGCGGCAAAAAGGGCGAGGTTGAGGCATTGCGCGGCGTCGACCTAACGCTGGAAAAGGGTCAGCGCCTTGGCGTGGTGGGCGAATCTGGCGCAGGCAAGTCCATGCTGGCCTTCGCGATCCTTAACCTCATCGCCGATCCGGGCCGCGTTACCCAAGGCTCCGTCACCTTCGACGGGCAAAACTTGCTGGAGTTGTCCGAGCGGCAGATCAGGCGCATCCGGGGCAACCGCATTTCGATGATCTTTCAGGATCCGATGGTCACGCTGAACCCGGTCCTGACCATTGGCAAACAGATGATTGAGACGCTAAAGGCGCATCGCAGCATCAGCACCCGCGAGGCGCGCCGCCTGAGTATCGAAAAGCTAAACCTTGTTGCGATCCCGTCAGCCGCCAGCCGCATGGACGCCTATCCGCACGAGTTGTCGGGCGGCTTGCGCCAGCGCGTCGTAATCGCGATCGCCCTGCTGACCGACCCTGAACTGATCATCGCGGACGAGCCGACAACAGCCCTCGACGTGACCATTCAGGCGGAAATTATGTCGCTGATCCTGCGCCTCTGCCGGGATAATGACGTGGCGTTGATCCTCATCACGCACGATCTGGGCGTCGTCGCCGAAGTCACCGAACGCCTGATGATCATGTATGCCGGAAAATGTGTCGAGACGGGCCGCACCCGCGATATCATCGACGCGCCCAAGCATCCCTACGCGGTCGGCCTGCTCAAGGCGCTGCCGCAGAATAGCGCTAAGGGCGCCAAACTCTATCAGATCCCCGGCTCCATGCCGCCCATCACCAATCTGCCAACTGGCTGCCCCTACCACCCCCGCTGCGAGCGCAGCACAGACAAATGCCGCGCCGCGATGCCGCCTTTGGAGCATGGCGTCGCGTGTTTCCACCCCATGCACGAAAACGGCGCGCGCGATGATGCGGAGGCAGCGCAATGACCCATTCTATCAATGACCCAATCGTCGAGACGCGCGGGCTGGAAATGCGCTTCTCGCTGCCCACCCACTTTCTGAGCCGGAAAAAGCCAGTGCTTCACGCGCTGTCCGGGGTCGATATCCAAATCCAGAAGGGCGAGACGTTCTGCGTCGTTGGCGAATCCGGCTGCGGCAAAACAACGCTCGGCCGCGCGATCATGGGCCTGCTGACGCCGTCCTCAGGCGAAATCTACTTTCGAGGCGAGCGCATTGATACGATGGACGAGGCTGAGCGTAAGCCCATCCGCGCCGACATGCAGATGGTGTTCCAGAACCCCTACGCTTCGCTTAACCCGCGCCGCAACGTCTTCCAAACACTGGCCGAGCCTATCCGCTATCTGATGCCGGAAAAATCCGGGGCCGATGTGCGCGCCCAGGTCGAGGCTGTGCTGGATGCCACCGGCTGCGACCAAAGCTGGCAGCGCAAGCTGCCGCACGAATTCTCGGGCGGGCAGCGCCAGCGCATCGCCATCGCACGCGCTCTGGTGACGAACCCAGCGTTCATCGTAGCGGACGAGCCGATTTCCGCCCTCGACGTGTCGATCCAAGCGCAGATCCTAAACCTGCTGAACGATCTGCAGGACGAGCGCGGCCTGACCTACATGTTCATTACTCACGACCTCAGCGTGGTCGAACATTTTGGCGACCGCGTCGCCGTCATGTATCTGGGCCAAGTGATGGAGCTGGCGACGACTGATGCGATCTACCGCGACCCCAAGCATCCCTATACGCAGCTGCTGCTCGCCGCGATTCCGCGCCTCGAAGGTGGCTCTTTTGATGCCCCGCGCGAGCCGGGCGAATTGCCTGATCCGGTCAATCCGCCCCCCGGCTGCCCCTTCGCGCCGCGCTGCCCCATCGCACAGAATATTTGCCGCAGCGAGCGTCCGCTCCTGCGCGAGCTTGAAACTAGCGGCACAATGGCGGCCTGTCATTTCGCGGAATGAGTTAATTGTTTGATTTAGGCAAGTTAGGCGTAATTACCTGCGGATATATCTCTCATTAGGCAGTCAAAAGACTAGCCACTCATCGCCCCAATATCTGCGCGTGCCACCGCTGTCGCCTTTAATATCGCATAACAGTTGGTGCCCGGCGCAAGGCCTAGCTCGTCCATCGCGTCTGCGGTGATCCGCGCCAGCAACCGATCCTCTCCCAGCCTTAGCGACAGAGCCACGCCCGGTCCGTCGCCGCGATGCACCTCCTCAACCACAGCAGGCAAAATGTTACGCGAAGACAGGCCAACGGGCCGTTCCATCGACACTAGAACATCCTGCGCCAATATCCTGATGCGCAAGAATTTTCCCACCTCCGCGTCAACGCCCGGCAGGTGCAATTCGCCGCCGTTGATTGAAAGGCGGCTAAGGCCTTGCGGCCTATTCTCAATCACGCGCGCAATCAGGACAGATCCCGCCTCGCGCACACCGATCAGCGGCACCATGGCCGGATCGCTTAGCACATCCGTCACATCGCCCGCGCGCAGCACGCGGCCCGCGCGCAATACGACAATGCGATCCGCAAGCCGGGCGATTTCGGCCATGGAGTGGGTGATATAGACGATGGGCACGGCACCGCTGTCGCGCAGGCGCTCTAGATAGGGCAGGATCTCATCCTTGCGCGGGCCGTCCAGCGCTGCCAACGGCTCGTCCATCAGCAATAGACGAGGCCGCATGGTCAGGGCGCGGGAAATCGCCACCCGCTGCTTTTCGCCGCCAGACAGGCTTGCTGGGCGGCGATGCATCAGCGCGCCAATTCCCAGCATATCCTCAATGGTGCCGCCATCCAGCCCCGGTGCTCCTCGCGGCGCATAACGCGCACCGAACGCGATGTTTTGCGCGACCGTCAGGTGCGGAAACAACCGCCCATCTTGAAAGACGACACCGATCCGGCGACGCGCCGCAGGCAGGCAAACGTCGCGCGCCATATCCAGCAGCACGTCACCGGCCAGTGCGATCCGCCCGGCATCGGGCCTCAGTAGCCCGGCAATGCCATTGGCGATACTCGTCTTGCCCGACCCCGACGGGCCGAACAGCGCAGTGACGCCCGGCCCAGCCTCGAACGTCGCGTCTAGTGTGAAATCACCAAAGCGGTGCGATATGCGCGCGCTCAGAGTCATCCTCGCACCCTCGCCGCCATGCGCCGCGCCAGCCATTCGGATATTAGCACGGCGGCGATGGCGACACTGGCCGACAGCACCACCAGCCGCATTGCGGACCCCTCGCCGCCCGGCACCGACAGGAACGCATAGATCGCCGAGGGCAGCGTCTGCGTCTGGCCCGGAATGTTGGCGACAAAGGTGATAGTGGCGCCGAATTCGCCCATCGCCTTGGCAAAGCCCAGCACAGTCCCCGCCAATATCCCCGGCCCGATCAGCGGCAGTGTCACGCGCGCGAAGGCTGCCCAGCGACCCGCGCCCAGGGTTGCCGCGGCCTCCTCCAGCTTGGGATCGACTGCCTCAATCGATAGGCGGATGGCACGTACCATCAGCGGGAATCCCATGATGCCAGCGGCCAGCGCCGCGCCCGTCCAGCGGAACGCAAAGACAATACCGACCTCGGCCAGCGCGCCACCGATCCAGCCGTTTCGCCCAAACGCAAGCAACAGCAGATAGCCGGTTACGACCGGCGGCAGGACCAGCGGCAGATGCACCATCGCGCTTAGTACCGCATGACCCGGAAACCGGCGCCGTGCCAGAAACCACGCCACTGCAATAGCTAAGGGCAGGCTGCAAATGACCGCCGTCGCCGACACCTGTAGCGACAGAGCCAGCGCGTCCCAAGCAGCCGCGTCGAGCATCAGCGCGCCCCCGCAGGCAGCGCAAAGCCGTGCGCAGCAAAGACGGCGCGCGCGGCGTCGGCCTGTAGAAACTCAACGAAAGTCGTGCCCGCCTCGCTGAGTGCGGCAGCGGGATAGACAATTGGCCCATGCATCGCGTCCGGCACATTGTAGAGTACGCGTACGCCCGTCTCTGCCGCCGCGTCCGTTGCATATACGATGCCCAGCGGCGCCTCGCCGCGCGCGACCAGCGCCAGCGCTGCGCGTACGCTGTCCGTCTCGGCCAGATGCGGCCCCATCGCAGCCCAGAGACCTGCCGCCTCCAGCCATTCGCGCCCGTATATGCCCGCTGGAACGCCCTGTGTCTGTCCCATCGCGATACGTCCGCCATTCAGCCTTGCCCGCAGCCCATCCACGGATACATCAGCCAGATCCGGCGCGCCCGCCGGCCCGATCAGTACTAGCCGATTGCCCAGCAAATCAACGCTCCGTGCGGGATCGACGCTGCCCTGCTCCTCCAACCAGTCCATCCAGGCGGCGTTCGCCAAAATCACGACATCGGCGGGCGCTCCCTGTGCGATTTGGCGTGCGATCTGGCCGCTGCCACCGACCGATACGGCGACCTCGCCCGCGTAAAGTGGCGCAATTTCAGCCAGCACGCCCTGCAAAGATGCAGCAGCGAAAACGACGGTGCGGTCCTTTGCCATGACCCGACCGGACATCACAGACAGCGCCAGCACGGCGCACAGCGCATGGCAGGCTGCTGCCAAAAGACGTTTACTCGTTGGCTTATGGCGCAATTCGTAACCTCCTGCGCGGCACTGGGGCCGGGCGCGGCGCGCTTGCGCAAACGGCCCGGCGGCACCCATAATGTTCGGATGGTTGTTTTTCGCGAGGTTTCGCAATATATTGTGCGAAAGCAAGAACAAAAGCGCAAGATCGCAGATATGACGACCACTCGCGCGGATATTGAGACAAAGCAGACAGATCGTGAGCAGCCCCTTGAACATGGCCCAGGCCCCTATTGACTTGACCGATGCGCACAAAAGCGATGTGCGCACGCAATTCGGTGCTCTGTGTTTTCGCATGGTGCGCGGCAAGCCCGAGGTGCTGCTGGTCACTAGCCGGCGCACCAAACGGTGGATCGTGCCAAAGGGCTGGCCGATGAATGGCAAAACCCCCTCCGAAAGTGCCGAGATCGAGGCATGGGAGGAGGCAGGCGTGCGCGGCAAAGTTTATGATCGATGCCTTGGCGTCTATTCCTATCGCAAAGCGATGGAGGATGATGAGGATCTGCCTTGCGTCACCATGATCTATGCGATGAAGGTGCGCGAATGTGCCGCAAAATACCCCGAAGCGCTGGAGCGTAAGCGCAAGTGGCTGCGCCCCAAGAAGGCCGCCGCGCTGGTGGATGAGCCTGATTTGGCCCATATGATCCGTAATTTCGACCCCCAGAAGGTCAAAAGCTGATCCAGCGCAGCGACCCGAAACGCTCTTGCGCGCTTGTTTTTTGCGCTGTCGCGGTTATCTAAGTCATGACGTCAGCGGGCTTTGAACGATGATTAAGTTTTCTTTAAAATGCGGGCAAGACCACCGCTTTGACAGCTGGTTCCAGTCGTCGGATGCCTTTGACAAGCTGTTAGGGCGCGGAATGGTCAGTTGCGCCGTATGCGGCGATAGCGATATCGAGAAATCCGTTATGGCACCCAGCGTTCAGGCAGGCCGAACGACAGCCGTGACTGCACCCGCAAGCGAGCCGGGACGCGGAGCGCTATCTGCCCCCGCGTCGCCCGCCGAACAAGCGCTGGCCGACCTACGCCGCAAGATCGAGAAAAACTCCGAATATGTCGGCAAGAATTTTGCCGCCGAGGCGCGCAAGATACACGAGGGCGGCGGGGCCGAGCGGTCAATTCATGGCGAGGCCCGCGTCGATGAGGCGCGCCAGCTGATTGAGGATGGCGTGCCGATCATGCCCCTGCCGTTTAAAATAGCGCGCAAGGTGAACTGACGCCGCGCGCCCGTCCCCTAGGGGCGCGTTTGACTGACATGGAGGACGGCGATGACTGGCGGACAGGATCTGAAACAATTGCTGGCTGAGATGTCGCCAGTGCTGGACGCAGAGACGTATGCTTTCGTCACGCTGCCGAACCGCGATGTGCCGCCCGCCCTTAACCCGCGCATGATCATGCAGGAGGCCGAAGGCACGACGATCATCATCACCCAAAGCGCAGCAGATGAGGCGGGATTCGATTATGTATTCGCCTGCCGGATGATCACGCTAAATGTTCATTCAGCGCTCGATGCGGTCGGTTTCCTCGCCCGGATCACCACTCGGCTGGCCGAGCTCGGCATGGGCGTAAATCCGGTGTCGGGGTATTTTCACGACCACCTCTTTGTTCCCGATGCGCGCGCGGATGATGCGATGACCGCCCTGCACCAGATGGTGCGCGAGGCGCGCTGAGCGCGGTGTGTGCCCTTGCCCTTGGGCGCGCCCCCGCGTAAACCGCCCCCGAACTTAGCCCAATGGATACTGGCCATGCCCGTTCTCGTGATGAAATTCGGCGGAACCTCCGTCGCCAATCTGGACCGGATTCGCCGCGCGGCCAAACGCGTAGGCGTCGAGGTGGCCAAAGGGTATGACGTGATCGTCATCGTGTCGGCCATGTCCGGCAA
>JAGXGX010000086.1 GCA_024636515.1 Roseovarius sp.
AAGGCGGTCGCCGGGGATGCCGGTTGCGATAACCTCGGCCGTGACGCGCCCGATTTCGGTAGGCAGGGTGCCGCCGTTGGTATCACACAGCACGATCCAGCGCGCGCCTGCACCCAGCGCGGCATGGCAGACCTCCAGCGCATAGGCGGGGTTCGCCTTGTAGCCGTCAAAGAAATGCTCGGCGTCTAGCAGCGCCTCGCGCCCGCTAGCGACGAGGTGCGCGATGGAGGCTGCGACGTTCTCCGTATTCTCGGCCAGCGTGATGCCGAGCGCCCGCTCCACATGGAAATCATGCGCCTTGCCGACGAGGCAGACGGAGGCTGTGCCCGCGTTCATCACGGCCGCCAGCACATCATCATTGGCCGCGCTGCGGCCCGCGCGCTTGGTCATGCCAAAGGCGGTCATGCGGGCGCGTGTCTTGGGGGCTGCATCGAAAAATGCGCTGTCGGTGGGATTCGCGCCGGGCCAGCCGCCCTCGATATAATCGACGCCGAGGCTGTCTAGCATTTCCGCGATGCGCTGCTTTTCAGCGGTCGAGAATTGGACGCCCTGCGTCTGCTGCCCATCGCGCAGGGTAGTGTCGTAGAGGGAGAGGCGGGTGCGGGTCATTGGCCGCCTCGCGCGGGTATCAGTTGAGCGCTACAGCCGCTCCGTGCGCCACGGCCGTGCCGCTTGAGGCACGGCCAGCCCCCCACCGCCCCCATGGGCGGGGGCTTCACCCCCACCCGCGGCCGGGGGCTGGCCTTAGTCGTTGATGGCGCGGTCATTTCAAGGCGTCCAGTTTGGAGGGGTCGAAGTCAATTTCGGGATTCAGAAGCACCTCGTCCTTGTTCATTCTAATACCGACATTTGCCAGCGCCAGGATGTGCTTTATCCTGTCAACTTCGGAAAAGTCCTTGCTCTCTTTCGCCTGAAACCGTTTAGCTTGAAGCTCTTTTGCGATGGCCGCCAAAGAGGTGAGCGCGCCACGATGCGTCGCGACACGGGTCGCCAATTGGTCATCATCGAAAATACCCAAAAACACTAAATTCCGGGCCAATCTGTCTGCATCTGCTGCACCGTTCATTTTGATAAGGCAGTTAATTGCTGCATGAGTATTCAGATCGTCAGAAAGAGCATCAACAATTGCGGGTTCTGGCTCAAGACGACTGGAATCTTCTAGATCGCCATATTGAGCAATGTGTTCAATAAAGCCGTGGAGCCGGGATTGAGCTTCGACGGATTTCTCCGCCGTCCAATCCATCGGCTTGCGGTAATGCGTGCTCAAAAACACAAACCGGATCACCTCGCCCGGCACGCCCTGATCCAGCAGATCCCGCACGGTGAAGAAATTGCCCAGCGACTTGGACATCTTCTTGCCCTCGACCTGTAGCATCTCGTTATGCATCCAGACCTGCGCAAAGCCGCCCTCTGGGTGGGCGCAGCAGCTTTGTGCGATCTCGTTTTCGTGGTGCGGAAACATCAGGTCGTTGCCGCCACCGTGAATGTCGAACGAAGCGCCCAGCAGTTCATACGCCATGGCCGAGCATTCGATGTGCCAGCCGGGGCGGCCATAACCCCAAGGGCTGTCCCATCCGGGCTGCTCATCCGACGATGGCTTCCACAGGACAAAATCCATCGGGTTGCGTTTGTAGGGTGCCACCTCGACACGCGCGCCGGCGATCATGTCGTCGATGCTGCGGCCCGATAGGGCGCCGTACTCGGTGTAGCTCTCGACGGCGAAGAGTACGTGCCCCTCGGCCTCGTAGGCGTGATCCTTGGCAATCAAGTCTGCGATCATCTCTACCATCTGGGGGATGAACTCGGTCGCGCGGGGCATCATGTCTGGCTCCAGCGCGCCGAGGCTGCCCATATCGTCCAGAAACCACTGGATCGTCTCATCCGTGATCTCGCCTATCTTGCGGCCCGACTCTGCGGCGCGTGCGTTGATCTTGTCATCCACGTCGGTAAAATTTCGCGCGTAGGTCACAGCGCCCTCGCCATAGACGTGACGCAGCAGGCGGTAGAGCACGTCGAACACCACCACGGGCCGCGCATTGCCCAAATGCGCGCGGTCATAGACAGTTGGCCCGCAGACATACATCCGCACGTTCTTGTCGTCCAATGGCGTGAACACTTCTTTCTTGCGCGTGCGGGTGTTGTGCAGCTTGATCTGGGTCATGGCGGGCCTCGCGGGGCTGGATGGCTCTGGGTCGCGCAGGGCTTATCAATTTCGTAGCTGGTTTGAAATAGTGCAGATGGCCGCGATTTGCCCGGATGCAGGTCAGGGGCGCGAGGCGCGGCCTCGCTATGGTGCAAAAACGACATATGTCGCGATCAGGACAGACGGCGCGCGTGCGACATGCTGAGGTTGAGGTGTCACAAGCGGAGAGATGGCCATGACGCCATTCAGCAAGATCGCCCTCGTCGTGCGCACCATCGGCGCCGAGAGGGGCCGTGCGGCACGGGGCAGGCCTGCGGATCGCCGCTGACCGCTCGCCGATTTCCCTTTGACCTCTCGCAAATGAGGCCCCTGACATGAACGATATCTCCCCACGCCGCTCTGGTGGACGCGCTGCGCGCCGCGCTGTCCGGTCTGCACCTCCGTCCGATGCCATGCGCTCGATCAGGCCCGGCATGGAAGGGGGGCTGTATAACCCCCTGACGGATGCCGAGGTGCTACGCATTCACCATACCGCGCTAGACGCGCTGGAGCAGATCGGCCTTGCCGATGCGCCTGCCAGCGGTGTGGCCTATCTGACGGGTGCAGGCGCGATTCTGGGTGATGACGGGCGCCTTCGCTTCCCCCGCGCGCTGATCGAGGACGTGATTGCACGCGCAAATCGCAGCGTGACCTTGATGGGCCGCGACGCGCGGCACGACATGCAGCTATCGGGCAGCCGCGTGCATTACGGCACCGCCGGCGCGGCGGTTAACATGATCGATGTGGATGGTCGCAACTACCGCGAATGTACCGTTCAGGATCTACACGATGCCGCGCGGATCGCTGACGTGCTGGACAATATCCATTTTTTACAGCGCCCGATGGTGTGCCGCGATATTCCCGACAACCTCGAAATGGACCTGAACACGATCTATGCCTGCTGCGCCGGTACGACCAAGCATGTCGGCGTTTCGTTCACCGAGCGCGATTTTGCCCGCAAGGGGATCGAATTGCTGCACATGATCGCAGGTGGCGAGGCGGCATGGCGCGAGCGGCCATTTGTGTCGAACTCCAACTGTTTCGTTGTGCCGCCGATGAAATTCGCCACCGAGGCATGCGAGGTGATGGAGGAGTGCATCAAGGGCGGCATGCCCGTCTTGCTGCTGAGCGCGGGTATGGCGGGCGCCACCGCGCCTTCGACCATCGCGGGCGCCATCGTGCAGGCGACTGCCGAATGCCTTGCCGGCCTCGTTTATGTCGACGCGGTCAAGCCGGGCCATCCGGCGATCTTTGGCACGTGGCCCTTCGGCCTCGACCTGCGCACTGGCGCGATGACGGGCGGCTCCGGCGAGCAGGCATTGCTGAGCGCGGGCTGCGCGCAGATGCACCGTTTCTATGATGTGCCCGGCGGCGCGGCTGCGGGGATTACAGATGCCAAACTGCCCGACATGCAAGCCGGGTGGGAGCAGATGTGCTCTAACGTGATGGCGGGCTTGTCAGGGCTAAACATGGTGTACGAGGCGGCGGGAATGCATGCATCGCTGCTTGGTTTTTGCCTTGAGTCGCTGATTTTAGGGGATGATCTGATCGGCCATGCGCAGCGCTGCGTGCGCGGTATCGAAGTCGATGACGAGACGCTTGGGTTGGAGCAGATCCGCTCAGTCTGCATCGGCGGTCCCGGTCATTATCTGGGCACGCCGCAGACGCTGGCCCGGATGGAGAGTGACTACCAGTACCCCAAGACCGGCAACCGAATGAGCCCCAAGCAATGGGCGGAGGAGGGCAAGCCAGACCTCAACACCGATGCGACCGCGCGTAAGGAAGCGATCTTGGCCGAGCGATCAGCGGCCCGCTTTGCCCCCGATGTCGATGCGGCGATACGGGCTGCGTACAAGATACACCTTCCGTCCTGAGGCGCATCTAGGCTAGCGTGGCCCCAACCCGGAGCCGCGCATGAGCCTAACCGTATTCCTAGCCGTTCTCGGCGCCGCGATCCTGCACGCCGTCTGGAACGCGGCGGTCAAAGGCAGCACGGACAAGAGGACGGCCATGGGCGCGGTCGTGATCGGCCACGCGCCTCTGGCGGCACTGGCGCTATGCTTTGCGCCGTTGCCAAGCCTTGCCAGCTTGCCGTGGATGGCGGGGGGTCTAGCGCTGCATTTCGGCTACCAACTGTTTTTGATGCACGCGTACGAGCATGGCGATCTGAGCCAAGTCTATCCGATCGCGCGCGGCTCCGCGCCGCTGATCGTCGCGGTAGTTTCGGTCGCCGCGCTGGGCGTGCACCTGCAAGGCGCCGAGATGCTGGCGGTCGCGATCATCGCCGCAGGTATCCTTAGCCTCGTTCTGGTGCGCCGCGCGGACGGGTTGCGCAACGGTCGCGCTGCGGGGCTGGCACTGGTCACAGGCATGTTTATTGCGGCCTATTCGCTGGTCGACGGGTATGGTGCGCGGATCGCAGGTACGTCCTTGGGATTTTATGCATGGGTCGCGCTGATCAATGCGCCGCTGATGGCGCTCTATCTTGGGGCACGCGATCCGGGCATTTTAGGGCGTATCGCAGGATCGGGACGCGCTAGTGCCATATTCGGAGGCGGCGCGTCATTTGTCGCTTATGCGGTGGTGACGTGGGCGTTCACGCAGGCGCCTATCGCTCTGGTCACAGCACTGCGCGAAACAAGCGTCGTATTTGCACTGCTGATCGGCGTCTTTTGCCTCAAGGAGCGTTTAGATCTGGCAAAGGTGCTGGCGACCGCCGCCACACTGGTTGGGGCTATTCTCCTGCGCTATGCGCGATAGCCCTAGGCCTATGCGCCTTTTCCGACTCGCATGCCGCCCGCATGATGACAAAGGCAACCGATAAGGCGGACATCGTGATATGCGCGGCGGAGACGTTGGAGAGCCTAGCAAAATGCCACGCGCATGTCGCCAAACTGGTTCGACATCGGGTGCCCGGCAGGGCACTAAAGGTCAAAGCCGATAGGAGAGCGCCATGCAACTGGACCATCTTGTTATCAATACTGCCCTCGGGATGGACGCCGCCGCTGCAATTTTTACGGGTTTGGGCTTTCACCTCACGCCGCGCGGCCATCACTCTCTAGGTTCAATCAATCATCTGATGATCGACCCCACCAGCTATCTGGAGCTGGTCGGCGTGCCAGCCATAGGCAAACAACGGCAGGAGGTGCTGGACAGCCCGCTCGGCCTTAGCGGGTTGGTGTTTCGTACAGGGGACGCAGGCGCCACATATGCGCGTCTGGCCGCCGCTGGCTTCGCTCCGCAAGAGCCGATCTTGCTGGAACGGCCGGTGACCGTGGACGGCGCGGATGATGTTGCGCGGTTCCGCAATGTCCGGATGACAGCGGCGCAATTTCCTGCTGGCCGCGTCTATTTCTGCCAACACCTGACGCCGGGACTGGTTTGGCGGGACGAGTGGCTGAGCCACCCAAACGGGTTCTGCGGTATCGCAGGGGTCACCGTGCACGATCCCGAGCCGGAGCGCGAAGCGGCGCGATATGCCGCGCTGGCCGGAGGTGATGCCCGCCGTAACGGCGGTGACTGGTACATCAAGGAGGGCGGTTTCGCGCTGCGGATCACGCAAGGCGCGCGCGCCTTTGCCAGCGCTACGCTTCTCTTTGACGATCTCGGTGATATCGCGGCCCGCGCCGAGGCAAGCGTAGATGCAGAATGGCAGAGCGGTGTCCTGACCATTCCCTCGCTTGCAGTGACGCTGCACTGCCGGACAAAATGACAATCCTAGACGAAAGCACCCTTATGACCGACGGCCCTCATTATCCGACCCACCGTACACCCGTTTTCGCGCAGAATATGGTGGCCACGTCCCAGCCATTGGCGGCTCAGGCTGGGCTGACGATGCTGGCGAACGGCGGCAATGCTATCGATGCGGCTCTCGCCGCCGCGATCTGCCTGACCGTGGTTGAACCGACGGGATGCGGCCTTGGCTCGGACGCGTTCGCGATTCTTTGGGACGGCTCGCAGTTGCACGGACTGAACGCATCAGGGCGCGCGCCCGCCGCATGGACGCCCGAGCAGTTCGACGCCGGGGTGCCGCAGCGCGGCTGGGGCGCTGTGACGGTGCCGGGCGCGGTATCGGCGTGGGTGGCGCTGTCCAAGGGTCACGGGCGACTGCCGTTTGCACAGCTGTTCGAGCCTGCGATTGGGTATGCACGCGGCGGCTTCCCTGTCTCGCCCACTATCGCGGGGCTATGGGCTAAGGGCGCGGAGTTGCTCAAGGATCAGCCCGGTTTTGCGGATTGTTTTATGCCCGGCGGGCGGGCACCCAAGGCGGGCGAGACATTCCGCAACCCCGCGCTGGCCGCGACGCTGGAGGCAATTGCTGAAAGCGGCGGCGAGGCGTTCTATCGCGGCGCGCTGGCGGGCAAGATCGCCGAGGCCGCGCGCGCGAATGGTGCTGCATTGAATGAGGCTGATATGGCCGCGCATAAGCCCGATTGGTGCGGCACGCTCCAGATGCCGTTTCGTGGGTATGAGTTGCGCGAGATACCGCCAAACGGGCAGGGCATTGCCGCGTTGATCGCGCTGGGGTTGGTCGATCGTACCGGCATCGCGAACTATGGTCCCGATGATCCGGTGGCGCTTCACCTACAGATCGAGGCAACCAAACTGGCGCTGGTCGATGCCGACGTGCATGTGGGCGATACCGATGCCATGGCTTTTGGTCCTGAGGCGTTGCTGAGTGCAAACTATCTAGACAGCCGCGCGGCCCTGATTGATACGCGCCGCGCCGACGATCCCGGTGCGGGCGCGCCGCTCGCGGGCGGCACCGTTTATCTAAGCGCGGCGGATGCAGACGGGCGCATGGTGTCGTTCATTCAATCTAACTACATGGGCTTTGGCGCCGGCGTGGTGGTGCCGGGGACGGGCATCCACATGCAGAATCGCGGTGCAGGCTTCGTCGCAACGCCGGGCCATCCAAACCGCGTCGGCCCATCGCGCAGGCCGTTCCATACGATCATACCGGGCTTTGTCACCAAGAGCGGTGCGCCTGAGATGAGCTTTGGCGTCATGGGCGGGCCGATGCAGGCGCAGGGGCATTTGCAGATGATGCTACGCACCATGCTGTGGGGGCAGGACCCGCAGGCAGCCAGCGACGCACCGCGATGGCAGGTGGTGTCGGGCCGCAAAGTTGCGGTTGAGAACGCCATGCCCGATGCAATCGTCGAGGCGTTGCGCGCCATGGGACATGATGTGGTGCGCGAGGGGACGGCAGCCGAGTTCGGTTTTGGCGGCGCGCAGCTGATCCGGCGTATGGGCGATGGCTATATCGGTGGTTCAGACCATCGCAAAGATGGCGGCGTGGCGGGGTTCTAAGGTGCGTAAATGCGCGAAAATGCCATGCGCACGTTCAGCGTGACCTCCTCCAACCGACGCGAGATGTGAGAGCTCATCTCGCGTGCTGCGCCGTCCTCGTCGCCCGCGGCAACTGCGGCCAGAATACGGGCGTGCGGCTGGGTGGTGATGGCAGGCGCGCCGTCCCGCTCGCTTAACGATTGCAGGTCGATAACGCGGATATAATGAATGCGCGCGGCGGCGTTATCCAGCAGGCGCACCAGTTCGGCATTGCGTGACAGCAGGGCGATGCGGCGGTGGAATTCCTCATCCAGTCGCACCAACTCAACCGGGGAGGCGCCGGGGCTGTATTCGGCCTTCGATTGTTCCAGAAATGTCTGCAACTCGGCCAGCTCACCGGGATCGGCGCGGCGTGCGGCAAGGCGTGCGGCCTGGCTTTCGATCGCGGCGCGGGCCTCGTAAAGGTCCATGATTTCGGCAGGGTTCAACGAGCGGCAGTGAAAGCCTTGGCCGCGCCGAAAGGTCAGAAATCCCTCGGCCGTGAGCCGGTTCAGCGCCTCGCGCAGGGGCGTTCGGCTGATTTCGAGCTGGGTGGAAATCGCGCTCTCGTTCAGCCGCTCGTCAGGTTTGATCGCAAAGCTTGCGGTCATTTCCTTGAGCTTGCGGTAAGCGCGGTCAACCGCGCCAGTGTCTTGTTCCATTCGTGCGCCTTACAGATCGGCCCGGTGCGGGACAATATGCGCAGGCTACTTGGCGCATAGAAAAAAGCAATTGATTTGCATGCCGATCTGCATATTGTCCTGTATACAGCTTGGCCGGACCCATCCGCGCCGCCACACCAAGGAGCGATGATGAGCAATTCGATGACCGGCGCACAGGCCATGGTGCGCAGCCTGGAGGCGCATGGAGTGCGCCATATCTTTGGCCTGTGCGGTGATACCACGCTGCCGTTCTATGACGCGATGCTGCAACTGGACCACCCGATTCAGCATATTCTTACGCGGGACGAGCGTAGCGCAACCTACATGGCCGACGGCTATTCGCGCGTCACGGGCCGCGTGGGCGTGTGCGAGGGGCCATCGGGGGGCGGCGCGACGTATATCCTGCCGGGCCTGATCGAGGCGAATGAAAGCTCCTATGGCGTGCTGGGCATCACGACGGATGTGTCTGTCGCCAGCTATGGCCGCTACCCCCTGACTGAGGTCGACCAAGAGGCGCTGATGCGCCCGCTGACCAAGTGGAACACGGTCATCAAGCGCGCCGATCATATTCCGCGCATGGTCCGCCAAGCGTTTCGTGCGATGACGACGGGCCGCTCGGGCGCCGCGCATCTGGGTCTGCCATATGACATTCAATATGACGATGTGCCCGTCGATGACGTCTGGGCCGATCAACAACTGACCAGCTATCCCGCCTACCGCACTGGCCCCGAGCAGGGCGCGGTCGAGGCGGCGCTGGATGCGATCCTGTCGGCCAAATCGCCGCTGATCGTGTGCGGTGGCGGCGTGGTCATCGCGGGCGGGATGGACGCGCTGGACCGCCTAGCCACACGGCTGGATATCACCGTCGCCACGTCGATCTCTGGGCAAGGTAGCCTGGCGGAAACGCACCCCAATTGTCTGGGTGTCGTCGGATCGAACGGCGGCACGGACGAGACGTGGGAGGCGATGGCCGCTGCCGATCTGGTCGTGTTTATGGGCTGCCGTGCAGGCTCCACCACCACCTCGCGGTGGGAGGCGCCACAGCCCGGAACGCGGGTTGTGCATTGTGATGTCGATCCGATGGTCATCGGTGCAGTCCTGCCAACAGAGGTGGGCGTCGTTGGCGATTTGCGCATGACGCTGGACGCTATGAACGCTGAGCTGGACCGCCGCGATCAGGGTGCCAGCACCTTTGGCGGGGCCGCTGCCGTGGCTGACATCCGCAAGCGCAAGTTCGACAAGTTCGACGTGCTGGCCCAATCGGATGAGGCGCCAATTCGCCCCGAGCGGATCATCGCCACGCTGCAGCGTGTGCTGCCGGACGATGCGACGATCGTGTCGGACCCCGGCACGTCCTGCCCTTATTTCTCGGCCTATTACCAGCTACCCAAGCCGGGCCGCCACTTCATCACCAACCGCGCGCATGGCGCGCTGGGTTATGCGCTGTCGGCATCCCTCGGGGCGTGGTTTGGCAGGCCGCAGTCCAAGGTCGTTGGATTGATGGGCGACGGATCATTCGGCTTTACCTGCGGCGAGCTAGAGACAGTGACACGCTGCCGCGCGCCGATCACCTACATCGTGTTTTCCAACTCAACCTTCGGGTGGATCAAGGCCAGCCAGCATGATGATTGCGGCGGGCGCTACTATAATGTTGATTTTAACCGCACCGATCAGGCCGCCGTCGCTGCCGCCTATGGCATCAAGTCGTGGAAGGTCGAAGACCCGGCCAAGCTGGAAGCAGTCCTGAAGGAGGCGATTGCCTATGACGGTCCGACGCTGGTCGATATCGTCTGCCAGCCACTGGAAGAAGCGAAGGCCCCCGTCCGCCGCTGGATGGGTTAAGACGCGCGGCTCAAGAGTGGCCGCGCGCGACAACCGACAGGGAAAAAGGATAATAACATGATCACGTTCACACGCAGAAAGGCCGCGCTTGCGGCGCTCGCCCTCACGCTGCCCTTTGCCGGAGGCGCATCCGCGCAGGACTACCCCGACAAGGATCTGACGCACATCATGCCGTGGAGTGCGGGGGGCGGCACGGATACCGTCATGCGCACATTCATGAACTTCGCCGAAAAGACGCTGGGCGTGGGTATCAACACCCAGAACATCACCGGCGCCCAAAGCGGTATCGGCACGCTGCGCCTGATGAAGGCGCGGCCCGATGGGTACACCATCGGCTCGCTTACGTGGGATAGCGTCATCACCGTGCCCTATTATGGGTTAGTGCCCGGTTACGACACCAACGAGCTGACGTATCTGGCCTCGGTCACCGTGCACCCCACTGTTTTGGCCGTGAACGCCGATTCGCCTTATCAGACGCTTGAGGATTTCGTCGCGGCGGCCAAGGCCGACCCCGGCCAGCTGTCGATCTCGAACGTGGGCAGCGGCGGCGTGTGGCACCTGCCCGCGCTGGATCTGGCGGATGCGACCGGCATTGAGGTGAACCACGTGCCCTATCCCGACGGCTCTGGCCCGCAGCGCGAGGCGCTGCTGTCTGGCGAGACGGACGCCGCATCGCTAAGTGCGTCCGCGGTCTATGCCGCCGTGCAATCGGGACAAGCCCGCGTGCTGGGCGTCATGGGAACAAAGCGCAGCGAGTTCCTGCCTGATGTGCCGACGTTCAAAGAACTGGGCTATGACGTGATCTGGGGCAGCTTTCGCCTGATCGCCGCGCCGAAGGGCATCGACCCGGCGCAGCAGGCCGTGCTGGAAAAAGCATTCTCCGAAGTGTTCGACCTGCCCGAGTTTCAGGCCCGCGCTGAGGAAACCGCTATGGGCGCCGTCTATATGGACGGGGCAGAGACGACTGCATATGTCGAGGCATCGCAGAAAAAGGCGTTTGCGCTGATCGACAATCTGGTTGAGCAAGGTATCTTGGAAAAGTAACGGCTTGGCGGGGTTTATAGCCCCGCCCATCCGCCTCGCACAAAGGATCGCCCCCGAATGACCGGCTCTGCCCGCCCGAACGGACAAGCGATCTTTGCGCTCGTGCTTCTTGTGCTAAACACCGTCTATGCCAGCCAGATATTCAAGCTGGGCGTGCCTTTTAGCAACGGAGTGGAACCGGGCGCGTCCTTCCTGCCCATTGTCCTCTGTGCGGTCCTTTATCTGGCTGCCGGGCGCATTTTGATAGCTGAGCTACGCAACAGCCGCAGTGCGGATGCACCCGTCCCAAGTGAAAAGTCAGACCACGTGCCAGCCATTGGCATCACCGGTCCGCTGATCATCACATTGCTTACAATGGGCTTCGCCGCAGGGCTGGAGCGCGCCGGATATATTGTCACCGCCGGGGCGTATACCTTTGCGGTCGCGCTCTACTTCAATTTCGAGGATGGCGGCCGCTCGGTGCGGTCCGTGATCGTCGCAGCCATAACGGCGGTAATCATCACCGGCTTTGGCTGGCTCTTTTTCGTCAAGTTGTTCGACCTCTACCTGCCGACATGGATCTTTTAGACCATGCTGGATCTCCTTGGCGGTTTCTCGACGCTTTTTACGTTATGGCCGTTCCTCTATCTGCTCGGCGGCTTCATGCTGGGCCTTTTCTTTGGCGCTATTCCGGGCCTAACGGCGACGCTGGCTATCGCTCTGTTGCTGCCATTTACCTTCGGGATGGAGGTGACGAACGCGTTGATCATGGTCATGGGCATCTACATGGCTGGCATTTATGCGGGCTCGATCACCGGCATCACGCTGAACATTCCCGGCGCACCGTCGGGCGCGATTACCAGCATCGATGGCCACGCCTTGATGAAGAAGGGGCAAGGCGCGCAGGCGCTGAGCCTTGATGCCTTTGCCTCATCGGTTGGCGGCATGATCGGAGCGCTGATTCTGATGCTGCTGGCGCAGCCCATCGGCGCGCTGGCGCTTTATTTCCGCACGCCCGAGAAATTCTCGCTGGTGCTGCTCGCGGTGGTGACAGTGACCATCGTATCGCGCGGATCGCTGTGGAAGGCGATCATCGCAATGACGCTGGGCCTGATGATTTCGACCGTAGGGATTGACCCGATGGTGCCCAAAGGGCGCTTTGATTTCGGCAGCTACCATCTGGTCGAGGGGATTGGATTACTGCCCGCCGTCATCGGCCTGTTCGCCGTTTGTGAACTGCTGGTGCAGGCTACAATCCCGGCGCGAAACGCGATGGGCGTCGCGGTGGCTGACATGCCGCGGCTGCGGCACCGCGACTTCATCCCCGATTTACATATCGTCCGCGAGATCGGCGCGTGGCTCTATATCAAAAGCTCGATCATCGGCGTGCTGATTGGCATGTTGCCGGGGGGCGGTGCCTCCATGGCGTCCTTTATCGCCTATGCCGAGGCCAAGCGCACGGCCAAGCATCCAAGCGAATTTGGCCAAGGCTCGCATGAGGGGCTGGCCGCATCGGAATCGGCGAACAATGCGATGTGCGGTGGCGCGATCATCCCGCTGCTGACGCTGGGTATTCCGGGCGACGCGGTGACGGCGATCATCTTCGGCGTGTTCCTGATCCACGGTCTCGTGCCCGGCCCCGGCCTGCTGACGCAGCATACGGACGCTATTGCCCCGATGTTTGCCGCACTATTCGTCGCATCGGCCTTCGTCATGATCTCGGTCATTGCGTTCGGCCCATTCTACCTGCGGCTGGCGCGGATCAATCGCGGCGCGCTTTATGGCTTTATTGGCCTGATCTCGATGGCGGGGGTCTATGCCTCGTCGTTTTCGGGCTTTCAGATGTGGATGGCGCTGGCGATCGGTATCTTCGCCTTCGCGCTGCGCCGGTTCGAATATCCGGCGGTGCCTATGTTGATGGGCGTCATCTTGGGGCCATACCTTGAGAAGTTTTTGCGCGGCTCTATGATCGTGTCGCAGGGCGATCCGCTGATATTTATCACGAGCCCGTTTAGCTTGATGTTTCTAGTTATGACGGCGGTGTTCATCTGGCTGCTGCGTCTGCGCCCCGGCGTGCGCAGCTAGGCCTCAGGCGAGGATGAAGTACACCTTGCGCACATGCGTCAGGTTTTCCCACGTCCCGCCAAAGCCAGCCGCAACGACAAAGGTATCACCGGCACCAAACCGGCGCTGCACGCCCGCGCTGTCGGTCAGGCATACCTCACCCTCAAGGATATGGCACATCTCGTCAAAATCGCACTTGCACCGCTCCAGATGCGGCTCCGCCTCCCATATCCCGGCGCTCGCGCCTTTGCCCTCGTTCTGGAAGTGCCGCCAGCAGGTCGCGGGATAGGGCGTGTCGACGGCGGCAGGATCGTCTGTGACGGCCTCGCGGGCAGGAACAGACATGTCGAACGGGATGACATTTGCGGGGTTGGTCATGATACTACCTTATGAACCGAAGCCGATGTTGAACCGGTCGAGCGTTTTGAGAAAGAGTGAGCGATGCCCTGTTGCATCCTCGCGTGCAAGATCGCGCTGCGCCCATTTTATACCAAAGCTGCGCAGCGGCTCGGGTGGGAAGGGCACAGCACTGCTACGCAACATTTTGAGGCGGGTGCGCTCCGTGTCCTTGCCTTCTAGCCGGTCCAGCATCGTCAATGCGCCAAAGCGCGTCGCCGCCACGCCCTGACCAGAAAAACCGGCGGCATAGGCCACGCGCCCGCCCATGGCCGTTCCAACAAAGGCGGTCAAGCGCGCGGACGTGTCAATAATGCCGCCCCAGCGGTGGGTGAATCCGATATCGCCAAGCGCGGGGAAGGCATCGCGAAAATTTGCCTCGATCCGGGTGTAGGTGACATCGCGGTGATGCAGTTCCTCGCCCCGTCCGCTGCCATAGTGATAGACGGCGTCATACCCACCCCAAAGGATGCGATTATCCGCCGTTTTGCGGAAATAGTGAAACTGGTTGCCGCTGTCAGCAATGCCGTAGCGCCCCTGCCAACCGATGGCTTTTAGTTGCGCCCCCGTCAGTGGCTCGCTCATCAAGGTATAGTCAAAGATCGGAATAATCGATGGGCGCAGCCGCCGCAGCAGCGGCACGGCGGCATTGGTGGCGAGGATCGCCTGCGCGGCGGTGATGGTGCCAGCGGCGGTCATCAGGCGCACACCGCCCCCGGTGTTCCTGAGGCCCGTAACCTTGGTATCCTCAAATATCTGCACGCCCCGCGCGATCGCCGTCTTGGCCAGCCCATCCACCAGTTTGGCGGGGTTCACCAACGCATAGTTCGGCTCAAAGAGGCCGGCATGATAGCGCGGCGTATCAAAGCGCGCGTCGAGTGCTGCGCCCTCCAGCAATTCGGTCTTGATGCCAAAGCGTGCATAGGCCGCGTGCATGTCGCGCAAACCAGCTGCCTGCCACGGCGTGGCGGCGACGTTCAATTTGCCCTCACGCTCGAACTCGGCGTCAATGGTGTAGGTGTCCAGATCGGCCTCCAGCCCGTCGAGGTTTTCGCGCCCCAGCCTGACCAGCGCCTCGGCCTCATCGGGCCAGCGCGCGACCGCGTTACTTACCCCATGCGAAATGCTGGGCGCGCAAAATCCGCCATTACGCCCGCTGGCGGCGTTGCCCATCTGGCCGCACTCCAGCACCACGATACGGGCATCCGGCATCCGCTCTCGCGCCTTTAGGGCCGACCAGAGGCCCGAAAAGCCACCCCCGACGATGGCCAGATCGCAGGCGATATCGCCGTCCAGCGGCGCGGCGGTAACCGGATTGGTGACGGTCTCGCGCCAGTAGGGCGCGGGTTTGGCGGCGGCGTATTTGGTCATGGGATCAGCCTATACATGCTTGCGGCCGCCTTCCTCAAGGAACCAGTCGTCGTCGTAGGGATACCACCAGTCGTGGCGCTGTGGCTTGTGATCCATGATGACCATTTTAGTGCGGCGGAACGTGTCGAGGCCCATGCGCCCCAGCTCGCGCCCGATGCCGGAGTTTTTCCAGCCGCCGAAAGGAAGCGCGTCATTGTCGATCATAGGATTGTTGATCCAGACCATCCCGGCCTCCAATCGCTCGTACGCTTCATGCGCCTCATTCAGATCGGTGGTAAACATCGACGCACCAAGCCCGAACTCGCTGTCATTGGCCATGGTGATAGCTGTGTCGAAGTCAGGAACGCGGACAATGGCGGCGATGGGGCCAAACACCTCCTCGTTCAGGATCGCCATTTCTGGTGTGCAGTTCGTCAGGATCGTAGGGGCGTAGAACCAGCCAGTCTCAAGCCCCTCGGGGATGCGCCCGCCGCATTCGACTACTGCGCCTTGCGCGACGGCGTCATCCACCAGCCGCGCCACCTTGTCGCGGGCTGCCTCACTGACCAATGGGCCGATCTCGGACTTTTGCAGGCCATTGCCGACGCGCAGGCGCTGCGTCTCGGTCACGAATGCGGCGACAAATTCGTCATGCACTGCGTCCACGACATACATTCGCTCGGTCGAGGTGCAGACTTGGCCGCTCATGTGGAATGCACCGGTAACGGCCCCGGCTGCTGCGATGGCGATGGGGGCATGGGCAGTGATTATCATCGGGTCCGATCCGCCCGCCTCTATCACCGCGGGTTTCAGGCGCCGTGCGGCGGCCTCGGCCACAGCGCGGCCCGCCTTGACCGATCCGGTAAACGCGACGGCGTGCGTTTTGGGGCTGTCGACCAGCGCGCGGCCCACATCCACGCCGCCGGGCAGGCAGGCGACGAGGCCTTCGGGCAGGCCTGAGAACACCTTCATGAATTCCAGCGTCGACAGGGTCGTTGCCTCAGCAGGCTTGATGATCGCGCCATTGCCTGCGGCGAGTGACGCGGCGACTGTCCAACACATCAGCAGGATAGGGAAGTTGAAGGGCATGATATGCACCGACACGCCCAAAGGCTCGTACCGGGCGAATTGCAGTGATCCCATCTGCGTGGTGCCCGCCACTTTGCCCGCCTCGTCGCGGGCCATTTCGGCATAGTAGCGGAAAATCGGCGCGCAGTTGGCGACTTCGCCGATGGCTTCGGGGTAGGGCTTGCCCATCTCGCGGCTCATCAGGATTGCGCAGTCTGTCATGTCATGCGCCTCAATCGCGCTTGCCAGTTTGTGCAAGATCGCGGCGCGGGTTTTGGCGTCGGTCTGCGCCCACATTTTCTGCGCGGCAGTGACGGAGGCAAGGGCGGTCGCGATCTCACTTTGCGTGACCTCTGCGCGCTGGGCGACGACCTCTAGCGTGGCAGGATCAATCACATCGCGCGGTGCGCCTTGGCTGGCGTGAAAGCCGGGGGCGACATAATAGGCGGGTGCAAGATTGTCGGACATTATACTGCCCTTTCAGTGTGTTGAGTGGGGGTGATTCGAGAAGCGTCGGCCTGCCAACCCGGCAGGTGTGCCTCCAGCAGCGCTGCGATACTGCTTAGCTGCGCGGCCTCTAGGGCCGTGTGCAATTGCTGCGCGACGCGGGGCATCCATTTGAGGTAGTTCGGCTTGCCACTTAGGCGGTCCAACCGGACAAAGACACCTAGGATGCGCGCGTGTCGCTGCGCAGCGAGAATGTGATAGCGCTGGCGAATATCCGCAGCATTTCCCAAAATAGTGGGCGCATTTTCGATGTACCGCGCCAGCATCTCGTCCTCCAGACCCGGCGCCAGATCGCGGCGCGCGTCTTGCAAGAGTGACATAAGGTCATACTCGCAAGGGCCGATGACTGCGTCCTGAAAATCTAACAGACCACAGCGGGCGACGCCCATCCGCGCGGGTAGCAGCATCAGGTTATCGATATGGAAATCGCGCATCACCAGCGTGTCATGGCGTACTGCAATCGGGTCCAACGCGTCATGCCAACGGACGCGCCAATCTCGCGCGAAATCGTCGCTTAGGCCCGGCGCGATCGCGGGTGCAAACCATTCGGCAAAGATCGCCAGCTCATTCAGGTGGGTGTCCAGATCATAGAGCGGCTGATCCACCTCAGCGCTACGGGGATCGTGATGCAGGTGCAGCAGCGCGTCGACAGCGAGGCAGTAAAGCGCGCGCTCATCCTCGCCTGTCCTTAGGCATTGCGCATAGGTTGCATCGCCCAGGTCCTCGATCAGGGCCAGTCCATTTGCCGGATCTTGTGCCATGACGCGGGGGGCCGACAATCCAAGCGCGTTCAGATGCGCCGACAGACGCAAGTAGGCGGCATACCCGACGGGATCGGTGGGATCCTCCATCAGGATCAGGCCGCGCCCCTCCAGCCTGTGATACTGCCGGGGGGATGCGTCTGCCGTGAAGGGCGTCAGGATTGCATCATCATGACCCTCTGCCGCCAAAAAACCGGCGGCAGGGATGCTGAGTGTGCTGGCAGGCGCTGCGATCATCGGATCATATAGACCTTCTTGATGGTCTCATGGACGGTGCAGACGCCCTTCCAATCCTTGGGAAAGAACGCCGCTGTGTCGGGCGTGATTTCAATCACGTCGCCGGATTCGTGCACATAGGTGCAGCGCCCCTCAAGGAAATGACAGAACTCGTCCGATGTCACGTGGCAGTCCCATTTGCCGGGCGTACAAATCCAAAGGCCGCATTCGCTCTGCCCATCTGGTCCTTTGTGCAGGACCTTGCCCGAGACGTGGCTTTCCCCTTCTATCATCGTGGGGATGATGCCCCAATCGACGGTGTCGGTGATCTCCAGCGGGTTTTGCATCACAGGTGCTTTCATCGGTTTTCTCCTTCAAACAAGCATGTAAATGTTGCGTAGCGTTTCGGTAATCTCGGCGGTGCCTTCCCAGCCTGCAGGGAACATGACGCAGGTGCCGGGACCTGCCTCGATCACCTCATCGCTGCCATCGCGGCGGTAGGTAACGCGGCCCGCTACGAAATGGCAGAACTCATCACGCGGCACGGAAATGCGCCATTTGCCGGGGGTGCAGACCCAGACGCCCGTTTCGGGCGAGTTGCCGGGTCCCTTGTGCAAGAGCCGCCCGGTCGAATGCGACTGGCCCGCGATCATATCCGGCTGAGGGCCCCAATCGGCCAGATCGTCATATGTTGTCGCATCGTGGATATGGGGTGCGGATGATTTGAGATCGGTCATTATTGCGCCTCTGCTAGATCGCACAGCAGCTTTGCCGCCTTTTCCTGACCGTTCTGCGACTGCATATGCGCACTGGTCTTGGCCAGTCGCGCCGCCATGTCCTCATCCGTCAGGCAGGCCTCAATCTTGGCCGTCAGATCCGCATCCGTCCACTCGTAGCGGTCCGAGCGGAAGCCGTGACCCGTCTCCTGCACGCGCATCGCGTTGTCGTGGCCGTCCCAAACGTAGGACATGATGATCGCCGGCTTGCCGAAGTAGAGACATTCGGTGAACGAGTTGTTCCCGCCGTGGTGGATGACCGCGTCGACCTGCGGGATGACCGAGGGCTGGGGAAACCAGCTGCCGATGATGACATTGTCAGGAATATCCGAATACTCGGCCTCGTAATCGCCCACGTTGACCAGCGCGCGGTAGCGACTGCCACCGATCAGTTTGATGATCCGTTTGAGCAGGTCTGTATCGCCAGCACCCAGTGAGCCGAACGAGACATAGAGCAGGGGGCCGTCGTTGTTCTTCTTGAACGTCGGAACCTCATACGGCTTGTCCTGCCGCACACAGCCTTCGAGATATTGGAAGCGCTTCGGGTCCAGCGGCTGGGCGCGGTTGTATTTCATCTGCTCAGGGTAGAGCAGCAGGTTCAGATACGGCGACGGCTCAAAAAATTCGCCAATGGGGTAAGGGTCTTCGCCGGTGGTTTTTAGGAAAGCGTTGAAATCGTCGTGAATCGGCTTGATGACCTCATTGAATTTCTTGCGAAAGGCCGCATGACCGGCGGTGTCGTCCACCGACATGCCCGACAGGTGCGGCGGGATATCCGCATCCTCAATCTCGTTTTCCGAGCATGAAATGACGCGCACCCACGGCACGCCGAACTGCTTGATCGCGGGGAACAGGATCACATTATCGACGGCGATCACATCCGGCTTAATCTCGGCCAGAATGCCCGGCAGGTCCTTTTCGGCCCATTTTGCGCTGTCGACGATCGCCTCCCAACATTCCTTGACGTAGTTGTCGATCTGGTCGATCGGCGCTTTGCGAAAATTGGGGATGTGTCCGTTGATGAAATCCTCCCAGAACTTGGCCATCTTCTCGGGGGGCATCGGCTCGCTCAGGTTCACGGGATACGCCTCAAAGCCGTAGTCCTTGTAGATATCGACAAAGCCGGGATCGGACAGGAACACCACCTTGTGGCCCTTCCGCTCGACCGCCTGTGCGATACCAACTGAATTGAGGGCAGGGCCAAAGGCGGCCTCAGGAAAGAAGGCGAAGGTTTTCTGGGTCATTGGGTGGTCTCCTTGTCGGTTTGTTCTGGTGCCGCTTAAACGCGGTCTATGGTGTGTCAGAGGGGGAATGCGCGTGTGTCGCGCGCAGCCCAGTAAACGGTAATCTCGTCGCCTTCGGCCACTGGGCGCGCCTCGGCATCGCTTGCGGTCAGGCGCATCAGAATAGGCTCGGGCGCGGCAGGGGTTTTCAAATGCACCTGCAGATCCAGCCCGTGATACGCAGTCGCGACGACCTTGCCGGTGATGCTGTTCTCGGCCTTGATGGTCAGGCTCAGACGTTCGGGGCGCACGGCCGCGACGCCTTGTTGGCCCGCGCTTAGCGGCGTTCCGGCTGCAATGACGCTGCCATCCTCAGCAATCAATTTGCCGTCCACCTCGCGTACAGGAAAGAAGTTCATCACGCCGATGAAATCCGCGGCAAAGCGGCTGCCGGGATGCTCGTAAATCTCGCGCGGGGTGCCTGATTGCAGCAACTTGCCATCCTTCAGGATCGCGACGCGGTCAGCCATGACCAGCGCCTCTTCCTGATCGTGCGTAACAATGATGAAGGTGATGCCGAACTCATGCTGAATGCGCTTTAGCTCCAGCTGCATTTCGCCGCGCAGCTTTTTGTCCAGTGCGCCCAGTGGCTCATCCAATAGCAAGAGGCGCGGGCGCTTGACCAACGCACGGGCAAGGGCGACGCGCTGGCGCTGGCCGCCCGATAGCTGGTCGGGCTTTCGTTTGGCCAAGTGACCCAGCTGGATCACGTCGAGAATCTCGTCCACGCGCGATTTGATCTGCGCCTTTGGCAGCTTTTCCATCTCGAGCCCGTAGGCGATGTTCTGGGCCACGCTCATATGCGGGAAAAGCGCATAGGACTGAAACATCAGGTTGACCGGTCGATGGTTGGGCGGGATGCGGCTCACGTCCTTGCCATCCAGAATGATTTGCCCAGCATCAGGTATCTCAAAGCCGGCCAGCATCCGCAGTAGCGTCGTCTTGCCGCTGCCCGACGCGCCGAGGAGGGCAAAAAACTCGTTCTCATAGATCTCGAGGTCGATCCCGTCGATCGCGCGGACCGCGCCAAAGTGCTTCTCTACGCCCTTTATGGATAGCAAGCTTTCGGTCATTGGCCCGGTAGCCCTCCACGGTTCAGGCGCTGCGACAGGGCCAGGATGATAACCGACACGGTCATCACAATAGCGGCGAGCGCGTTGATTTCAGGGGTGACGCCGAAACGGATCATGGCAAAGATCTGCATCGGCAATGTGATAGAGTCGCGGCCCGCGCCTGCGGTAAAGAACGCGATGATGAATTCGTCGAGCGACAGCGTGAACGCCAGCAACGCGCCCGCGATCACGGCGGGCAGCATGACGGGCAGTACCACGCGCCAAAGGGTGACGACCATCGGCGCGCCCAGATCGGTAGACGCCTCGACGATGGACCAGTCGAACGTTTTCAGCCGCGCGCGTACGACCGAGCAGACAAAGGCGAGGTTAAAGACAACGTGGCTGACGATCACGGTGTGCAGGCCCATCGTGAAGTTGAGCAAGGAGAAAAAGCTAAGCAGCGCAATGGCCAGCACGATGTCTGGGATGATCATGGGGGCAAAGATTATCGTCTCGAGGAACCGTCCCTTGCGGCGGCGGATTTCGACACCCACGGCAAGAAGTGTACCAAGGATCGTTGCGAGGATGGTGGACACTATGGCAACGATCAGCGTGTTGAGGGCTGCGCCCATGATGTCGCCGTTGCGGAACAGCTCGCCGTACCATTTGACCGAAAATCCTGTCCATACGGTTGGCAAGCCGCCCTCGTTGAACGACAGCGCAAAAAGGACGGAGATCGGGATGTAGAGGAACGCGAAAACTGCCGAGAGGATCATCAGCATTAGTTTCGGGTTGGCGGTGCCGCGCATGACCTAATCCTCCCGCCGAGCGCCAGAGGCACGCTCGGTCGCGAAGGTCTGAAGGGTCAGCAGGCCCATCATGATCGCGATCAGGAACATCGACAATGCGGCGCCAAAGGGCCAGTCATTCGCCGTAAGGAACTGCGCATAAACAAGGTTGCCGATCATCTGGAATTGCCCACCACCCAGAAGGGCCGGCGTCACGAAATTGCCGATACTGAGGACAAAAACAAAGACAAAGCCCGTCGCGATCCCCGGCACCGTCATCGGCAGGATCACCCGCCGGAATGTGGTCCAGCCACCGCCACCCAGATCGCGCGACGCCTCCGCGATTTCGGGGTTGAGGCGCGACAGGGGCGCATAACAGGCCAGAATGACGAAAGGCAGGTAGTTATAGACCAGCCCGATCACCACGGCGGTTTCGGTATAGAGCATCTTGGGCAATTCGCCGTCATAGCCCAGCCAAGCAGCGATGCCGGCGACCAGCCCTTCGCGATTCAGCATCACGATCCAGGCGTAGGTGCGCACGAGATAATTTGACCAAAACGGCAGCACTGCAAAAAAGAGCAGCGTTGCCTGACGGCGAGATGGCGCGGCGGCGATGGCATAGGCGGCAGCGTAGCCGATCACCACGGCGATGGTCGCTGACAGCCCCGCGATCCACGCCGATTTTAGGAAAATCCCCGCATAGAGAGGGTCGAACACCAGCGCGATGTTTTCCATCGTAAAGGTGTATTCGATGCCGCCATAGATACCGCGCCGGAAAAACGCCAGCGCAAGGATCAGCAGGCACGGCACCACCATAAAGGCAGTGAGCCACACCAGCGCCGGCGTCATCAGGTATAGCGGTTTGCGGTCGGTCATCTGCTCGCTTTGGTCAGGTTGAGGGAAGCGCGGTCGCGCCTCCCTCGGGGCCTTATAAGGTGGTGGATCAGTTGGCTTTGATCTCGGACACGGTGCGCGAATAGGCGCGCTGGGCCTCGCCCACATCGCGAAGTTGCTCGTATTTCAGCAGTTGATCGGGAGTGATGCCCATATTCGGAAACTGCGTAACGAACTCTTCGGACAGCGCCTCCATCGCCGGCTTGTTGGGCACCTTGTAGAGGATATTCTCGGCGGCCCAGCCGTGGTTTGCGGGGTCGAGGATAAAGTCGACGAAGGCATAGGCGGCCTCCTTGTGCTCGGAATTCTTGAGGATCACCATGGTGTCGACCCAGAGGTCCGAACCCTCGCTGGGGATGATGTATTTGATGTCAGCATTTTCCGCGATGCCGTAGTTGCACCAGCCATCCCACGCCTGCACAAGTTCGGCCTCGCCCGAAACCAATTTGGCGTAAAAGGTCGTGTCGTCATAGGCCAGCAACGTGCCTTTGGTTTCGATCAGTTGGTCGCGGACGGTGGCCAATTCATCCTCGTCGGTGGTGTTGACCGAATAGCCGTTTGCCAGCATCGCGGCGCCCAGCAACCAGCGGTCGGTTGCCAGCATTGTGGTCTTGCCGCTCAGCGCGTCTGTTGGTTTCAGCAGGTCATTCCAGCTATCCGGTGTGCCCTCAACCAGATCCGAGCGATAGCAGAGGCCCGTCGTGCCCCACGCATAGGGAAGCGAGAATGTGTTGCCTTCGTCATGCGAAAGCTGCGTCGCCTGCTCGTAGAGGTTCTCGATGTTGGGGATCTTGTCGTGGTCCAGCTCCTCAGCCAGCCCCAGATTATGTAGCACTTCAGCGAAGGGGGAGGAAACGAAGACGACGTCATAGCCCTTGCCCTTGGACGCAATCAGCTTACCCATGATCTCCTCGTTGGTGCCGTGCAGCACTAGCTCGGCCTCGTTGCCAGTGGCCTCGTTAAAAGCGTCGATTGCCCCGGGCGCCATGTAGCCGTCCCAGTTGGACACGACCAGTTTTTCGGCCCCCGCGACGCTGGCCGACAGGGCCAGCCCTGTGCCCATCGCTGCGGCGCCAATGATCTTGAGTTTACTAAACATCCTATTCCTCCGTTTTTGCTGTCGGTGCGCGGGCATCATGGCCGCCGCGTCATTTTGGTTATTTGTGGACATTATAGACCACTTTCCGCAACAGTATTAAGATTAGTAAAAATACGTCAAACTGTATTAGGTGTTCTTTTGTGCCTTTGGCTTGAAATATTGGATGCTCATTCGGCAAAAGGAGTGTGGCCGTGACTGAGGCGCGCCGAAACGTCAGGCAAAACCACCTTGCGCTGGCGCAGAAAATCCTCAGCGTGGCGATGGCGCGCGGTCTGAAATCTGGCGATCATCTGGCCGAACAAACGTTTTCTGAGGCGTGCGGCGTGTCGCGTACGCCTATTCGATCAGCATTTAAGGTGCTGGAAGAGCGTGATATTCTACAGTGGCGACAGGAGGAGGGGTATTTTCTAAGACTTGGCACGGCCGATGAGATCGCATCGGTTATCCGCGCGCTGGAGGATGCTGAAAATTCTGTCGCAGACCGGATCTTGTCGGACCGGGCCGAGCGGCGCATCAGCGACGTGCAATCGGTCAGTGCTCTGACACGGCGCTATAAGGTGCCACGTGCGTCAGTCCTAAACGCACTAAAGATACTGGCAAAAGACGGCATTGTGCGCCAGTTACCGGGCCGCGCATGGGCGTTTCAGCCTATGGTCGATTCCCCCGCAGGACTGGAGGACAGCTTCGACTTTCGCCTGATTATGGAGCCGCAGGCGATCATCGCCCCCGAATTTGCGCTAGATTCCAAGCGTGCCGGACTGCTGCGCGAGCAGATGAACAGCACGCTGAGCAAATTGGATGGGCGGCTGACCCCGGCCATATTCCGGCGCATCGACATCGAGTTTCACACCCTGATCGCTGAATGTTCGGGCAATCGTTTTCTGCGCGGCACGCTGGCTGCGCATCATCGCCTACGCAAGGCATCACAGAAAAGCGCGGCGATCCCGGATTTTCGCCTGAAACAGGCCATGCTGGAGCATCTGGAGATCCTCGACAGTCTGGAGCGAAACCAGTTTCAACTGGCGGCGGACCAGATCATCGTGCATCTGCGCCGCTCTCGCATCCGCAAACCTCAGGCCGCAAATCGCGGTATTCCCCCGCTGGGACAAGGATCGCGCACATGAATCGTCCGCCCGAAATCGCGTTCTTTCCCGAGGCTAGCTTTGGCGCTGCGCTGAATTGCGTCGGCATCGCGCAGGCATTGCAGCGGCAGGGGGCCAACCCGGTGTTCATCTGTCATGCGGGATTTACCGGCGTTTTTGCCGAATATGGTTTCAAGGAGTATCACCTGCCCGATCATCCCGGCAGCAGCGCCGAGGCGATTGCCGACTATTGGCAGGATTTTATCAACACCCATCTGCCGCATTTTGACCTAAGCCCGCTGGCTCAGCTCGACACTTATGTCGGCCCCACATGGCGCGCCATTGTCGAGACTGCTATCGCCGCCGAGGATGATCTGGCACGATTGCTGGCCCAGATTCGGCCCGATGCCATCGTGCTGGACAACGTCATCATGTTTCCCGCTATTGCTAACGCAGGGTGCCCATGGGTGCGCATCGTGTCCTGCGCCGAGACGGAAATACCCGATGCCGCCGTGCCGCCCTATCTGTCTGGTCTTGCGCCTGGCGAGGATACCGGCGCATTTGACGCGGCCTATGCGGCTGCCACCCGCGATGTGCACCGCCAATATAATGCCTTTCGCAAGCGGCATGGATTGCATGCCCTGCCGCCCGGTATTTTCCTTGAGCCGTCGGAGGACCTGAACCTGCTGCTGGCCCCGCAGGCCGTAAGGTATGAGCGTGCAGAGCCGCTGGACCCGGAGCGCTTCGTCTTTTTGGAAGGGTGCGTGCGGCACGAGAACGACTATGAGTTGCCGCGCTTTGCCGTTGAGGGCGGTCCGCTCGTCTATGTCGGGTTCGGCTCCCTTGGGGCCGTCGATACTGATTTAATCAAGCGGATGCTGGCCGTGTTCCAGACCATTCCCGCGCGGTTTCTGGTAAATGTCGGCGGGCTGATCGAGGCATACGACTCCGTGCCCGACAACGTGCATCTGGCCAGTTGGTTTCCCCAACCTTCGGTAATTGAGCAGGCGGCGCTGGTCATTCATCACGGCGGTAACAACACCTTTTGCGAGGCGCTTTATCATGGGGTGCCGTCGCTGGTGATGCCGTATTGCTGGGATGGTCACGATAATGCGCAGCGCGCAGAGGGTGCCGGCGTGGGCCGTTCTATCAACCGCGCGGGGTGGAGCGACGCATCCCTGCGCGCCGCGATCGTAGACGTGCTGGAGGATGCGTCGATGCGCCGCCGTCTGGCGGAAGTGGCGCGCGGCATGCAGGCCGATCCCGGCACGTCCCGCGCGGCGAAGGGCATTTTGGACCTGCTAGATTAGCGGCCAAATAAACTCATTTGCTGTCCGGCTGTTATTGACGCCCCGCTACCACGCTGGGCTTGTAACGCGTTGCTCAACATAGCGGCCATACAAACGGCGCTGCAGCGTGCCCAATAGGGTTGATCCGGACACCAAACAACGACAGCATGCACCAAGAGGCATTCTACTTGTGGAGTGTCGTTTTAAGAGTTGGGGGTTACTCATGCGTTCGATCACATTTCTGTCCGCAGCATTTCTTTTGGTGGCTGGAGTTGCTGCGCCGGTGGCGGCAGCTACCTGCGGCAACAATTCTGGTGGCTTCAACGCGTGGAAATCAGCCTTCGCACAAGAGGCCGCAAATGCTGGTGTTGGGCAGCGCGGATTGAACGCATTGGCGCAAGCACAATATGCCTCTGGCACCATCGCAGCAGACCGCAATCAAAAGTCGTTTAAATACACGCTGAGCAAATTTATGCAGGTTCGCGGGGCTGATACGATTGTCGCCCAAGGCCGCAAACGTAAGGCGCGCGACGCCGCCTTTTACCAGTCTCTTGAGTCCCGCTTTGGCGTGCCCGCAGGTGTCATAATAGCGATCCACGGGATGGAAACGGGGTTTGGC
Source organism: Roseovarius sp. (assembly GCA_024636515.1). GTDB lineage: Bacteria > Pseudomonadota > Alphaproteobacteria > Rhodobacterales > Rhodobacteraceae > Roseovarius. The sequence continues at coordinate 26,285 of JAGXGX010000086.1, forward strand.
GGCTTTATGGGTGACAGCGCGGTCGTGTCGGCGATCACGACCCTCGCCTACGATTGCCGCCGCTCAGATTTCTTTAAACCCCATGCCATTGGCGCGCTGAAGCTGGTCGATAGCGGTGCCATTACCGGATCCACCAAAGGGGCAAAACACGGCGAGCTTGGTCATACGCAATTTCTGCCGGGCAACGCGCTACGCTATGGCATTGATGCCAATGGCGACGGGCGCGTCGATTTCTATAATCAAGCCGACGCGCTGGCGTCCACTGCAAACTTCCTGCGCCAAAAAGGCTGGCAACCCGGTAAGGGGTATGGCGAGGGCCAGACCAACTTTGCCGTGATTAAGCAATGGAATGCCGCAGGGGTTTATCAAAAAGCCATCGCCATCATGGCCGCGCGGATAGACGGCTAGGAGCGCGCATTTAGCAACCTCAGAAGGTCGGTGGCGTGTTGGCCCATAAAATGCGCGCGCGCGTTTCTCCGGGGTTGCGATAGCCGTGCTTGCGGGGTGAATTGAAATGAAACGCGTCGCCTGCGGTCAAAAGGAACGTCTCATCATCCAGTAGTAATTCGATCTGCCCATCAAGGACAAAACCCATCTCTTCGCCAACATGGTCGATCTGTCCGTCGCTCGATCCGCCCGGCTCCACGATGTGGATGTTGCATTGCAGCATATGACCGGGCGTGCATGGGATCACCCGCTCGAGGCTAAGACCTTTGCCTTGCCGCACTGTGTCGATCTTCAACACCGGGCGCTCGCCTGCGCGAGAGACTGATCGCTCGGGTGCTTCTGCTTCGTCAAAGAATAAATCGAGGTTCATCCCCAATGTCTGCGCGATCCGGTGTAGCAGCGCCAATGACGCCTCTGTCTTGTCGTTCTCGATCTTGGACATGTGTCCTTCGGAGGTGCCGCTGCTTGTGGCTAACTCCTTGAGTGTCAGGTTTCTGAGCCGTCTTGCCGACTTGATCCGCGGACCGATCATAGGATCCTCCTTATGCAGGGCTTTTGCATTAGCTTTAACAAGAGGCCGCGTCAGCGTTTCAAGTCTAAACTCAAAGCGCTGCACAATTACCCATGCAAGATACTTGCATGGGCGCACCGGTTGCGCATAGGCTGAAATCAGAAAGAAGCGCTCTTGAGGAGGGGTGCGAACAAAAATGGGACGGGGCGCCGGGGGTATCCCACGCGCGCAATCGTCCCGGATAATAGGGAGAGATAAAATGACGAAACACACCGGTTTTAAATGCTTATCCGCGCCGATGCGCCATCTGGCGCTGGCCGGAACGGTCGCTGCTGCCGGGCTGGGCATCGCCGCGCCCGCGCTGGCCCAATCTGTGCTAAAGGTCGTGCCGCACGCCGACCTGCGCAACATCGACCCGATCTGGACCACTGCCTACATCACCCGCAACCACGGCTATCTGGTTTGGGACACGCTGTTTGCAATGGACGAGAATCTCGAAGTGCAGCCGCAGATGGCGGAGGGCTATGAGGTCAGCGAAGATGGTCTGACCTACACGATCACCCTACGCGACGGCCTGATGTTCCACGACGGCGCGCCGGTCAAGGCCGAGGACGCGGTCGCATCGATCAAACGCTGGGGTCAGCGTGACGGCATGGGCCAAAAGCTGATGCGCGTCACCGAAAGCATTGAGGCCGTCGATGACAAGACCCTGACTTTGACCCTGTCCGAGCCCTACGGTCTGGTTCTGCAATCACTTGGCAAAATCTCGTCCAACGTACCGTTCATTATGCCTAAGCGGCTGGCAGATACTGACCCGAACGCGCAGATCGAAGAGATCATCGGCTCGGGCCCGTTCAAGTTTGTGGCCGATGAGTGGCAGCCGGGCAATCAGGTGATCTACGAGAAATTCGCCGAGTACGTTCCTCGCGACGAGCCTGCCAGCTACGCTGCGGGCGGCAAGGTCGCCAATGTTGATCGCATTGAATGGCGCTACATCCCCGATGCCGCGACGGCCAGTCAGGCGCTGATGGCTGGCGAGGTGGACTACTATGAGCAGCCCGCCGTCGATCTGCTACCGATGATCCAGTCGGACCCCGGCATCAAGGTCGAAACGGTTGACCCCCTCGGCACGCAGGGCGTTATCCGCTTTAACTTCAAGTATCCGCCCTTTGATAACAAGCTGGTACGTCAGGCTGCGATGTGGTCCGTCCAGCAGGCCGATTACATGTATGCGATCATGGGTGACCCCCAGTATTTCGAGGAATTCTGCGGCGCTTATTTCATGTGCGGCGGTCCCTACGAGACCGACGTGGGCAGCGAACTGCTGCGTGAGAAAGACATCGACAAGGCCAAGGCCCTTTTGGTCGAAGCCGGTTATGATGGCACGCCCGTCGTAATCTTGGACCCGACCGACGTGCCCGTGGCGCATGGTCAGGCACTGGTCACTGCGCAGGCGCTGCGCGACATCGGCATGAATGTGGAGCTGTCTGCACTCGATTGGGCGACGATGACGTCGCGCCGCGCCGTACGGGAGTCGCCTGAAAACGGCGGTTGGAACATCTTTCCAACATGGTGGCTGGCGGCAGATCAGCTGAACCCGATCACCAACATCTCGGTCGCCGCATCGGGCGAGAACGCATGGTTCGGTTGGCCCGAAAATCAAAAGATCGAGGATCTGCGCAACGCTTTTGCCAAGGAAACCGATCTGGAGAAGCAAAAGGCCATCGTGGAAGAGCTACAAATCGAGCTCTATGATTTTGTCCCATATATTCCGACGGGGCAATATTATCAGCCAACAGCCTACCGTGATAACGTTAAGGGTGTTCTGACCGCACCGGTTCCGTTCTTTTGGAACATCTCGGTCGAGTAAACTCTGCCTGAAGCTGGTGGCGCATGCCGGTGTGCATGTGCCGCCAGGTATTCACTCGATCGGACCCTGACATGATCGCCTATATCATCCGCCGTCTACTGGCTACGATACCCATCATGGCGCTTGTCGCTGTGTTCGTATTTATGCTTTTGCATCTTAGTCCCACTGATCCTGCGCTGATTATAGCGGGGGACTTTGCCACGCCCGAACAGGTGGACGAAATTCGCCGCCAGTTGGGCTTGAATGCGCCGCTCTATCAGCAGTTTTTGCATTGGGCGGGTAATTTGATGCAGGGCGATTTGGGTAAATCTATCTACTCGGGTTTGCCGGTCACCACGCTGATCGGCCAGCGGGTCGAGCCGACATTGATGTTGACCCTTTGCACCATGTTGATCGCCATCGTGCTAGCGATCCCATTGGGCGTGATTGCTGCGTGGAAGGTCGGGACATGGATTGACCGGACAGTGATGACGCTGGCGGTTTTCGGCTTTTCGGTGCCGGTGTTCGTGATTGGCTACCTTCTGATCCTTGGCGGCTCGCGCAAGCTGGGATGGTTTCCGGTGCAGGGCTATACCAGCATCCTTGATGATTTTGGCGGGTTCGTGTCGCACATCACCCTGCCAGCGCTGGCGCTGGGCGCTGTTTACATGGCCCTGATCGCGCGAATGACACGCGCGACCATGCTAGAGGTGCTGAACGAGGATTACGTGCGCACCGCCTATGCCAAAGGGCTGGCAACGCGCAAAGTGCTGGTGAAACACGCGTTGAAAAACGCGATGGTGCCGATCAGCACGACCATCGGTTTGGGTGTGGCACTGCTAATCGGGGGCGTGGTGGTGACGGAAACGGTGTTCGCCATTCCGGGCCTTGGGAGACTGACAGTCGATGCCGTCCTGCGTACGGACTACCCGGTAATTCAAGGCGTTATTCTGGTCTTTTCACTGACATACGTCCTTCTGAACCTGCTGGTCGATCTCAGCTATGTGCTGTTCGACCCGCGCATTCGCTACTGATGCGGCATGATTGCCCGAGGGAGCCATTTGCATGAATGACACCACCATCAAGGATCCGTCTCTGGGCGCCCGGCTGCGACACCGCGCAGGCGTGGTGGTTGATAGTTTGCGGCGCAATCCGACCATGCTGTTCGGCCTCAGCGTGCTGCTGATCATGGCGTTTTCGTCGTTCATCGCGCCCTTTCTAGGTCTGCCCAGCCCAATGGAGCAATCCCCTCGCGACCGCCTGCAACCGCCGTCGGGCGATGCGTTCTTTGGTACTGATATGTATGGGCGCGACCTGTTTAGCCGGGTCCTGCATGGTGGACAGGTGTCGCTGGTGGTGGGCCTGTCGGTCGCGGCACTGGCGACCGCATTCGGTCTGGCGATCGGCCTTGTCACCGGCTTCATGCGCCGGGTGGATGCGGTGCTGATGCGCTTTATGGATGCGCTGATGTCGATCCCGTCGATCCTGCTGGCCATTGCGCTGGTGGCGCTCTGGGGCAGCAGCGTGCCGAATGTGATCCTGGCCCTCACCATTCCCGAAATTCCGCGTGTCGTACGACTGGTGCGGTCGGTTGTTCTGATGCTGCGCGATCAGCTCTATGTGCAGGCCGCGATTGCGGCCGGCACATCGACCCCGCGCATCCTGATCCGTCATATCCTGCCGAACACCATCCCGCCGCTGATCGTGCAGGCGACGTATATCTGCGCGCAGGCGGTGATTTTCGAGGCCTATCTCAGCTTTGTCGGGGCCGGCACGCCGCCCGAAATCCCTAGCTGGGGTAACATCATGGCCGAGGGGCGCATGTTCTTTTTCCAAACGCCCAGCATCATCCTATATCCCGGCGCGTTCCTAGCGATCACCGTGTTCGCGATAAACACCTTCGGCGACGGCCTGCGCGACTCGCTTGATCCGCGTATGCAAAGGAGCGTCTGAACCATGGCCGATACCGGTACACTCGATACCCTCCGCGTTTTTGACCGCACCGCCGAGCCGGTGCTGGAGCTGGACGATCTGCGCACCTATTTCGACACCCGCGACGGTGTGGTTAAGGCCGTCGACGGCCTCAGCTTTGCCGTGCGGCCGGGCGAAATACTCGGCATCGTGGGCGAGTCCGGCTGTGGCAAGTCGATCACGTCGCTATCGGTCATGCAGTTGGTGCCCAGCCCGCCCGCGCGCTACGCCTCGGGCGAGATACGCTATAAAGGGCGTGACCTTCTCAAGGCTAGCGATGCTGACATGCGCCGCATCCGTGGCAATGACATCTCGATGATCTTTCAAGACCCGATGTCGTCGCTGAACCCGGTGCTGAGCATCGGAGATCAGCTGACCGAGGCGATCATGCTACATCAGGGTCTCGGCTCCAAGGCCGCGCTGGACCATGCGCAAGAGATGATGGAACTGGTCCACATCCCGGAGCCGCGGCGCCGTTTGGGCGAGTATCCTCACCAGCTATCTGGCGGGATGCGCCAGCGCGTGATGATCGCGATGGCCCTGTCGTGCAACCCGTCCGTCCTGATCGCTGACGAGCCTACGACGGCACTGGACGTCACCATTCAAGCGCAAATTTTGGCGCTGATGGAGGAGATCCGGGACAAGATGAAGACCGCGATCATCCTAATCACTCACGATCTGGGTGTGGTGGCCGAAATGTGTGACCGCGTGTTGGTTATGTATGCGGGTCGCAAGGTCGAGGAGGCCGACGTGATCGAGATTTTCGAGCGCCCGCAGCACCCCTATACGCGCGGCCTCATGCGGTCCGTTCCACGGATCACGGGCGACGAGGCGCCCGAGCATGGCGCGCGTCTGTCGGAAATTCCCGGCATCGTGCCTGCGTTGACCGACCTGCCTGTCGGCTGCACCTTTGCCGCGCGTTGCCCATTTGCACAGGATCAATGCCGCGCCGAATATCCACCGTTGGAAGCCAAAAGACCCGACCACCTAGCCGCCTGCTGGCAAAGCGCAAATTTGCCGGAGTGGACAGCATGAAGAGCGACGCACCGCTGCTGGAAGTCAGGAATCTGGCCAAGCATTTCCCGATCAGAGGGGGCCTTTTGAACCGCGAGCAGGCCCGCGTTTATGCCGTCGATGGCATCTCGTTCACCGTCGGCGCGGGCGAGACGCTGGGAGTCGTGGGCGAATCCGGCTGCGGCAAATCTACCGTGGGCAAGACGATTCTTAGACTTGAGGACCCCACAGAGGGCCAAATCCTGCTAAAGGGTAATGACATAACGCATATCTCTCGCAAGCAGATGCTTCCCCATCGCCGCGAGATGCAGGTGATCTTTCAAGACCCCTATGCGTCCCTGAACCAGCGGATGCGCGCACAGGATATCGTGGCCGAGCCGTTGGGCAATTTCGATACAGGATCGCGCCGCGACCGGCTGGAAAAGGTTGCTGACCTTTTTGCCCGCGTCGGCCTGCGACCCGATGCGATGCACCGCTTTCCCTACGAATTTTCGGGCGGGCAGCGCCAGCGCCTTGGTATTGCCCGCGCACTGGCCCTGAACCCCGAAATCATCATCGCGGACGAGCCTGTGTCGGCGCTGGACGTGTCGGTGCAGGCGCAAGTCATCAACCTGATGATGGACCTGCAAGAGGAGATGGGCCTGTCCTATCTCTTCATCGCGCATGATCTGGCCATTGTGCAGCATATCAGCCACCGCATTGGCGTCATGTACCTGGGCAAGATGGTGGAAATCACTGACAAGCGCAGCCTGTTCCGTGATCCGCAGCATCCCTACACGCAGGCGCTGCTGGAGTCCGTTCCAGTGCCAAACCCGCGCATGCGTAAGGCCCGCGCGGTCCTGAAAGGCGACGTGCCCAGCCCGCTGAACCCGCCCAAGGGGTGCAGTTTCAACACCCGCTGCCCCTTTGCCTTCGACCGCTGTTTCCACGATGAGCCGAAGCTGAAAGAGGTCGCGCCGGGTCATATGGCTGCCTGCCACCTGCGCGATACCGCCTGATTTTACCGGAGCCATGACATGACCGACACCATCACCGGACTCGATCTGACCAAGCGCCTGATCGCCTTCGACACGATCAACCCGCCGGGTGACGAGGCGGAGTGCTTTAAGTATCTGGCCAGCCTTCTAGAGCCTGCGGGATACGAGCTGACATGGCATGACTGGCGCCCAAACCGGCCCAACCTGATCGCGCGTCTTCCTGCGACTGAGCCCGAAAAACGCGCGCCGCTGGTCTATTCTGGACATGTCGATACCGTGCCGCTGGGGCAGGCGAAGTGGAGCGTCGATCCCTTCGCGGGCGAGATCAAGGATGGGCGCCTTTATGGGCGCGGGACGTCCGATATGAAGGCAGGCGTTGCCGCTTTTGTCGTCGCCGCATTGCGGCTGGCCGAGATTGAAGTGCGCCATGCCGAGATTCAGTTGGTCATCACGTCGGGCGAGGAAACGGGCTGTGAAGGCGCGCTGGCGCTGGCCGCATCGGGTCTTCTGTCCGATTGCGCCGCGCTCGTGATTGCCGAGCCTACGGACAACCGTGCGCTGTGTGGTCACAAGGGCGCGCTGTGGATGAACCTTGTGCATGAGGGTGTGACGGCGCATGGCTCAATGCCCGACAAGGGGCGTAACGCGATCTTTGCCGCTGTCGAGAGCATTGAGAGGCTGCGAGGCCATGATTTCGGGATCAAGCCGCATCAGGTGATGGGCGGCCCCACGTTGAATATTGGCAACATGCAGGCGGGGCTGAACGTGAATTCCGTACCTGACCTCGCGCGCGTTGGTGTCGATATCCGCTCGGTCGTGGGGCAAACGAACGCAGAAATTCGTAGCGATTTGCAGCGTGTCTTGGGCGATCAGGTGCGGGTGGAGCCGCTGACTGACATGGATAACGTCTTTACCGATTTCGACGACCCTTGGATGAGCCAAGTATTTGCCACGACCAAAGAAATCCTCGGCACTGATCCAGAGGTTGCGACGGCGACCTACTTTACCGATGCCTCGGTTCTGAAACCGGCGATGGGCAATCCGCCGACCCTGATCATGGGGCCGGGCACGATGGCGATGGCGCATCAGACGGATGAATATTGCGAGGTTGGCTTGATCGACCCCTGTATCGACGTATTCACCCGGCTCGGCCGCGATCACGTCGCGTGACGTCGAAGTGCCTGATTTGTGGCGCTGAGCTCAGCCGCTCTGCGACCTACTGCAAGTCTTGCGGCACGGTTCAGCCCCAGCGCCGGCTGGGCGGAACCATCGCGCTTGCAGTCTTGGTCGGCGCGTTGGCGGTCGCGGCGGTGGCCGCGATCCTGATTTAGCCCTGCACAGGGTCTATCGGCCCCAGAGGCCCGCCCATCGCCATCTCGACAAACCGAGCAGCGGCCAGGAGACCGGCCTCACCGCGCGGCTTGCCCACCAGTTGCAAGCCAACAGGCATATTGCGGGGGCCAAGGCCTACTGGTACCGACATCGCAGGCAGGCCTGCCGTCGTGGCGAGGAAGGCAAAGCGCAGCCAATCCATGTAGCCGGTAAGGTTCTGACCACCAATCTCGCGCACCCATTCCTCGGATTGCGGGTGCGGCATGCAGCCGACCACGGGCAGGGCTAGCACGTCGAACCGCTCAAAGAAGGCCTGCATCGCGTTAAAGATCGTCATGCGTCCCACCTGCGCCTCAGCCACATCCTGAATCGTCAGGCTTTCGCCGAAACGAGTGTTTTCCTCGAGCGTCGGCTTGAAATGCTGGCGCACGGCCGGGTCCAATGTTTGCGAGCCTGTAACCCAGCTAATGCCGCGCAGGATGTGATAGGTTCGGTCCAGTCCCGTCACATCGGGGCTGGCCTCTTCGACGGTCGCGCCGCTGCGCTCCAGCTGCTTCATCGCGCTGCTTAGGTGATCTGCCATTTCAGGATCGACCGGGCAGATGCCACCCAAATCAGGGGAGAAACCGATGCGCAGTTTGCCATCTGCCCTTCGCACAGCCTCCTGAAAAGGAGTGTCCGGCGCGGGATATGAGATAGGAAAGCGCGGCTCGAACCCGGCCATCGCGTCTAGAAACAAGGCGCAGTCCGTGACAGAGCGCGCCATCGGACCCTGAGCGCTCTCGATCAGGTAGCCAGCCTTTGGCGATGCGCCGCCCGCCCGACCGGGGCTGGGCCGCATCCCGACGATGCCGCAATAGGCTGCGGGCGTGCGCAACGACCCGCCGTGGTCGGACCCGTGGCTGAGCCATACCTCGCCGGTCGCCAGGCCCGCCGCTGCGCCACCCGAGGAGCCACCCGCATTCATCGACGTGTTCCACGGGTTCACCGTCGCGCCGAACACCTCGTTGAATGTGTTGGCTCCAGCGCCCATTTCGGGCGTGTTTGTCTTGCCTACCACCAGCGCGCCGCGCGCCTCCAACCGCTCGACCAGCGGATCGCTCGCATTGGGGATGTTATCGGCCAAGCCCTTTGTACCGAAGGTAGTGCGTACTCCGGCGACCGGGGTCAAATCCTTGATCCCAATGGGCAGGCCAGCCAGCCAACCGGGCGCATCGCTCTTACCCTTGGCCAGCGCTGCAATCGCAGCCTCCGCGCGGTCCCAGCAGGTTGTAGGCATGGCATTGATGCTAGGCTCAACGGCCTCAGTGCGGGTGCGCGACGCCTTGATTAGATCACGCGGCTCGATCTCGCCCTTGCGCAGTAGTGCAACGACCGCATGCGCCTCGTACGCGCACAGATCCGGCCCAGTGAAAGGATGTGTTACAGACGATTTCATAGCGCCCTCCCGGCGGTAGGCGCGTTATGGCGGCGCTCGCAGAAGTGTAAGCAGTGAAGGCGTCAGGGTACAAGAGCACTTGGGCGGGGTGGGCTCGGCTATCGTTTGCCGACAAAGCTAAATTTGCAATTGTTCAAGCAGCGCAACGCAATCGAACTTGTCTGCGATAAGGCGCTGTCTGTGCAATGTGTTCGGTAGGCGTCAAAAAAATGCAGCGGTTTTAGTGTAATAACGTCATTGGCCCCCGAAGTAGATCTTGCAGGCGTATCCGCAATCATCTTTGGTATACTAGAGATGAATGAAGGCCGTTTACGACTGCCGCAAAAACGGTAATCGCGGTATCAGTTTCCTTAATCGAGATTGGTTTGAGCAAGCCGTGACAGGCGATCTCTGGCAGCTAACGGCCCTCCTGATATCAATCGTTTTAGCAACGTCTTCTAGTAGCGCTGACGTCAGACAACGTATCTGGTAGTAAGATCTGTTATAACTTCGATCGATTTGGCGCGCAGGCCTACCCCGAATAGCGTCTGCTATTCAGTATTCTTATCCGGCCCATCTTTTAGCGGCGTATCATCCCGAAGTGTTATCGCCTGCCGTTCAATCATGCGATGTACCTTGGGCCGTTCCCTACCGCGATGTAGTTTCAGAACGCGCTCGTAGGATTCGGCATCGGCCTGCGTTCGACGCTCGTGATGGCGGACATACTCGACCCAAGTGGGCACATGATATGTTTCGGTCCACACATCTGGGTTTTCAAGATCCCGCAAAAGCGCCCATTGCTGTGCCCCATCGCGGATTCTGATACGTCGTCTCGCGTTCATGACGGCCAGAAATTCGGTCACGTCCTCCTGCGCAATCTCGTAATCAACCATGATCATAATCGGACCGCTACGCTGCTTTAAGTCGAGCCTCAGGGCCGGCTCTGTGAAGGTGTTGAGCGGATTAAGGTCAAGATCGGTCGAATCTGGCAATGGCACACTCAGCCCCGCCAAAGCCCCCAACACCAGCAGGGCGGCTGCCACAAACATCGCACGGTCCGCACCGAAGTTTTCAGCTATTGCGCCCCACGCCCAACTTCCCCCGGCCATGCCGCCAAAGACGCCAGTTTGGTACAGTGCAAGGGCCCTGCCGACGACCCAGCGCGGTGTAGACAACTGAACCGTTACATTGAACAGGGACAGGGCAATGACCCAGCTGCCGCCAGCAAGTAGTAGGGCCGCGCCACTGAACGCGTAGTTTCGGCTCAGCGCCAGAGTGATGCTGCTGACCGCGAAGGCAATAAATGCGGCTTGGGTAATTCGCTCGTTC
>JAGXGX010000087.1 GCA_024636515.1 Roseovarius sp.
CCCGCCCGCCATGCGTATTGACGTGGATCGGCGCATCTGGCGTGACGAGCGTGATGTCTGGATCGTTTTGCTGCACTGCGGCACCTTTTCTTTGTCGGTGCAGCATAGGCCCGATGGCCCACATGGCAAGGGAAAGTCCGGGCGGCGACATGCGACACGATTCGGGCGGTAGCCTGCCCTTGGGTTTGCGCGGTGAGGGCTGCGTCAGGCACTTTGGGTCGGCCGCCTCCCTCCGCTTGCGGAAGGAGGCGTTCCTACCCCTCGATCCGCGTCAGGTCTGCTGCTGCCAGCCCGATCTTGCGAATCTGGCCCAGCATGTTCAGCCGGTTGCGCCGCACGATCTGGTTCTCGGAATTCACCTGAACCGCGTCAAAGAACGCATCTATCGGCGCGCGCAGACCTGCCAATGCTGCCATGACGGCGGCGAAATCCTCGGCCTTGACGGCTGCGGCCACCTTCGGCTCGGCCTCCGTCAATGCGGCGAACAGCGCGCGCTCCTCGTCCGTCTCGGCGAATTTCACGTCGGCACCGTAGGAATATTCGACACCGTCGTTATCCTCGGCTTGCGTCAGGATGTTGTTGGCCCGCTTGAAGCCTTGGAGCAGGTTGCCACCATCCTCGGTTTTCAGGAAATCGCTGAGCGCGGTGGCGCGTTTGACCAAGAGGGCAAGGTCGTCGTTGCCGGGCATGGCGATGCAGGCGTCGATGACGTCATGGCGGATGCCTTGGTCGCGGAGATAGACTTTGAGGCGGTCGTGGAAGAACGCGAGGAGGTCGGCGACTTCTGGCTCGCAAATATCTTCTGATTTTCTCGCCAACCCTTCCAACCGATCCATCTCACGAAACAGCTTCGTAACACCCGGCAGGCTTTGAGCAGTTTCTTTCAGAAACGCCCACAGTGAAGTTGCCCCAACTGGTTCAAAGTCAACTTCTGTCGATCCGCGAAGATTTTGGACTTTTTGGACTAGCGCGGCTTTTTTGTTTTCCACGACGCCTAAACCAGACACGGAACTAAGGGAAAAGGGCAGACTGTTTGTCAGAACTAGCCTGATAACCCCCAGTGCCGCCCGCCGCAGCGCAAACGGATCCTTCGACCCAGTCGGCTTCTCATCTATCGCCCAGAACCCCGTCAGCACATCCAGCTTGTCCGCCAGCGCCACGGCTATCGATACCGGCGCGGTCGGCACGGCGTCACTTGGCCCCAGCGGCGCGTAATGCTCTTGCGCGGCGGCGGCCACCTCGGGTGGCAGACCAGCGGCATCCGCGTAATAACGCCCCATCAGGCCCTGCATTTCGGGGAATTCATAGACCATTTCGGACGGCAGATCGGCCTTGGCCCAGCGGGCGGCCTGCTCGGCCAGATCCGCGTCGCAGCCAACGACCGGTGCGATCTCGCGCGCCAGTGCGGCGATGCGGTTTACCCGGTCGGCTTGTGAGCCCAGCTTGTTGTGGAACGTGACGTTCTCAAGCGCTTTCTGCCATGCCTGCCCGCCCGCCGTGGCGATGCGCAGGTCATTCTCCCAGAAAAACTTGGCGTCAGAGAGCCGCGCGAACAGCACCTTTTGGTTGCCGGCCAGAATGGTCGCGCCCTGATCGGCCGTCTCGCGGTTGGCGACGGTGATGAAGCGTTCGATCCGGCCCGTCTTGGGATTGCGAACAGAGAAAAACTTCTGATGCTCCTTCATTGAGGTTTGCAGCACCTCGGGCGGCAGCCCCAAAAACGTCTCGTCGATGGTGCCCATCAGGACGACGGGCCATTCGACCAGCCCCACCACTTCGGCCAAAAGGCTTGCGTCCTCGGCCACTTCCAGCCCGGCGGCAAAGGCCTGATTGGTCGCGTCCTGCCAGATCGCCTCGGACCGTTCGCGCGCTTCCAGCACGACAAAGCGTTTTTTCAACTTGGCGGTGTAATCGTCAAAGCCTGTGACGGAAAACTGGCCCGGCGCCATAAAGCGGTGCCCCTCGGTGGTATCGCCAGCCACGATCCCGTCCACGTGCAGATCCACGACGCGCGCCTCATTCGCCTCATCGGTCAAGATGCAGAGGATCGAGTGCAAGGGCCGCACCCAGCGCAGCGTGCCGTCGCCCCAGCGCATGGATTTCGGCCAGGGGAAGCCTCGAATGACACTCTCCAGCACCTCGGCCACGATAGCATCCGCATCGCGCCCCGGCTTGGTGATAGTGGCAAAATAGACCTGACCCTTTTTTTCGTCCCGGACCTCCAGATCGTCGCGGCTGACACCTGCGCCGCGCAGGAACCCCTCGATCGCCTTATCGGGTGCGTCGGTGCGAGGGCCTTTGCGCTCCTCGCGGGTGGTGGGCGAGGAAGCAGTCAGCCCTTCCAGCGCCAGCGTCAGGCGGCGCGGGGTAGAGAAAGCGGCAGCTCCCGCGTAGGTCAGCCCGGCCTCGACAAGGCCATCCGTAATGCGCGATTTCAGGTCTTCCGCGGCGCGGGTCTGCATCCGCGCGGGGATTTCCTCGGAGAAAAGTTCGATCAAAAGATCCGGCATGGCCCTACCCTCGTCGCGCCGCGCGGAGATGCGGCAATTCGGTGAGGGGGATACGCGCGCGCTGCGGCGGCGTCCAGCGAATAGCGGCCTAACTGCGAGCGTACGACTTGGCTTTTGCCTTGGCCTTGGATGCCAGGGTGGCGACGTCCGGGCCTGCTTGGCGGGGCAAGATGCGGTATATAGCCTCGACTGCGTTTTCCAGCGCAAAGCACAGCAAACCCAGCGCCAGCGCGGCAAACAGAAATGCGCCAAAGCTAAGCGAGCGGACATATCCCAGCGCTTGCCCCACGCCGCCTACCTCACCGGGATCGGACGTCAGGCCAGCCCACAGAAGGAAGCCGCCGACGATACCTACGATCACGCCCTCAGCGATCAGGCCCGTGCGCATTAAGGGGTCCAAACGCTCGGTAACGGGAGTGATGCGGATATCCTCACGGTATTTCCCCCGCAGGCCTTTCTGGATGTAGTAAATCCCCGCAGCGATCACGACACCGCCCACAATAGCGATCAGCGATGGCCCGTATGGCAATGACATCAGGCGTGCGGTCCAATTTTTGGCGCCACCGCCGCCACCGCTTTGGCCCATGGCGAGGCCGATGACGGAAACGCCAAGAACGCCGTGGATAAGGCCAGTGACAGCCTGCGCCAATCGGGCAAAAATGCCCTTGGCACCATCGCCGTAATCCTCCAGATCCATCGCGGCATCAATGATGCGCCAGACCATATAAGCGATCAGGCCAAGGCCAATGATCCATAGCAAAAGGCTCCCAAAGGTGACCTGTTTAAGATCCGCGAGTGCGTTTTGCGTGCCTTGCGCCTCGCCGCCCCAAAAGACCACCGAGAGGGCCAGACCGCCAACGACAAGATAGACGAGCGCCCGCGCGCCATATCCTGCGCGCATGACGGGTACGACCCATGCGGGTGCTTTGTCGTCCATTGATTAACTCCCCCGGATTCAGTTGCTGATCTGGTGATCCGAGAGAGAAAGCATTTCGCGGGGTGTTTCGTTCCGTAGGCGCTCGGCTTAGTAGCCTTCGGGCGGTGCGGAGCAATCATCGGGTGGGGGATTCCCATTAAAGACAATATCGCCGCAGCGGTTGATCTGGTCCCAGACCCAACCGCGACCGTCCTCGTGAATGGCAACCATCCGGTCGATACCGTACTCGATATTTGCGGCCCCCAAGAACGCCAGTGCGCTGCCGTCCTCCATCGCAGCGCCAATATCCTTGGCGTCGAAACAATCGAACCAGCCGGGCGCAGTCAGTGGCACGGCATCGTTGTCGAGCACATAAGTCTCGGTCAGCATGGCCTGACTGCTGGTGGTGTTAAAGCAGGCGCGGTAGCGGATGGGCGAGCTATCGGCATCAATGGCACGGAAGTCATCGTATAAAATAGGCTCCGGCGCGCCGGTGTTCAGCGACGTGATCTGCACGTCCGTCTCGCCACTCGGCGTGACCTCCTCATAGTAGGCATAGACCTGTTGGTAGTACATGAAGGCGCCGCCACCGATGGCGAACGTAAGCAATAGCACTGTCAGAAACTTTCCCACTATGCCGCCCAACCGCCAGCGGTGGTTTGCACGAACGCATCGGCACATTGCTTGGCCAGCGCGCGGACGCGGCCGATATAGGCCTGCCGCTCGGTCACGGAAATAACGCCGCGCGCGTCCAGCAGATTGAATATGTGGCTGGCCTTGATGCACTGGTCATAGGCCGGATGGGCCATGACGATGCGTTTGCCCGTTTTCGGATCATCGTCGGGCGCATCCAGAATGGCGCGGCACTCGGCCTCGGCCTCCTCGAAGTGGCGCAGGAGGACATCGGTATTGGCGATGTCGAAGTTCCAGCGCGAATACTCCTCCTCGGTCTGGTGAAAAACGTCGCCATAGCTAAGCGGGATGGTCGCGCTGGGATCGTTATAGGGCATGTCCATGACGTGATCGACGCCAAGCACATACATCGCCAAACGCTCTAGCCCGTAGGTCAATTCGCCCGATACGGGAGTGCAATCATGGCCGCCAACCTGCTGGAAGTATGTGAACTGGCTGACTTCCATACCGTCGCACCAGACCTCCCATCCCAGACCCCAAGCGCCAAGCGTCGGCGATTCCCAATCATCCTCGACAAAGCGGATGTCATGCAGCTGCATGTCGATGCCGATCGCCTCAAGCGATCCCAGATAGAGCGCCTGAAGATCGGGCGGGCTGGGTTTGATCAGCACCTGATACTGGTAATAATGCTGCAAGCGGTTGGGGTTTTCGCCATAGCGCCCGTCAGTCGGGCGGCGCGAGGGCTGCACATAGGCTGCGGCCCACGGGCGCGCGCCAAGGCTGCGCAGTGTAGTGGCTGGATGGAATGTACCAGCCCCGACCTCCATGTCGTAGGGCTGCATGATGGCGCAGCCTTTCATGGCCCAATAGCTCTGCAATCTCAGGATAATCTCCTGAAAGCTGCGCGGTTTGCCTGTCGTCGCGGTCATGCTGGCCCCTCATCGATATCACGGGCGGATGCCCCTGAAATCACGCCCTCTACCTACGGCGGGGCGATCATAGGGTCAATCAGCCTAGCAGGGGTATTTCGCCGCAAGGAGGCGTGCGCCGCCAAAGGCCGTGTTGCCGCATAATTTAGGTGCATATCACCAGTTATTTGTTAGAACGCCCTGAACGCGGCGGAATTTACGATCGAATGCAAGGGTGACGGATAGAATGACACGGACATTTCTGGCGGCGACCTTCGCCTTTTTGGTCGGCGCAGCCACCGCCTTTGCACAGCAATCCACCGCACAGGCACCCACCGGGTCGCAGGATCTGGTCTGGGTCCAGATCGAGGCGCAGCCAAACCTTGCCGCTATAAACGAGGCGCTGCGCCGCCGTAGCGGGCAATTGCAGGACGTGAACGGCTTTGATCTGGACGGGTCAGGCTGGTATGTCGTGGCACTAGGCCCCTATGCACCTGAAAACGCAGATGAGATTTTGCGCCAGCTGCGCCGCGACGGACGTATTCCGCGCGACAGCTATCTTGCGCCCAGCAGCGATTATGCGCGCCAGATATGGCCCATCGGCGCGAATCTTTTGACTGGCGGCGCCGCAGTGCCCGCAACCGACGGAGCAGCGGCGTTGGCGCTAAACCAGGCGGCAGAGCCCGTTCAAGAGCCTGTGCAAAAGCCGGAAGTCGAAGTGATCACGCCCGAACCAGTGCTGGAAATACAGGACGAAACCCCGCGCGAGGCCCGCGCCAGCGAGGGCTTGCTAAACCGCGACGCGCGGGCGCAGCTCCAGATTGCGCTGCAGTGGGCCGGGCATTACGAGGGCCGCATCGACGCTGCGTTTGGCGCTGGCACGCGCAATTCCATGGTCAGCTGGCAGCGCGCTAACAATCGCGAAGCGACGGGCATCCTGACGACGATGCAGCGCGCGGACCTGCTTGCGCAGTACAATGCTGTGCTGGACGGTATGGGAATGCAACTCGTGTCCGAGTCGAAAGCGGGTATCGAAATGCAAATCCCGCTCGGCATTATGAAGTTCGCCCGGTATGAGCCGCCCTTTGTGCATTTCGACAGCACAGGCGACATCCCGGCGCGCGTCCTGATGATCAGCCAAGAGGGCACGCAGGACACGCTCTTTGGTCTTTATGACATTATGCAGACGCTGGAGATCGTGCCGCAGAACGGCCCGCGCGAGCGTGGCAATAACAGCTTTACCCTCACCGGACAGAACGCGCGCATGATCTCGCACACCGAAGCGGGCCTGGAGAATGGCCAGATCAAGGGATTTACGCTGATCTG
This sequence comes from Roseovarius sp., assembly GCA_024636515.1. Taxonomy (GTDB): domain Bacteria; phylum Pseudomonadota; class Alphaproteobacteria; order Rhodobacterales; family Rhodobacteraceae; genus Roseovarius. The sequence goes on from JAGXGX010000087.1 coordinate 6,294, forward strand.
GCCAACTGGCGATGAGGAGCGGCGCACGCGGATACTGGGCGCGATGCAGGATAGCTTTACCCGGACCGAGGGGGTGCTGGACCCCGCTGCCGGGGCCAATGACGCGCAAAGCATCGATCTGGTGTCGGGGCTAGAGATCCGTAAACCGCTGTTTTCACGGTCAGGTTTTTACGTCGATGGGCGCGGGACGGTCGTGACCACATCGGAAATGGTCGGGGCCTGCGGACGCATAACGATCGAGGATGATCGCGATGCAGATGTTACCGCCTCCGACGCCGACCTCGGTGTGGCCGTGCTGCGCCCGAAGGCCGCGATGGCGCCTATCGGGATAGCCGCGCTGGCAAGCGCTGCGCCTCGCCTGCAATCAGAAGTGACTGTCGCGGGCTATTCCTATGGCGGTGTGTTGGGTGCGCCCTCGCTGACTTTTGGCAAGGTGTCGGATATTCGCGGATTGGACGGGCAGGAAAATGTCGCGCGCCTCGCGCTGAGCACGCTAGAGGGCGATGTAGGCGGCCCGGTGATGGATGCCAGCGGCGCCGTTCTGGGTATGCTGTTGCCGCGGATGCAGGGCGGGCGCGTGTTGCCCGGTGACGTCGCGTTCGCCGCCGATGTCGCCGCGCTGTCACGCGTGCTGAGCGAAGCAGGCACGACACCTCTCGCGGCCGCATCCGGCGCCCCGCTGGCCCCGGCGCAGATGGCCGAGCGTGCAAGTGGTATGACAGTTCTGGTCAGCTGCTGGGAGTGATAGATGGACGCCCGCTGTAGAGGCGGGCGCGAGGGCCATCCGGCAGGGATGCCGTGATACGCTGGGGGCATTGTGTGCCAAGCCGCCCTTGCCCCGACCTGCCACGCACAATACCTTCGCCGCAACATTTCCACGAGAGGAGCCAGCCATGACCCAACGCCTTCACCTCGTTTTTGGCGGTGAGCTGATCGATCCCGCCAAAAACGTGTTCAAAGACCCAAGCGATCTGCACATCGTCGGCATATTTCCAAACTACGAGAGCGCTCACAACGCTTGGAAGGGCGAGGCGCAGCGCACGGTTGATAACGCGCATATGCGATATTTCATCGCGCATCTACACCGCCTGCGCGACGAGGAAACAGCCGCGTCGCCCACCGAAGAGCTGGGCTGAGGCCGCCTGCCATGACGCGCTCGCTCAGCCTCGCGGCCTATATGGCGCTGGCCCGGCGCAGCACGGCTGAGGATAGCTTTGTACCCTCCGCAGCGCGGCCAGAGGGCGCGGTGATCTGGGGCCACGCGACAAGCCTTGAGCACGCAAATGCGCTGATCCAGATGACTCATAGGCTGGCGGCGCAGCGCGGCGGTATGCCTGGTGTGGCGGGCGGCGGACTACACCTGCTACTGACCACAGGCGAGGACGTAAGATGGGCCGGTCATGCTCGCGCGATGACTTTTCACCAGCCAATTGGCGCCGATAGTCCGTCGGATGCCTGCGCATTCTTGGCCCATTGGCGGCCGGATGTATGCCTGTGGACTGGCGGCGACCTGCGCCCAGCGCTGGTCTCTTCTGCTGATGCGGCAGGCATCCCGATGATCCTGATTGACGCCGAGGTTTCGATGCTGGAGCGGCCCGGCTGGCGCTGGCTGCCCGATGTGACGCCTACGCTGCTGGCGCGATTCCGCACGATCATGGCCCGCTCGGAAAAGGCCGCGCAGCATTTGCGCCGACTGGGTGTCGAGAGTGAGAAAATCTCTGTCACCGGCGTGTTTCAGGAGGGTGCCAGCGCGCTGCCCTACGACGAGGTCCTGCGCGACGAAATGGCCACATCCCTGCGCGGGCGGCCGATCTGGCTGGCAGCTTTGGTCCGTCATTCCGAGTTGGCGACAATCCTTGATGCGCACCGGCAGGCCAGCCGCTTGGCACATCGGCTCTTTCTGATCCTCGTTCCCGCTGACCTGTCAGAAACGGAGGCGTTTCGCACCACCCTCAGGCAGGGCAATTGGCGCCATGCCGTCTGGTCACATGGCGGAATGCCGGATGAGGTCACGCAGGTGTTGCTGGCCGATACGAGCGGCGAGATGGGGCTGTGGTATCGCCTTGCCACCATCGCTATGATGGGCAGCTCGCTCTATCCCGGCATGGGCGGGAG
>JAGXGX010000088.1 GCA_024636515.1 Roseovarius sp.
CCGCTAGGGGCAGGCATCCCCTATCAGGTGTTCCTGATGATGCCCTATTTCTTGTCTATCCTCGCACTGGTCGTGATGTCGCGCCGGGCCGAAGTGCCCGCCGCATTGATGGTGCCGTTCAACAAAGGGGAACGCTGAATGTTCGATATTATCGTCAAGGGCGGCACGCTGCCAGATGGCCGCATCACCGATATCGGCATTGAGGCTGGCCGGATCAAAGCCATCGGATCGCTGGACGCAGATGCCGGCGAAGTGATTGACGCGGCTGGCGATCTGGTCGCGCCGCCCTTTGTGGACCCGCATTTTCATCTGGATGCCACCCAGTCCTACGGCACGCCGCGCATCAACGCATCTGGCACGCTGCTGGAAGGGATCGGCCTCTGGGGCGAGTTGAAGGAGGTCATGACCGTGGGCGACATGGTGTCCCGCGCGCTGACATATTGCGACTGGGCCGCGTCCATGGGCTTGCTTGCAATCCGCAGCCACGTGGATACCTGCGACGACAGCCTCAAGGGCGTGGAGGCGATGCTGCACGTTAAGGACGAAGTAAAGGACTATATAGACCTACAGTTGGTCGCCTTTCCGCAGGACGGCCTCTACCGCGACCCGACCGCGCGCGCCAATACCATCCGTGCGCTGGATATGGGGATCGACGTGGTCGGCGGCATTCCCCATTTTGAGCGAACAATGGCGGATGGCGCCGCATCCGTCCGCGATCTATGCGAAATGGCAGCCGCGCGCGGCCTGCGCGTCGACATGCATTGTGACGAATCGGACGATCCGATGAGCCGCCATATCGAAACCCTAACATACGAAACGCAGCGCCTCGGCCTGCAAGGCCGCGTCAACGGCAGCCACCTCACATCCATGCACTCGATGGACAACTACTATGTGTCCAAGCTGCTACCCCTGATCGCCGAGGCAGAGGTGTCAGCGGTGCCCAATCCCCTGATCAACATTATGATCCAAGGGCGGCAGGACACCTTCCCCAAACGGCGCGGCATGACCCGGGTCAAGGAAATGCAGGCCCACGGCATCACCGTCGGCTGGGGGCAGGACTGCGTACTGGACCCGTGGTACTCACTGGGAACCGCCGACATGCTCGACGTCGCGTTCATGGGGATGCACGTCGCTCAGATGTCATCGCCCGAAGAAATGGCGCGCTGCTTTGACATGGTCACGCATCAGAACGCCGCGATCATGGGCCTTGGCGATTACGGCCTGCATATCGGCGCTGCCGCGTCGCTCGTTATCCTCGATGCGGCCAACCCAATCGAGGCGTTGCGCCTGCGCGCCGCGCGCCTCTGCGTCATTGCGAAGGGCCGCGTCATATCGCGCGCCCCCCGCATGGACGCCGCCCTCGCGATCCCTGGACGCCCCGATACCGTCCGCCGTCGCCACAAAGTTCAATAGCCCCTACTCTTCACCTTTCTTCTTGCTTAAAATATCCTGGGGTGTGCGCTGAATTCCCCCGGAATTCAGCGTGAGGGGCAAAGCCCCTAACTTGGGCACCCGCGTCACAACGACACCGCTCGATGTCGTATTCGGTATAGGCCGCGCCCCCACAACCTGCGACAAGGGCGCAGGCACGCATATCCCAAAAGGAGGCCACCTTATGTTCCTATCCGTCTTCGACATGTTTAAGGTCGGCATCGGCCCGTCGTCGTCGCATACGATGGGCCCTATGGTGGCCGCCGCACGGTTCCTCGATAAAATGCGCGCAGCCCCCTTTGCCTGCCACGGCGTCAGGGGATCGCTGCATGGCAGCCTCGCCTTTACCGGCATCGGCCATGCGACCGACCGCGCTACGATCCTCGGCCTCGCGGGCTATATGCCGGACACCTACGATCACGCCGCGGCTGAGGAAACCATGGAGCAGATCCGCGAGACCCACACCCTGACACCTTCAGGGCTGCCAACGCTCGCCTTCAACCCCAAGGAAGACCTGCTCTTTGATTTCGGCCCCAATCTGCCCGGCCACGCCAATGGCATGGTCCTGATGGCGACCGACAGTCAGGGCGACACGATCCTGCAAGAGACGTATTATTCCATCGGCGGCGGCTTTGTCATGACCGAAGCCGAGCTGGCAGCTGGGCGTAATACCGATGAGGGCGACCCTGTCCCCTACCCGTTCAAATCCGCCGCCGAGATGCTGCAAATGTGCGAAACCTCCGGCAAGTCTATCTCCCAGATGAAGAAGGCCAACGAGATCTCTCGCAGGGGCGAGACTGACATGACCGCAGGCGTCAAACGCATCTGGCAGGTAATGAATGACTGCATCGACCGCGGCATGGCGACCGATGGCATCCTGCCCGGCGGGCTGAACGTCAAGCGGCGCGCCAAAAGCATCCGCGACGGCCTGATCGCCGAGCGCGGCACAAACCTGCAAGCGCCGCACAAGATCAACGATTGGATGAGTTGCTACGCCATGGCCGTTAATGAGGAGAACGCGGCTGGCGGCCAAGTGGTGACGGCGCCGACAAATGGCGCAGCAGGCGTCGTGCCGGCTGTCATCAGGTACTACCTCGACCACTATCCCGGCGCGTCCGAGGCGCATGTCGAAGACTTCCTGCTAACCGCCGCCGCTATTGGCGGCCTCGTCAAGTTCAACGCGTCCATTTCGGGCGCCGAGGCAGGCTGCCAGGCCGAGGTCGGTAGCGCCGCCGCGATGGGTGCTGCTGGCCTCTGTGCCGTGATGGGCGGCACCCCGATGCAAATCGAGAACGCCGCCGAAATTGCGCTGGAGCATCACCTGGGCATGACGTGCGATCCGGTCAAAGGCCTCGTGCAGGTGCCCTGCATTGAGCGGAACGGTCTGGGCGCGATCAAGGCTGTGTCGGCCGCCTCTCTTGCGATGCGCGGTGACGGCACGCATCTGGTGCCGCTGGATGCCTGTATCGAGACGATGCGCCAGACCGGCGCCGACATGATGGACAAGTATAAGGAAACATCGCTGGGCGGCCTTGCCGTCAACGTGCCTAACTGTTGACGCGTAGATAATGGAACCCGTTCTGGCCAATCCGGTGTCGCGCGTCTCCCTCGGCATTTTGATGATGGTGGCGTTCTCACTGATCGCGCCGGTTATGGACAGCTTTGCCAAATTGATCGGCGATGCCCTCCCGGTGGCGCAGGTCGCGGCTATCCGTTTCTTTGCGCAGGCCGTCCTTCTTACCCCATTGGCTGCTGCAATGGGCTGGCTGCACTGGCCTACACGTCCAGAACTCGCCCTGCATCTGGTGCGCGCGGCGCTGCTGCTGGTCGCCACCACATGCTTTTTCTATGCGCTGCAGTTCATGCCCGTCGCAGATGCCATCGCCATCTTCTTTGTTGAGCCGTTCATCCTGACCCTTCTAGGCGGGCTGCTATTGGGCGAGGTCATCGGCCCGCGCCGTTACATCGCTTGCACGGTCGGTTTCGCGGGCGCGCTGCTAATTATACGGCCCAGCTTTCAGGAGGTGGGCGCGCCCGCGCTCTTGCCGCTTTGCACCGCGTTTCTCTTTGCCTTTTATATGATTTTGACGCGGCGCATGGCCACGCGGATGCACCCCATCACGCTGCAAGCCTATACCGGGCTCGCAGCACTCGCGCTGGCGTTGCCTCTGCTTATGGCGTCTAATGGTTCGGGCTTGGCGTTGCTGGACCCAGTCTGGCCTGCCAAGCGTGAGATCTGGCTGCTGGTCGGGCTGGGCCTGTGTGCCACGATCAGCCATATCTGCATTAGCTTTGCGCTGAAATTCGCGCCTGCCTCGACGCTTGCGCCGGTGCAATATCTGGAAATCATCACCGCCACGGCGCTGGGTTTCTGGATCTTTGGCGATCTGCCGGATGCTGTAGCGTTCGTTGGCATCACGTTGATCGTGGCCTCCGGCCTCTTCGTCTTTCTGCGCGAGCGGCATCTGGAGCGGCGCCCGTTGCCGCAGCCCTAAAGCCGAATCTCAGGGCCAGCGTGAGGTGTTGTTCAGCAGCATATCCGCGACGAGCCCCGAATGCTCCACCGGCAAAATAACCAGCAGCTTGGGCGCCGTCACAGTTAGATGCACAGGACCAGTGGCAAAGTTCGACGTACCGATCCGCCCGTCTGGTGTCAGCGTCAGGCCATCAATCGGCCAGTTAAGCCCGTCCGAGCGTCCCTCGACAGCGCCCATGGGAAAAAGCGACACGCGGCAGCCCTGCGGTAAATCCAGCGCCATTGTGGGCGGCGCTAGAAATACCGCGTCATCCGCGCCGATTAGCACGCAGCGACGTGCGGGCCAGCGCACCAGCACGTTGCAGACTGCCAGCTGATGATCCACACGCGCGCCGCTGAAACCCGCACCGACGATCAGGGCTGCGTCGATCCGGCTGATGCATTTTTCAAAATCGGTGCTATCTTGTTCCATGACGGGGTGCAGCGTAGCTTTGGGCAGTGCCGCGCGAACTTCGTCCGAAATCGAATCAAAATCGCCGATGACCGCCTCCGGCACCACACCATGCGCCAGCGCCGTCGCAGCCCCGCCATCAGCGGCGATAGTCCTCTCCCCCAGCGATAGGGCCATGCGCAACACACCCGAAGGTACATCGGCCCCGCCAATCAGCGCTATTGGGCCGGATTTATGAACAATCATACTAAAACCTCTAGGACTTACCTAAATTTCAGAAACAAACCACAATCTTGCCACGAAATGATACTTTGATGATCGCAGATTCGGGCCTCTTTGGGCTTCCCTGCCATGGTAAAGATTGGCTTAGAGATTAGGAAAAGGCGAGTTTATTATGGTCAGCAACAGCAAGATCCTCACGGTCTCCTACGGTACGTTCTCGTGCACGTTGGAAGGCTTTGACGATTCGTTCGACACCATGAAGGCGATCGCCGAGTATTTTCGCGACCTCGCCGCCGACGATCGCTACTTTGGCGCCGAACCTGCCGCACCCGATGCAGAGATGCTGGCGCGCATCGCTGAACGCGAAATTTCCCGCCGGGTCGAGGCACATGATACCAATGGCAAGATCCACCTTCGTGCAGGCACAGCCGCCCTGTCCGCCGCCGATCGTTCAGCCGACAAAACTGCCGAGTTCGTTGCGCCCACGCCGCCCGACGCAGAAGAGCAAACAGCAGCAGAGCCGGTGGAGCAAACTGCCCCGACGCTAGCGCCTGCCCTGCGCGCGGCCCACTCCGCCAGCGAGAGCATGGCCGACAAGTTGCGCCGCATCCGCGCAGTCGCTGCGCCTAGCGTCTCTACCTTTCCCGGGAGCGGGTTTGACGAGGACGACAATGCAGAGGACTTCCTAACAAGGGCCGATAGTCAGAGCCAGGAAATTCAACGTCCGGAACCTCAGACCGCTCCGGAAACTCAGGCTACTCCAGAAGCTCAGGCTGATCCGGTCGAATCTACCGATGTAGCGGCTGAGGACGCCCCGTCTGAAACGACGCTCGACAGCGGCGCGACTGCCGCAGTGCCTGATCTGGAAACGGAATTTGCGAAGAATATCACGGTCGATCCAGTGCTGGACACCGCAGAGCCAGCAAGCGAAGTGGTAGTGGAGACTGCGCAGGAAACTGAGACAGACGATACTGAAGCCTCTGACGAGAGCGACGACGATCTGCCGGAACCGGAGGCCGATGCAGAGGGAGATGACGACATTCTTACTCGGCTGAGCGCCGATGCGCACGCCGCGCCCGACGCAGCACCAGATACCGCAGAAGAAGCCGACGTCGCGACCGCGGCCGAGCAGCCAGACGACCTGGACGCATTCCTGCGCGACGCAAGCGTCGACGCTGAAGCCATGGATGACACGGACGATTATGACGACGAAGCAGATGACGCGTATGGCGCAGGCGACGACACGCTGTCTCAGCTTCTGGCAGACACAATGGATGGCGGTGCTAAGGCTGCTGATGCGTCCGTTGATGATGATCCAGCCGTTATCGAGCGTGTAGAGACTGAGCAGCTTGAAAGTGAACTGGCCGAAAGCACACCGGATGATGGCACCTTGGCAGATGAAGGTCTGGCCGATGACGCGCCGGAGGCCGAAGCTGAGCCAGACGATCACGAAGCCGCCGCGCCCCATGCTGCGCGCGTAATCAAGATGAAGCGCTCGGATCTGGACGCGGCTCTCGCCAGCGGAAACTTGCAAGAAGAGATGGAGGCCACGGCCGTCCCTGACGATCTGAGCGACGAGGCGGAGGCGGATCTTCAGCGTGAGCTGGCCGAGGTCGAGGCAGAGCTACACCAGTCCCGCGCGCCCGAAACAATCATCGCGGATGTCGCGATGCAAAACGCGCCCACTGACACTGAGGATGAGGATGAGGATGAAGCCGACATCGCCTCATTGGCGCAGGATGCGGAACCTGACGAGGCCAACGATGCCGAGGACATTGTTGAGGCCGATCACGAGAGTGACTCGCGCCGCGCCAAGAATTTAGGCGCTCCGGCGTCCGACGCGCAGACGGCGCGCATCTTTGACGAGGCCAATTCCCAGCTGCAAGAGCCGGAATCAAATCAGCGGCGCAATGCGATCCAGCATCTGCGCGCCGCCGTCGCCGCGACCAAGGCAGAGCGCAGCGCAGGCGGCGCTATGCAGATCGACGTTGATGACCAACCCTATCGCAATGACCTGCAAAGCGCAGTTCGCCCCCGCCGGCCACAGCCAGTCGCCACGTCGATGACACCGCGCCCCAGTGCAAATCCCGCGCCGCGCCCCGCACCGCTAAAGCTGGTTGCTGAGCAGCGCATTGATGCGCCCGGCGCTACGGCAGTTCAGCCCGTGCGCCCGCGCCGCATCACCCGCGCCGATCTGGCCCCAGCAAAACCCGAGCAGTCGGCGCAGTTGGACGGTGACAACGCGGCGGAGGGATCAGGCGCGCAGGGCATCGCAGGCTTTGCGGACTTTGCCGAGCAAATGGGCGCCAGCAGCCTGACCGAAATGCTTGAGGCCGCCGCCGCCTACATGGCCGATGTCGAAGGCATGTCGCAATTTTCGCGTCCTATGCTGATGCAAAAGCTGCGCGAGGCGCAGGAGGAGGAGTTCACCCGCGAGGATGGTCTTCGGTCCTTCGGCCAATTGCTACGCGAGGGTAAGCTGCAAAAGCTGAAAGGCGGGCGATTTGCCGTCACTTCGGTTACTGAATTTCGCCAGTCGGCCTAAGACGCACTGCAATCGACAATGAAAAACGCTGCCGAATTAATCTTCGGCAGCGTTTCGCGTTAGGATCTCAAAATAGGACGCGCATCTCGGCGGGCCATATGTTGATATCGCTTACATCGACGGCATCAGAACGCTGTCGATTACGTGGATGACGCCATTGGACGCCTCAACGTCGGCTGTGGTGACTGCCGCATCATTCACCATGACGCCGCCTTCGGTCTTGATGGTGATATCGCTGCCCTCAACCGTCGCTGCCGTCATGCCATCGCTCAGGTCGGTCGACATGACTTTGCCGGGCACGACGTGATAGGTCAGGATCGCGGTCAGCTTGTCTTTGTTCTCGGGCTTCAGCAAATCTTCGACGGTGCCTTCGGGCAGTGCGGCGAACGCCTCATCGGTGGGTGCGAACACGGTGAACGGGCCTTCACCCTTCAGCGTTTCGACCAAGCCTGCAGCGCCAAGTGCGACGGCCAGAGTGGTGAAGGAGCCTGCTTCGACAGCTGTGTCAACGATGTCCATGCTGGAATGGTTGTCGGCAAACGCGGGAAACGCCAATGCAGTCGATGCGGCCAGTGCCATGAATGTTCTACGGATCATTACGAAATTCTCCTGTCAAAGTGTCGTCGTTATCGACGATGAGAGAAATACGCGCGACGCGGCTCGTGGAACATTTATGGAACGATGGAACGCTGAAAACCGGCACTTCTCTAGGCGCTGCGGGCACGCCTTCCGACGGAAATATCCTTAATTTGTCATATTTCGGCCTCACCGGATGCGCGATCCTGAGTTAATCTGACGCACGGCTCTAAGGATGCACAGGAGGACAGCGCGATGTATCCCAATAGCGAAGTTGCCATAAGTAACTATAATGGCGCGCGTCACGCGCGCCTGTTTGAGCTTCTCCGCCAGCAGCAGCGCGCCCAGTGCGTCGCCCAAAGGATAAAAGGCGGCACACCGACGGCCAAGGAGGCGCTGGCCCAAGTTGCGCGCCGTGCCGCTGCCTCTTGGCAAAAGCTGTGCTGACCTTCAGCCACGAAAACCTGTGGCGACCACGAACTTTTCCGAACTGTCCGAGCGTGATGCTGGCGGTTTGACGTTCGACACCTTCGTAAACCGTTGCTTGAGCAGCTTTTGCAGCTCGCCCTCTGCGCCGCCGGCCAGCACCTTTGACACGAACGTGCCGCCAACCTCCAGAACGTCAAAGGCGAAATAGGCCGCGGCCTCACACAGCGATATGATGCGCAGGTGGTCCGTCTGTTTATGACCCGAACTGGAGGCGGCCATGTCCGACATCACCACATCGGCGGGGCCGCCCAGCCATTCCTTGACCTGCTCATCCGCGCCTTCGGCCATGAAATCCAGCTGATGCAACGTCGCGCCACTGATCGGCTCCATCTCTTGCAAGTCGATGCCCAGTATGGTGCCAATCGCCTTACCGCTCTTTTCGCCAAGCGCGTTGATACGTGGCACCGCCACCTGCACCCAGCCGCCCGGTGCACAGCCCAGATCGACAATGCGCGCGCCCGGCACCAGAAAGCGGAATTTGTCATCCACCTCCATGATCTTGTACGCCGCGCGGCCACGATATCCCTCGGCCTGTGCGCGTTTGACGTACGGGTCATTAAGCTGCCGTTGTAGCCACCGCGTCGACGACGCTTTGCGGCCTCGCGCGCTTTTGACTCTGATGGTCAGGTCGCGTTGACCGCGCCCTGATGTGTTCTTGCCATCTGGTCCTTTGTTCATGCGTCCTCCTCGACACTCAGCACGCCGTCTGCCGACATCTGAGCGTATAACATCCCCTCGCGAAGCCCGCGATCAGCGACCGATAGACGGTCTGTTGGCCAACAGCGCAAGAGCGCTTGCAATATCGCCGCGCCCGACATGATCAGCGCGTGCCGATCCAGCCCGATGCGCGGGTCAGTGCGTCGGCCCTCGGGGCCAAGCGCGAGATAGCTGCGAATGACCGTGTCAATTTCATCTGACGTCATACGCAGTCCATCGACCCGGTTGCGATCATAACGCTTGAGGTTCAGGTGACTGGCCGCGACGGTCGTGACCGTGCCTGACGTGCCGATAATCTGAAACCCCTTGCGCGACTGCTCGCTCTTGTAGGGCGCAAATTCGACCAGATTTTCCTCGAAAAACCAGCTCATAAGTGCGAACCGTGCGGCATCGTCGTCGACGTCGCGAAACTGGTCACGCAGCGTCGCGACGCCTAGAGGCACGCTGATCCAGTCGACAACGCGCGCGCGCGACCCGCCTTCCCCTCCGCCGATATCAAATCCGCCGTGCAGGCGCATGATGGCGCGGCGGCGGTCATGGGGCGGAACGTCCGTGAGATCGATCCAAACCAGCTCGGTCGAGCCGCCGCCAATGTCGACGACCAGCAGCTGATCCGTCTCTGGCGCTACTAGCGGCGCGCAGCTGACAACGGCAAGCTGGGCCTCTTCCAATGGCGTAATAACGTCCAGTGTCAGGCCCGTCTCGCGCCGTACGCGCGCCATAAAGGACGCGCCGTTGCCCGCACGGCGGCATGCCTCGGTTGCAATAAGGCGCATTGACGTGACTTTGTGACGTTTGAGCTTTTGTTGGCATACGCGCAACGCCTGTATCGTGCGCCCGATCGAGGCGCGCGACAGTTGGCCGGTCTTTTCCAGACCAGCGCCTAGCTGCACCGACTTGCTAAAGCTGTCGATCACACGGAATTGGCTGCCTCGCGGCTCCGCGATCAGCATCCGACAGCTATTCGTACCCAGATCAAGCGCCGCATAAAGCGGCGGTCTGCTGAGCGGTTTCGGCGCGGGGCTCTCAACCAATATAGGGATTGCGCCCGCACCTTCGGGACGCTTCGGCGTCATAGGGAACGCCTTCCATTTCGAGTTGCCCTCAAGGTATGGGCTATGGCGCCCCGGCGCAAGCCCGCTCGCGCGTGGGCGGGCATGCCGGGCCGCCTCATAAAGCACATGAATATTATGGGGCGCGCCGACGCTTGGCGATATGTGCAGACATGGGTTACCAAGGGCACGTCGCGCAGGGCGCGCGTTGGGTCGAAAACAGGCGCCGCGCGCTGCCGGGCGTGCATTAGAAGCAGAGACGAGCAGCCAGAGGAATCATCATGGTCGATGTCACAATAGTCTACTGGCGGGATATTCCCGCGCAGGTCATAGTCGGTAAGGGCCGCAGCGGCGCTAAGAAGCAACTGCCCGAACGATTTGAGCAGGCCATCGACCGCGCTGCGATGAAAATCGGCGCGGGCGATAGCGATGCCTACCTCGCTGAATGGCGCAAGGCAGCGCCCTATCAGCTGGACGGCGAACCTGCCGATGTCGTCGCCAGCGAGGCCGCCCGCATCGACGCAGAATATGACCGCGACCGTATCAAGGCGCTCATCGCCAATGACGGATGGAACGACGCGGGCGAGACCCCTCAGGCATGATCCCCACCGGGATAAAGGAGGCTATAATGGCACTTTTGAACTTCAAGAAGCGCAGCCATGCTGCACCTGCCGCGCCTCCTGCCGCTGTCGAGGCATTGCTCAAGGATTACTCGATCGAGGTGATGCCGCGCACTGCCGAAAAGGTCGAGAGTTTCCGCGATCTGCTGCCCGAGGGCACGCGCGTCTATATCGCCCATATCGAGGGCACCCCGATCGAGGATATGGTCGCGACGGCCAAGCGTCTGGCCGAGGATGGATATCCGGTCATGCCGCATTTCCCCGCGCGCATCATCAAGGATAGCGCGATGCTGGCCGACTGGATCGCGCGCTATCAGGGCGAGGCCGGCGTCGACCAGGCGCTGCTACTGGCCGGCGGGGTCGCCGCCCCGCATGGCGACTACCACAGCTCCATGCAGTTGCTGGAATCGGGCGAATTCGGCAAGGCAGGCTTCAAACGGCTGCACGTCGCGGGCCACCCCGAGGGCAACCGCGATATCGACCCATCCGGCGGCATGGTCAACGTGAACGTAGCCCTCAAGTGGAAGCAGGCGTTTTCCGAAACCTCCGACGCTGAAATGGCGCTGGCGACGCAATTCGCGTTTGAGGCAGGCCCGATCATAGAATGGGCAGACGGGCTGAAGGCCGCGGGCATCGACCTGCCCATCCATATCGGCATCGCAGGCCCCGCCAAATTGCAGACCCTTATCAAGTTCGCCATTGCCTGCGGCGTCGGCCCATCGCTGAAAGTGCTACAGAAACGCGCCATGGACGTGACCAAGCTACTGCTTCCCTACGAGCCGACGGATGTGATCGGCCAACTGGCCGCGCACAAGGCCGCGCATCCGGACTTTAATATCACCAATGTGCATTTCTTCCCGCTTGGCGGGATCAAGGCTAATGCGACATGGGCGATCGAGAATGCAGGTGCCTCTGGCGTGCCTGCCTCGGCCAAGTAATTCAAATCCAAGGAACACACATGACCCGCACTATCGTCGAGAGCAAAACGAAAACCGCCGTCATCGGCTTTGACGAGCCCTTTTGCGTCATCGGCGAGCGCATCAACCCGACAGGTCGCAAGAAGCTGGCTGCCGAGCTGGAGGCGGGTAACTTCTCAACCGTCGAGATGGACGCAGTCGCGCAAGCCAATGCCGGTGCTACCGTCCTCGATATCAATGCTGGCGTCGTCTACAATTCCAACCCCAACCCGAACGAAACCGAGCCACCCCTGATGAGCAAGATCGTTCAGATGGTTCAAAATCTGGTCGATCTGCCGCTATGCATCGACAGCTCGGTTCCGGCCGCGCTTGAGGCGGGCTTGAAGGCCTGTGAAGGCCGACCGCTGCTGAATTCGGTGACGGGCGAGGAGGACCGACTGGAATTCGTTCTGCCGCTGGTCAAGAAATACAACGTGCCTGTCGTGGCGATCTCAAACGACGACACTGGGATTTCCGAGGATCCCAACGTGCGGTTCGAAGTAGCCAAAAAGATCGTCCAGCGCGCCGCCGATTTCGGCATTCCTGCGCATGACATCGTGGTTGATCCGCTCGTCATGCCAATCGGGGCAATGGGCACCGCTGGCCTTCAGGTCTTTGCCCTCGTCCGCCGCCTGCGCGAAGAGCTGGGCGTGAACACAACTTGCGGCGCGTCCAACATCAGCTTTGGCCTGCCCAATCGGCACGGTATCAACAATGCGTTTTTGCCCATGGCAATGGGCGCTGGCATGACATCGGCCATCATGAACCCGGTCGGCCTGCCCGTTCCATCGGCCAAGATCGCGGAAAAGCGCGCCGAAGTCGCTGCAACCGGCCTCGAAATCCCTGAAGATATGGATGACGAGACGTTCTGCCAGCTTTTCGGCCTGGGCAGCACGCTGCCAAAATCCGGCACGGAAATGGAGGCGATTCGCGCCGCGAACTTCCTGACCAACAATGACCCGCATGGCGGCGAGTGGATCCGCGTTAACAAGCTGCCACCCAAGGCTGGGGAAGAAGGCCGAGGTCGCGCCGGCCGCGTCGGTGGACGCAAGCGCCGCTAAGAGCCAACTGAACTAGGATATAAAGCCCCGCTTTAGCGGGGCTTTTTCATGCGCGGTACATATTTGTTACAGCCTTCAAACTGTTTAACGGATTCCAATTTCAAGCGGTTTCTCGCCGGCGAGATTCTAAACGCTTCGGTTTAGCTGTGAATTGTAGGAAACATTCGCGCAAGCGCCGTTAGAGCGCTGCAGGCACGAGACACTACGAGGGACATCCATGACCACCCTACCTATTCGTAAATCATGGCGCATCGCGCCCTTTCTGTGTGTTGCCGCGCTAGCCTTGTCGGCCTGCGCAGGTGCCCCCCGGATGGACGAGGCCCGCAACACCAGCATAGATCCCGCCCGCGAGGCGATGGCCCTGCGCGAGGCTGCAGCACTGCGCGCCAAAGGCCAGCGCGTCTGGTGCGTGCCCTTCGCACGCAACGTCAGCGGCATCAATATTCGCGGCAATGCGCATACATGGTGGGGCAAGGCCAAAAACAGCTTTGACCAAAGCCATAAGCCTGTCGTCGGCGCGGTCATGTCCTTCCGCTCGACCCCATCGATGCCGATGGGCCACGTTGCCGTCGTGTCCGAGGTTGTGTCTAAGGACCGGATTTTGGTCGACCATGCAAACTGGCACCGCGATCAGGTCAGCCAGGGCATGGCTGTCATCGACGTCTCCTCCAAAGGCGACTGGACTGCCGTGCGTCTAGAGAGCAACCCAGACGCATTCGGTAGCGTTTATCCAGTAAACGGCTTCATCCTCCCGCCGAATTCCGAGCCCAATTCTGGTGGTTGAGAAGCGACCCGTAGGTCTTAGATAATATTACGATTCTACACTTTTTCGGCATCCCCTCAGGATAGGAGATTCCGAAACGTTTAGGATGGATTTTATCTGTTAAGACTATTTTATGCCCCCGCCCGCAATGATGAGATGTGGGTTCTAGGGGGAATTTCTTATGCTACTGCTACCTGAAATTATTGGCTCTCTTGCGGTCGTCGCGCTGCTGGCATCGGCTTACGGGTCAATCAGGGCATGTCTGCACGACACTCCGGCACAACTGGCGCTGGGTTTGGCGTTCGGGCTAGTCGCGATGTTCCAGATGAACGCCCCGATCGACATGGTGCCGGGCGTCATACTGGACATGCGGAATGTTCCCGTGGCGCTGGCTGGTGCGTTTCTAGGACGACGCGGCGCTCTGTTGTGCCTTGCCATCGCTGTGGGAACTCGTTTTTCTATCGGCGGTGTCGGGATGCCCTCCGGGATCGCAGCGATGATGATCGCCTGCGCTGCAGGGTACGTCTGGAACCGCTACACCATGCGCGCCAAGCGGCGCGGTATCGTTCAACTGATTGTCCTGTCAGCGCTTGTGAACGGCCATCTAGTTGCGGCATTCTTGCTGCCTTGGGAGGTCTGCGTTGCTTTCTTTGCGACGGCCGCTTTGCCCATGGGCGCGCTAAACCTGCTGTCAATTCCCATCGCAGCGGCGTTTCTTGAACATGAGAGAATGCGCATGATAGCAGAGCGCGCACTGACCGCAGAGCGGACCTTTGACCCGATTAGCGGACTTACCAATTTTGAGGAGTTCACGCGCAATGTGCTGGCCCTTGCCCGCAGCGATTGCAACGGGCGTGTCACAGGCCTGCTGGTGGTTCGCCCTCTCGGTGGGCGGCGTCTGGCCAAGGATCTAGGGCGCAACGCGTTTCGCGAGCTGCAGGGCGCGATGCGGCTTCGCCTGCAGGAAATAGGTACGGCGGGCGTTCCAATCGCAGTAACCGAGGACGGCCGCATCGTGATGTCGCTGGATTTTCGCCAAGTGTCGGAGCATGAGCGCATCACGACCGAAGTTCGCCGCGTGCTAAATGATCACGCTTACCATCTAAAAGATGATACATCGCTGCGCATCAGCGTATCAATCGACGTGCATGCCGCCCCGGCGCCTGGAAAACTGGAAGCACTGCTAGAGGCGCTTTCCATCGGTAACACCGCATCTTACGCCCGTACGTTATTCACCGGTCACCGCGGCAATGGCGAAAACAGTAGGACCAACGCCGATGCCGCACGACCTGCTCGTCATCCGCAACAAGAGCGTCTCTTTGCAGCAGCAGGCGTTTTGCTGGCTACAAAGGACATGAGCTAGACCGCCCCTGCCCTTCAAACCTTAGGCTACAGGTTTTGGAGCCTCGGTAGGTTGGGGGGCCGCATCGCGGCGCACCAGATGGCGCAGGTAGCGCCGCTCGAACCAGCGGAAGGCCCAGGTGATGCACAACACAATCAGAAAATAGAGAAGCGCCGCAGTGATAAATCCCTCATAGGCCAGATAATAGCGCCCGTTCAGCCAACGTCCGACCCCAAGTATATCCTGAAGCGTGATAGTACTGGCGATAACCGATCCGTGTAGCATGAAGATCACCTCATTCGAATAGGCCGGAATTGCGCGTCGAAATGCGGAGGGCAGGATGATCCGGCGCATGCGGCTGCGGTAGGAATGCCCCGTCGCAATTGCTGCTTCAACCTCGCCGGTGGGTGTGTCGGCGATGGCGCCGCGCAACAGCTCGGTGGTGTAGGCCGCCGTATTCAGCGTAAACGCGATCAGGGCACACCACCATGCCGACGACAAAATGGGGTCCCAGAGCCAGCTGTTACGAATGACGTCAAACTGGCCGACGCCGTAGTAAATCAGGTATGTCTGAACCAGCAGCGGAGTGCCGCGGAAAACATAGGTAAAAACCTGTATCAGCGGATTAAAGATCCGGTGCCCGGACGCCCGTGCAATCGCCATCGGAATGGCCAGAAGCCCGCCCAAAAGCAGTGCCAGAAAGGTCAGGTTCAGCGTGACCCAAACGCCATACAGGAAGCGGTCAAAATTCTCGGCGATCAACGAGATGTCGAGCGGAATGTAGGACAGTAAGTTTTCCACTATCGCGCCCTAACCACGCCGCGACTGTAGTGCCGATCCACCGCGCGCAGCAAAAGGTCCGAGATAGCCGTCAGCATCAGGTAGATCACGAATGCGGCCGCCATAAAGGTAAAGAGCTGCCCGGTAGAGCGGCCGGCCGTAAACGCATTATAGACCAGATCCTGAAGGCCGATGATCGACACCAGCGCCGTCGCCTTGAGCTGGACAAGCCAGTTGTTGGTAAAGCCCGGCAGCGCGTAGCGCACCATTTGGGGCCATATAATGTGCCGAAATATCAAAGATTTGGACATACCGCAGCTGATCCCAGCCTCAATCTGGCCGCGCGGAATGGCCATGATGGCACCGCGAAATGTCTCGGTGAAATAGGCGCCGAAGATGACGCCGATGGTGCAGGCGCCAGCAGCGAACTGGCTAACTTCAACATAGCCCCAAAGGCCAGTCATAGAACCGATGTTGTTCAGCGTGACCTGTCCGCCGAAAAAGACCAGCATGATCAGCACCAGGTCAGGCACGCCGCGCACGATAGTGGTGTAAAGCCCCGCCAGCCGTCGCGCAAACCTGCTGGACGAGAGTTTAGCCCACGCCCCGAGTAAGCCGAAGATCAGCGCGATAAGCAGCGATGTCAGCGCTAATTGAACTGTCATCAGCGTGCCGTCGATCAGCTGGGATTTGTACTCCAGTATCAGGTCCATCAGGCGTCCTTGGGCTAGGGAACCGGGGCGGCGTGGTGCCGCCCCAGTCCGTTCATTTTAATTTACGCAGGACCGCTTATTCGGCGGCGGGACGCTCGCCAAATATGTCGAAATCGAAGTACTTATCGTTGATCTCGGCATAGGTGCCGTTCTCGCGAATGGCCGCAATTGCGGCGCTGATTTCGTCCCTCAGCTCTTCTTCGTTCTTTCGCACGGCAATGCCCACGCCTTCGCCGTAGCATTCGACGTCGATGTGATCGCCGCCTAGGAATGCATAATTCGCACCCTCATCAGCGTTCAGAAACCCCTCCAGCGCGATCAGGCTGTCGGATAGTTGGGCGTCCACGCGGCCAAGGGCCAAATCGCGAAACACCTCTTCCTGCGAGCCGTAGAGGACAATTTCGGAGTTCGGGAACGTCTTTTCAGCGTAGCACTGGTGCGTCGCGCCGCGCTGCACGCCGATCCGCTTGCCGGCCATTCCCTCGGCAGTGTCTTCGAAATCGGCATCCTTGGGCGCGACGACACGGGCTGGCGTCTGGTAGTACTTGTCCGAGAAGTCGATCTGGCGCTTGCGCTCTTCTGTGATCGACATGGAGGCGACGATGGCGTCAAATTTTTGCGCCTTGAGTGCGGGGATCATGCCGTCCCATTCTTGCTGAACCAGCTCGCATTCGCGCTTCATTTCAGCGCAAAGCGCCTCTGCAATGTCGATATCAAAACCGACAAGCGCGCCGTCCGATGCCGTGGACGAAAACGGAGGGTACGCGCCCTCGACGCCGATGCGCAAAACGTCCTGCGCGGCGGCAGGGACGGCGAGTGCAGCAAAAGCCGCGGCAGCGACGGTGGTTACAAAAGTTCTGCGGATCATAGTGTTATCCTCTCCTAAGGTTGGTTATTTGGTCGATCGGATCAATTCATGCGCGATAGAAACGCCTGAAATTCGGTGGTTTGCGGGTTGGCAAACAGCTCGGCAGGGGGGCCTTCTTCGCAGACCTCGCCTTGGTGTAGAAATACGGTTTTGGACGACACGTCGCGGGCAAAGCTCATCTCGTGCGTGACAACCAGCATCGTGCGGCCCTCGTCCGCCAGATCGCGCATCACGCCCAGCACCTCGCCCACCAGTTCGGGATCAAGCGCCGAGGTAGGCTCGTCGAACAGCATCACGTCAGGGTCCATCGCCAGCGCGCGCGCGATCGCAACGCGTTGTTGCTGGCCGCCAGACAGATGCGCAGGATAATAATCCGCGCGATCCGACAGCCCAACCTTTTCGAGCAGCGCGAGGGCCTTTTCGCGGGCCTCGGCCTTGGGCGTTTTCTGAACGTAAAGCGGTCCCTCCATAACGTTCTCCATCACCGTCATATGCGACCATAGATTGAAGCTCTGAAAGACCATGGCGAGGCGCGCGCGCATCCGCTCGACCTGCCGGATATCCTCGGGGATCGTCTCGCCATGGCGGCCTTGCTTCATGCGCATCTTTTCACCCGCCAGCCAAACGTCGCCGGAATTGGGCGTCTCCAGCAGGTTGATACAGCGCAGGAACGTGCTTTTGCCCGATCCGGAGGCGCCGAGAATTGCGATAACCTCGCCCTTTTGCGCCTCCAACGAGATCCCTTTGATGACCTCGTGATTGCCGAAGCTTTTGTGCAGGTTCTCGATCTTTAGCGCGGCGGGGTCGCTCATGCAGTGTCCTCCGAATGGGTTGTGAGTGCGGCCATTTCGCCAAAGGTGATCGGCTTGATCGGCGTGCGCGCCCTTGGCGGAGCAATGTCGCCCATGCGAGACGTGTTACCCGCGCTGAGGATACCGCGCACGGTGCTATCGCACATGCGGCCCTGACACGGGCCCATGCCGGCGCGCAGTGATGACTTGATCTGGCGGTGGCCTGCCGCGCCTTCGCTCATGCCCTGCCGGATGGCGCGGGCGGTCACGTCCTCGCAGCGGCAGATGATCGTCTGGTCGGGCGGTGACAGGATTTCGGCAGGCGGCGCGTAGGCCGCGTCCAGAAACGGGCGGATGGCGCGGGTGCGAAACAGGGTCGCGCGGGCGGTTGCTGCGCGCTGATTGCGGGTATTGGCGCTGATGTGCCCCGATGCGCGCAGAATATCGAGCGCTGCCAATGTCCCTGCAGCGCAGGCAGCCTCTGCCCCGCCGATCCCTGCCCCGTCGCCCGCGACATGCAAACCTGGCCGATCAGTGGCGCCCCAGATATCGCAGGACGGTTGAAAGGCGACTTGAGCCGCGTTCCATTCATGCGTGATGCCAGCGGCGCGGCTCATATGCGTCGACAGGATGACGCCCTGATGGGTCAGCAGCACAGCGCAAGTCAGGTTTTCCAGGCGGCCCTTGGAGCGGAATGAGAAATTGATCATGCCGCTGTCATCGCTTGTCGCCGCAAAACTTGAAGCGCCTTTGTAACGCCGCACGCCAGCCGCACGGATCTTGCCGATCAGGCGGAGGCCTTTTAGCAGCGTGCCAGCTGAAAGCAGCGCCTTGGGCAGATGCGGAAAAGCCCGCAGCATCATGCGCGGTGTCTGCGTCTCGACCAGCGCCTTTGGCGGGCATCCGGCGTCGATCATCTGCGCTGCAACCAGATAGAGCAGCGGGCCAGAGCCTGCGAGCACCGCGTCCTTCGGCAGCATCCCTGCCGTCTTCATCAATATCTGCGCGGCCCCTGCCGTCATCACGCCGGGCAGCGTCCAGCCGGGAAACGGCACCGGTCGCTCCTGCGCGCCGCTGGCCAGCAGGATATGGGACGCGGTCGTCACTTGGCTGATACCATTTTGGGACCAGACCACACGCGGCCCGCTATCCACACGCCAGACCGTCGCGCCGGACTGCACCGTTACGCCGGACTGGGCCAGTGCATCAAGCAGTCGCAATCCAGACGCATAATCCTTGCCCAGCCAGCTATGCGTGGCTAGCCGCGCGCCGACATTTCGATAGATTTGGCCGCCGGGCTGCGCCTGCTCGTCCAGTAGCAGGACACGCAATCCGCCATCCGCTGCCGTGATGGCAGCCGACATACCGGAAGGGCCGGCGCCGACAATAATGAGATCGAATTCAGGAATCGTTGCACCCGTTCAGTCTGCGCAGTCCAATCTGGCGCCTGACCACCATGCCTTGGCGCACCTCTGTCATGCAAGCCTGCGTATTCGGCAAGCCGTCCACTTCGACCAGACACTCAAAGCAAACGCCCATCATGCAAAATGCTGCGCGCGCGTCGCCGCCAGCCGTCTGCCGGGTATATGCGCCCGAATGCGCAAGCAGCGCCGCCGCAAGCGAAATGCCCTGCGGGGCGGTAATTGAGGCACCTTCATATTCGAACTCAGCGGTCGCGCCCGTCTTAGGCGGCGGTTGAAATCGCGAAACGATTTTCATCGAATGCCTCCAGATCAGGTGCGGCGGACGTCCCCTCGATCCAATCCGCGAGGACGGAGGCGTGCAAAGGGGCCAGCGTGACGCCGCTGTGGCAGGTGACGAGGTAGGCGCCGGGGTAGAGGCTTGAATGGGCATAGACCGGATATCCATCTGGCGACATGACGCGCAGCGCGCCCCACGCCCGAACCACGCGCACATCCGCAAGCGGCGGATAAACCGTAACGGCGTGGCGCGCCAACCCGGCCATTACGTCCAGCGTCTCGCTATCGTCCAGCCCTGCATCCGCCTTGGTCCCGCCGGTCTGCACGCCGCCCTCGTCCACCTGCCGGATCGTGCTGGACAGGAACGGCAGGCGATCGTGCAGCTTCTCGGTGATCAGCAGCTCGCCGCGCTGGGGCGCAACCCGCGCCGAGAATCCCAGATCGGCAGCAAGGGCCGTCGCGCCCAATCCCGCACACAGAACGACCTTTTCGGCGCGGGCTATCTGGCCATTCGCCATCGCCAGATCAAATCCGCCTCCAGTAGCAGGCGCGACCCTTGCGACCGGTGCATCCATCGTCACGCGCCCACCAGCGGCCCCGACCGCAACGCGCAAAGCGCGCAAGAAGCGGAGCGGGTTTACGTGACCGTCCATCTGAGAAAAACTGGCCCCGACGACGCCCCCACCGATGCCCGGCATCTGCGCCCTCAGGTCATCCCCGCTAATTATCTCATCGCTGAACCGATTGCCCAGATGCCGCTGCTGCTGCGCCAACATCGCTGCAAACTCTTCCATTTCAGCCGCATCTGTAAAAAACTCAAACCCGCCAGATTGGTTCAAGGCCACGTCAATCCCCGACAGATCGACCAACTTGCGTGCAAAAGCGGGCCATGCGGCCAGCGCGTCACTGGTCCACTTGGCATAGGGCGCATAATTCCACCCCTTGCCCTGCCCCCAGACAAGACCAAAGTTGCCCTGCGACGCGCGCGCGTCATTGTCAGCTCCGTCGAGTACATGCACGCGCCTCCCCGCAAGCAGTAACCCCAGCGCGACGGACAGCCCGACAACGCCGCCGCCGACGACAGGTATCTCAGGATTGGTACGGTTCATGCAGTGCCTCCGCGCACCAGCGTCGCAGCTTTAGCTTTATATGAATAGTCGCAATACATGCGTGAACTAGCCCTTTAGGGTATGTATCGCCAATGCCCCATCCGTCTTATGCATCGCCAGATTTAGGTCCTTCTGCGCTGTCATTGTGTCGGGCAAGGCACTTCGACTCTCGGCAATGTTATCCGGTGTTCGCTGACTGTCGCCCTTTTATTGGAAGGAGCGCCGAACCAGCCGATTCTGATGGTCAGCGTTTTCTGGACTCGC
Organism: Roseovarius sp.; assembly: GCA_024636515.1. Taxonomy (GTDB): domain Bacteria; phylum Pseudomonadota; class Alphaproteobacteria; order Rhodobacterales; family Rhodobacteraceae; genus Roseovarius. The sequence goes on from JAGXGX010000088.1 coordinate 20,927, forward strand.
TAGTTTAGCTACGGAACCAGCTTGTCGCGATCACGATTGCAGATGCTCGAATCTGTTATGCCGTCCTCTTGTCATAGTCCCTGTTCAGCTCCCACAGCTTGCGGCGAGAGCGGACTGTTGTCCGCTAGGCGCCACCACTGCAAACGTGCGTTCGGCAACTCGTGAGCAACCGACATACGCTGATCCATGTAGTTCAGAGCGATTCTCCTCCGTCGATGACTAGCGCCAACCCCGTCACGAAGGCCGAACGGTCCGAGGCGAGGTATAAGATCCCCTCGGCGATTTCTTCGGTGCTCGCCCAGCGGCCCATGGGGATGGTATCGGCAACATAGTTCTCCAGCGCTTCCCGCCCTCCCATCTGCACCTCGAATCCTTGGTTAAAGGGCGTATCCACGAACCCAGGGCAAAGCGCGTTGAAGCGGATCTTTTCGCGCGCGTAGTCGGCTGCCATCTGCTTGACCATCGCAACGGCGGCATGCTTGGTCGTCGCGTAGGACACCATGCCTCGGTCGAACTGGCAGCCTGAATTAGACGCTGTGATGATCACCGATCCGCCGCCCTGCGCCCGCATGTGGGGGATGACCGCCCTTGAGGCAACAAAATGCGCCCGCACATTAAGCGCCCATGCGGCATCCAACTGAGCGGGCGTCACGTCCTCGACCTTGCCCGCGATTTGGATGCCCGCGTGGCTGTGCAACACGTCGATCCGCCCGTGGAGGCGCGCGACGCGCGCGATCTCGGCCTCGACCGCCGCATCGTCGCGCATGTCTAGCGCGCAGGCCTCCCCGCGCCCTCCCGCGTCTTTGATCAGGGCCAGCGTTTCAGCAGCCAAGTCGTTTTGCAGATCGCTCACCACGACGAAAGCGCCTGCGCGCGCCATGGCGATTGCACCAGCGCGCCCGATCCCCGAGCCTCCTGCGGTTACCAATGTGACACGATCTTGCAACATTGCACTCTCCTGCGTGTGATTTAGGGACGCTTGCGTGTCTGGGACCGTCGCAACAAAAGCTGTGCCACGATCAGAAGGGTGAGCGAGGCGATCATAATCATCGTACCAATGGCGTTGATCTCGGGTGTCACGCCGCGACGGATGGACGAAAAGATGTAGATCGGCAGCGTCGTCTCGGACCCGGCGACAAAGAAGGCAATGACAAAATCGTCAAAGCTGAAGGTGAACGCCAGCAGGAAACCCGCAAGGATTGCCGGCAGGATCTGGGGCAATGTCACTTGCCGGAACGTGCCGAATGGTGTCGCGCCCAGATCGCGCGACGCCTCAATCAACGCGCCGTCCAGCGTCTCCATTCGGCCGCGCACCAGCAGCACGACCAGCGACATGGTGAACAAGCCATGCGCGCCAATCAATGACCCCGCGCCCAGCGACAGCGACCAGCCCGCGATGGGCTCCAGCCAAGGGTTGATCAGATCAAAGACACTGACCAGCGCAATCAGCGTCGCAATGCCAATCACGATGCCCGGGATCATCACGGCGATCTGCACCAGCAGATCGAAGGTTGCGCGCAGCCGTCCACGCATGCCGGTGAGCGCCAGCGCCGCCGCAGTGCCTACGACCGTGGCCAAAATCGCCGACACGAACGCCACCCGAACCGAGGTCCAGAGCGCCTCCATCACGAAGGGATTGTTCAGCGCCCGGCCATACCATTGCAGCGAAAATCCCTGCATTGAGGATGCCGACCGCCCCGCAGAGAACGAAAACAGCGCGATGATGCCAATGGGCATATAAAGGAAGGCATAGACGGCGGCTGCATAAAATCTCATGAGGTTCTCACATTATGCCGACATCGTCGCGGCCCGCGCCGAAACGTTTTACCGCGCGGGTATAAACAGCGACGGTGATCAGCATGATTATCACCAACGCAACGGCGACCGCCGACCCGAACGCCCAGTTTCGCGATTGCAGAAAGAGATCCACGAGCGCATTGCCGACAAAGAACACTTTGCCACCGCCAAGGATCGCGGGGATCAGGAATTCGCCCATCAGCAATATAAAGACGAGCATCGACCCGGTCAGCACGCCCGGCATCGATAGCGGTAGCGTGATCTGAAGGAAGCTGCGCCAAGGCGGCGTGCCAAGGTCGGCCGCAGCCTCAAGCAGGCGCAGGTCCAGCTTTTCCAGCGCCACGTAAATCGGGAACACCATCAGCGGCAGATAGCCATAAACGATGCCCACCAGCACCGCGAAGGGCGTGTTAAGCAGACGTATATCCTCAAGCCCGACAGCGGCGAGCAGCGCTGGCAGGCCGTGCCCACCCAAGAGGAATACCCACGCGTAGGACCGGATCAGGATGGAGGTCCAGAACGGCACGATCACCAGTACTAGTAGCATCGTCTTCCATCTGGGCGTGACCTTGATCGCAAGGAAATAAGCCAACGGATAGGCAATGAGCAGCGCTGCCACCGTGCCCACAGGCGCAAGGGTCAGGGTATTGCGAAAGGCGGCAAAACGCGCCGGAAGATTGGCATATTGCTCGAGCGTGAAGCCCGGAGCATAGCCACCGATAGCGCTGCGCTCCCCGAAAGAAAAGATCAGGACGACGGCCAATGGCAGCAGCAGAAGTGCCGCGTACCACAGCGCTGCCGGTGTCAGCAGCAACGCCCGAGCCCGTGTCTGGGTCATGGCCATCGTCCATCTCCTTTTTGCTGGCCGTTAGGCGGACTTGAAGCGTGCCATCAGCTCGGCGCGGTTCGGGTCGGTCAGCGTCACCGCTGCGCCAAACTCCAGCACATCAAGTGCCTCGGCCGCAGGATAGAGGATCGGATCGTTTAGCAATTCCTCGGGCAGCAGCGCGTTGGTGCGCCTATCGGCCACCGGGTATCCATGAGCAAGCACCTCGCGGGCATTTACCTCGGGCTCCAGCAGATAGTTGATCAGCGCATAGGCGGCGTCCTTATGCGGGGCCCCTTTCGGGATTGCGTAATAGTCGGACCAAATCTCGCCGCCTTCCTTGCCAAGGGCAAAGCCGATCTCTGGCATGTCTACGTTCATCTGCTTGCCGTCGCCGGTCCAGCACATTGTCAGCCAAGCATCGCCATTGCGCATCGCGGGCTGATAGTCCGAAGAAATCGCGTAAAGATGCGGTTTCACGTCGATCAGTAGCTTCTCCGCCTGTGCCAATTCTTCTGGATCGACAGAGTTGAAGCTGAACCCATGATAGACCAGCGCGTTGCCGATAGTGGTCAGTTGGTAGTCATGCACCATGACCCGATTGTCGAATTGGTCGCGGGCACCGTCAAAGAATGTCTTCCAGCTGTCCACTACGCCGCCGGTTTTGTCGCTGTTGAAGGCGATGCCGGTGGTCCCCCAATTCTTGGGCACGGCGTAGACGATGCCGTCAATCGTGCCCGCATCGGCAAACCGCGGGTCAAACGCCTCTGCGTCAAAGTTCGGGATTCGAGACAGATCCAGCGGCTCAATCAGGTCGGCCTGAACATAAGTCGGGACCGCATAGTTGGTTGGCACAAACACATCCCAGCCCGATCCGCCTGCTTGGATCTTGGCGAGCATTTCTTCATTCGATCCAAAGACGTTGATCTGCGTGTAAGCGCCGGATTCCTCGGTGAACATATCGAAATTCGCCGTATCATGATAGTTCGGCCAAGTCGCCAGAACCACCCGGTCTCCGATATCCTGCGCGCGGGCGCGAGTAGGCATTAGGCCCGGCAGCGCCCCGCCCATTACCGCCATCGCCGTGCCAAGTCCGGTGACACCCAAAAAATGTCGGCGCGTGACCGAGCCCTTCTGGTAGCGACGCAGCTCCTCCATGAACTTTTCGCGCGAAATCGGTGTGTTTTCGTTTTTCATCTCGTCTTCTCCCTATTGTGACGAATTCAGGATCAGTCAGGTGTCGTCGGCAAGAACGAGCCCCGTTCCCTCCGGCCAAAGGACGTGGACAAGACTGCCCACCTTATGTTCGCCCAAGGCCCCCCCGGCCTGCCTCGGAGCGTTAACCTGCAGTTGGCCGACGCCGTCGGCCATCAGCAGGTACTCAATGCGGTCCCCCAGAAAAGTGCGGTGCGTAACGCGCGCGGGGATCGCGGCTATGCCTTCGGTTAGCGGCAGATCCTGCGCTACGATACTCAACGCCTCGGGCCGGACGGCAATCTCAGCAGTCTGGCGGCTGTCTCCAGGCAGATCGCGCAGGATTACGGTTGTGCCGTTGCCCAGTATGGCCTGCGCCATTCCGCTTTGCCGACCATCAATCTGGCCTGCCACGATGTTCGCTTTGCCTACAAAATCGGCCACATAGCGGCTTCGCGGGCGGTCATACAACTCTTGCGGGCTGCCGACCTGAATAATGCGGCCCTTGCCCATGATGCAAATGCGGTCAGACATCGACAGCGCTTCTTCCTGGTCATGGGTGACCAGCACAAAAGTGATGTTGAGGCTGCGCTGAAGCTCCAGCAACTCGCGCTGCATTTCACCCCGCAGCTTGGCGTCCAGCGCCGCCATCGGCTCATCCAAAAGCAGGATTTGCGGCTCATTTATGATCGCACGCGCCAGCGCGACCCGCTGCTGCTGTCCGCCCGACAGCTCCCAAATGCGCCGCGTGCCGAACTCCGCCAGGCGCACCGTAGCCAGAGCCTTGTCAGTCTTCTGCGCAATTTCACTCTTGGACAGACGCGGGCGGCGCTGGCGCAGGCCGTAGCCGACGTTCTGCGCGACGGTCATATGCGGGAACAGCGCGTAGTGCTGAAACACCATATTTACCGGGCGCATATGGGCTGGCACCGCGCTGACATCCTGCCCGTCGATCAGGATCGCGCCCTCGGACGGGCCGTCGAACCCAGCCAGCATCCGCAGCGCCGTGGTCTTGCCACAGCCCGATGGGCCGAGAAACGATAGGAATTCGCCGCGGCGAATGCTCAGATCGATGCGGTCAGCGGCAAGTATCGCGCCAAAGCGTTTGGTGGCACCTGCAAATTCCGCGACCGTGTCCTTTGCAGAAACGTGCGCACAGGAGGTTTCGGTCATTTTCAGATCCTGAATCATCGCGTTTCCCGTTCCGGTCGGCCCGCTCTTCATCGCGTATCAACTTTGCCTTGCGCAGCGAGGTATATGTCGTCAATTGTCAAAACGATACAAAAACCCCTGATGGCTGTATATATCACAAAGGGCATAGGTGAACGCGAAATCGCAGTTTTCAGATTGGGTCACGGCAAGTGCTGAGGTCGTGTCGGCGCTGGAAACTCCGCGTTTCCCTGAGGCGCTGACTGACGCAATGCGCGTTGTGGTTCCTTTCGAGTTTACGGTCATCTTTGCTTATTATCGCGATAGTCGCCCCCTTGATATCTACGACAATTTCCCGGATTCAAAGCGTAAGGTCATGGTTGATGACTATCAGGAAGGCCCCTACCTTCTGGACCCATTCTATCTGAATTCGCACGACCCGGCGACATCGCGCCTTGTGCGTTTGCGCGACCTCGCGCCCGACCGGTTCTATCAGGCCGAATATTTTCGAAATTACTACGTTCAGACCGGTCTTGCCGAAGAAATAGGCTTTATCGTCGATGTCGGCGAAGGCGTCAGCGTGGTGATATCGGGCATGCGCGAGCGCAAGGCATTTTCAGCCCGCGAGTTTCGCGATCTGCAAGCTATCGTTCCGTTTGTCGAGATCTGTGCGCGCCGTCATTGGAATGGGCTGCTGTCGAATTTCTCGAACCGCCCGCTATCAGAAGGGCCGCGCCTGTCAAAACTGATCGAGGAGTCCTTTCAGCGTTTTGGCCACAATCTACTAACCCCGCGCGAAGGGGAGATCGTCGAATACACGCTCAAGGGCTATTCTGCCGAATCAACAGGCAACGCCCTAGGGATCGCCACCGGCACAGTGCGCATCCATCGCCGCAACATCTATGGCAAGCTGGGGGTAAACTCGCAGGGCGAGTTGTTCTCTAATTTCATCGCCTCGCTCGACGAGTTCTAAAGATAACTTCTGACGGGCCTGGAGGCGTGTGAAAGCGGGCTCTTTGTAGAGGTAGGTATCGCCCCGAGCTACAGACTAAACTGACTGGTAGCTGGTCAACCTGATCGGCAGACATCAGGCTTCAACCACTTGGGGAAAGACGACGCGAACCAGCAGGCCCGGAGTGTTGTCGTCCAAGGATAACTGCGCACCGTGAAGTGTGCAGATTGCGGCCACGAGGCTAAGCCCGAGACCGTTGCCTTCGGTTGTCCGGCTCTGCTCCAAACGATAGAGGCGGCGCAGGACTTTGTCGTGTTTGCCTAAAGGAATACCCGGCCCATTGTCCGAAACGCTGAGAACCACGCTAGTGCCGCTGCGCGCCAACCGAACCCGGATTGTTGAGCCGATCGGGGTGTGCCGCAACCCGTTTTCGATGAGGTTGGCAAGGACCTGCGTCAAAAGATGGCGATCGCCGTTGACTAGATACGGCGCGGCATCCGCTATTGTGAGGTCGAGGTGATACCCCTTTTCATCAGCGTCAGGCTCAAGAAAATCGACGACATCTGCCGCGACCTCCTGCAAGTCGGTGGGACCGAAGCGGTCGCGCACCGCGCCGCCTTCGATCTGGGCCAGTTGCAAAAGCGCCTGAAACGTTTTCACAATCCGGTCCGTTTCGGTCAGTGCCTGCTCTAAAAGGTCAGTCTGTCCCTCGCTGAGTGCAGTCTTGCGCGTGATCTCATCAAGGATGACCGCGACGCGCTGGATTGGCGTTTTAAGGTCGTGGGCAATATCGGTGGAGACCTGCCGCATCGATGCGATCAAAGCTTCTTGCGAGGATGCCATGGCATTTACGGCTGTGCTGATTGTGGTCAGATCATCGCGGTCATCCTTGCCAACAGGAACTCGGGCGGTCATTTGCCCCCCGGTCAGTTCGCCAAGCGTCTTCTGAATCGTATCGATCCTGCGGCGCGCAGTGCGGGCGGCAAACATTCCCGCGATAGATGCCAAAAGGATTGTGGGCAGCAGGCCGATCAGCACCACGGATAGGATGATCTCACCCATCTCCACGACCTGAACGCGCGTCTTGGCGACTGTCAGTTGCCCCTGCCCCACCCGCTCGCTCTTGGCCAAATAGCTGTCTGAGATATCGTGTTCGCCCTCATCAATCGCTTTTTCGCCGATGATAGAAAAATCGCTGACGGGGGGAAGGCCATCTACATTGGCAATAATCGCCCCGCGATCCGGCTGATAGTGCAGGATCGTTAGCTCGGCGTCGGTAACCTCCACGTCGTCTTTCAGCCGATTGACCAGAGCATCCTGCTTGTCGATGGCATCATAGCTCTCGATCATCTGCTCGATCTCGTCCTCGAGGGTGGCATCGAAATTCGCCCGGATGATAAGATAGGCGGCGGCGAAACTGGCCGCAGAAGACAGAATGAAAATGCCCAGGAATATCGCGGTCAGGCGCAGCGGCGTTGATCGGATCGCCAATGCGCGCCCTCTCATTCTGCGTCGATCCGGTAGCCGGAGCCGCGCACTGTTTCGATAATCTCGGTCGCGAAGGGTTTGTCGACCTTGCGGCGCAAGCGGCTAATATGAGTGTCGACCACATTGGTCATCGGGTCGAAATGAATGTCCCAGACGGCCTCCATCAACATTGTTCGGGTCTGGACGCGGCCCTTACGGCGCAGCAGATGCTCCAGCAGCGAAAATTCGCGGGGCAGCAGATCAATCGGCTGACCAGCGCGCTTCACCTTGCGTGTCAGCAGGTTCATCTCCAGATCGGCCGCGGTCAAAACTGTCGGCTCATCCTGCATCTGTGGACGGCGCCCGAGCGCTGCGATGCGGGCGCTGAGTTCGCCAAAAGCGAAGGGTTTAACTAGATAGTCGTCCCCGCCAGAATTCAGGCCTTCGATCCGGTCGTCAACCCCACCAAGAGCGGTCAGAAACAGGACGGGCGTGCGATTTTTCGCCCCGCGCAGCGTTTTGACAAGGCTGATCCCGTCTACGCCCGGCAACATGCGGTCGACGATCAGCACGTCATAATATCCGATGCTGGCCTGCACCAGTCCTTCGGCTCCGTTGGCGATCAGGTCTACGGAATGGCCTTCTTCGCGCAACCCGTCAGCAATGTAGGCCCCGGTTTTCTTGTCGTCTTCGATCACCAGAATTTTCATGATTTACCTGCTGTCAAAAATCGGCGGGACAATGCGCCCCGCCGACCCAATCCTATCATAAGAGTGGGTTTAGTTGCTTTCGTTTTCGGTGTCGTCTTTGTCGGTCGGCGCGGCTTTGACAGAATTGTCTGCCGGATTGACCAGATGTTCGCTCATGGTGCCGTCCGGCATCACGATCTCGACCTCATACATGCCGGCGTTGGTGCCATCCTCTTCGAACTCCGCGCTCATCGCTTTGCCGCCAGATTGTGCTTCCGCAGCGCTGATCGCGGCGGAGATCGAACCGGGCGCGGCCAGAAAAACCTTCGCTTCGGCTGCGCTGGTATCAGCTGCCGCCATCGTCGCGGCACCTGCAAGCAGACCTAGCGACATTAGGGCGCTGGAGCCCAAGGTCAGGATTGTTGTGCGTTTCATGTTGCTCTCCGTGGTTGCGGGGCGAGCACCTTGCTGCCCTCTGACATCAAGGTAGGGAGCGATCAGCGCGGAGGCTTGTCATTCGGATTACAGATATTCCATGTCCGCTGTCTGGCGCGAACGATCTTCGTGCAGATTACAAGATCGCAATCTGCACGAAGTGACATGCACATGTGTGGCGGGCATGGGTGTCACCGGGGCCGCCGCCGTTACGCAATTTAAGCCCGCAACTCTGACGAGGAAAATTCAGTGCCTCACACCCTCGATCAACTGCTGCCGTCTCTGCAATCGCTGGGTCTTTGGACCTATTGGATACTGGCGCTCTTTGCCATGCTGGAAGCGATTGTCTTTACTGGCCTTCTGGTGCCGGGGGTATTGGCTGTCATTGCCGGCGGCATATTGGTGCAGCGCGGCGCGATCGATTTCTTTGATCTGGCTTGGTTCATCGCCGCAGGAACCATTTTAGCCAGCGAGATCAGTTTTCAGTTGGGGCGGCTTGCGTCAAGGGGATTGAGCGGTCGCCGGTCGTTCACGACCTCGCGCCATGCCGTCCGCGCCAAAGCCATGCTGCAAAAGTATGGCGGCTTTGCCATGGTTATCGGGCGGTTCTTTGGGCCGTTGTCGGCATTCGTGCCATTTTCGGCCGCAATGGCGGGGATGAGCCGGACGCGATTCACCAGCTGGAATCTCGTCAGTGCGATCCCCTATGCTTTGATTTTACCTGCAATTGGCTACTTCTTTGTCAGTGCGGTGGGGACATTGGGGGTGGCCGCCCCGCGAATTCTGGTGTTTGCCGCTGCGGTACTCATTGTCTTGAGCGTGATGTGGTTTGTTTTCGCCCGCGTGCAACGGGCGCTGCCGATGCTGGGCGAAATCCTGCATGCAGTCGTGGCTGGCCTGCTGAAGACACCTTTCATGCAGCGGCTGATCCTTCGGCATCCGGAAATCTCGAGGTTCGTTGCGGCGCGGTTCGAGACGGCAAAGTTTCTAGGCCTGACTTCGACCGTTCTTGTGGTGCTCTTTATCTACGTTCTCGGGATCTACTTTAACTCGGTTTTCGATTTTCTGGGATCGCCAGACATCACTGCCGCAGATACCCGCATCGCTAACTTAATATATGGCATCTGGGATACTCGCACGATCGCAGTTGCTGGATGGATCACCGCGATTGGTGGCTGGCAGGTTGCCGTCACGGCGCTGGTGGGGACCACGGCCGCGCTGCTGATCATGCGCCGGTATGCCCTTGTGGCTGGGCTCTGGCTTACCACTGCGGGAAACCAGCTCTCGGTCATGCTATTGAAGAGCTTTTTTGACCGTCCCCGCTCCGCATTGGGGTACTTCACCGAAACCTCGGGCAGCTTTCCAAGTGGACATGCCGCTGCTTCGGTCGCGGTCTGGGGAATGCTGTTTTATGTCGCATGGCGCGCACGAGTGATGCCTGCGACTGCGGCTGGCCTGATGGCGATCACACTGGCCATTTTCATCGGCCTCAGCCGCGTCTATCTGGTGGAACATTATTTGTCAGATGTGCTGAACGGCTATCTCATCGGCGGCTTGTGGCTGATCGTCGGGATCGCTTTCTGCGAATGGCGCCGAAAATCTGGCAGCGTAAGAACAACTCCCAAAGGGCGGCCGCTGGCGATTGGCATCGTGTCATTGACGATCATTGCCGCGCTTTATCTCGCGTCGACCCTTTCGACGCCGTTGAACAAGGTCGCCGCAGCAACAGCGATCGACGTCAACGACCCACTGGCCATTTTTGCTTCGGGAATGGCGCAGACCAGCACCGAAACGCTGATTGGTGATCCGCGACAGTCCGTCAATCTCGTTGTCGCCGCGCCAAACTCGCAGCCCATCCGCGCCGCGCTGGTCGGCGCCGGCTGGGTCCCGGCGCCGAAACCCGGGCCCGGGGTGTTGCTTCAGGCCTACTGGGCTGATTGGACTGGCGGTGCCCTGCCCCAGCCGCTCGTCATTCCAACATTCTGGAACCACAGGCCAAGCGACTTGGGGTTCGCCCTGCCGGGCAGCGAGGAAGGTGATGGACTGCGCCTCCATGCCCGGTTTTGGAGGACGGAATATCTGACACCGCAGGGATGAAGCTATTCATTGGGTCGCTGACATCCGAGGACCCGATCGAATGGGCCGTTGATCCCGATGGGTCGGCGCTACTGCTCAATCCCACTTCCGCGCAACTCGATGCTTTGCTGAGTGCGTTGAGGGTATCGGGCCTGACCGCCCTGCCCGTTCAGTAGCGCGCGTCGCCCCCGGCATTTAACACCGCGACGCACCCGACAGATGACACCGATGGCATTTAAACGACAATTAGGCACACGGTCGGCATCTTTGCCACCGGCTACACTTGGCTAACCGCCTCTTCACCCCAGCGTTCAATGGTCTACCGGCACTTTGCCTTCAATGTGGATGCATGTCTCGGCCACGCTCTAATTTAAGTCGCGCCTGCGAAGACGCCGCGCTAATTTCAGCATTTCGTAGCCCTTTCTGCCCACCTCGCAGCGGCAGTGTGATCTCAAACCCGGCACCGGAGCCGTGCAGAGGGCGCAGGGTGCCGCCCAGCTTTTCCACCGCCGAGGTCATGATTGTCATCCCCAAGCCGCCCTCTGTGTGAAGGGAAAACCCCGCAGGCAAGCCGTGTCCATTATCGCGCAATGTGATCCGCAACTGGCCACGTCGAATACGCACGGCGTCCAGCGACAGGATGACGTCATCGCCATCATGGCCGCCATGCTTGACGGCATTCATCGCTAGCTCGTTCAAAATGATGCAGACTTGTGTCGCGTTATCCGCGCGCAGAGTCACGTCATTGGCCCTGACCTCAAAAATTGCGCCTATGCTTTGCGTGATGTCGGAGCAGAACGGCGTGAGGAAATCTGCCAGATCGACCTCGCTGTCCGGCGTGCCTTGGCTGAGTTGTCGATGCATTCTGGCGATGGCCGTCAGCCGCAACATGGTACCTTTAAGTGCATCGCGTGCCGAGGCGACATCGGCAATCTCGCGGCTCGCATGTTTCACCATCACGGCGGCCATCTGGATACTGTTGGCGATCCGGTGATCAATTTCCCTCTCTTGCGCCTCTAAGTCGGTCGCACGGACACCACGAACGGGGCGGGCCCTGGCATCGGCACATAGCCCTCTTGCGGACTTTGGCCTATGCAGCCGGTTGATACCGTCCTCAATCACCTCCAGCGGAAGATTGGCGGCTCTGCTCATTTCACTCGGATTGAGACCAAGATCGACAAACATTTTCAGGCTATTTTGCAGGAGCTTCTCACTCACCAACCTAGATTGTACTTTCCAAGGGGCGTCACACTGAGGTGGCATGAATTCGACCTCTGACATCGTAGCTCTGCAACTATTAAACTTCATCATTGGAACAACACCTTTCTCAACAAAACGAGACATTAAGCACCCCGTGGGGGAAAATTGGGATACCGACGCAACAACCGGCCACGCTAGAATTGCAACGGTTCAATGTTGGACAGTGAACCAGTTGAATGGCCGGAACTCGTTACGCTCAAATACCCCCGCCGGAACCAATAGTTTTTCGGCGGAGGATGGGTATATGCACCTAATAGGCTTTCAACAGGCGCATGATTTCGTTGAAAATTACTTCTGTCCGGCATCAAGAATACGAATTTGAACAGTCAGCTTCGTAAGTTCTGGTCACAATAAAATGTGACCTTTAAGGCTCCTTATTGATGTTGTTGAAAACGGATTGCACAGGCCGCGCGATGCCGTAACGGGCACGCAGATCGCAGACGTCAATGCGGTTGACCGCAAAGTGCTTGGCGATCTGGGCGTAGGGCATTCCCATTGCAATCAATGCGCGCTGCGGCGCCGGGTCTAGCGGCCACTTCGCGCCTTCCATGAATGCAAGTTTGAGTACTTCTTCACGCGGATCTGTCTGTGCACTGCTTGGCATGTCAAGACCCCCCCTTCATGGACGGCAATGTAGGTAAGGCGATCGCGTCAGAGATCGGGTGCCGAATGCTTGGCGGCAGCGGTGATTATGGCGACCGTCTGCTCGGACATATTCTGGGCATGTTCCGAATACTGCGCCGTGGCGTTTTCCATAAACTCGCGTTGGTGTCCGGCCAATTCTGCGGGATCGCGGCAAGATGACAGCGAGCGGCAGGCATCTATATTTGCCTGCAGGCGGGACTGGGAAAACAAATGCATCGTCTTTGCCGTTTCGCTCATTTGGGTCAAAAGCGCAGCATTGGATCGCGCCCAGATATTCGCAGCGGGACGAATGGTGTCTAACCAATTCTTAGTCTCTTGCGTGGCACGGGTTGGCGCCTCTGGTGATGTCCGCATTGGTGTCTGATCATTGGGCATGTGTGCATCCTAATTCAAAGGTGTCGACTTTGCGCAAAGAGGGAAGTCGCAGCGCTTGCGCACCTAAACCAGTGCGGCTTTTGGCGCGCGGCACCCTCCTCAGAGCATCGCCTCCCGATTAAGTTAACGTGGGAACAACCTCAGGGTGAGACTCGGAAACTACGTAGAGCCCTGACCACTCAGCGGGAAGTCGCCAGTCGAAGATAATATAGTGCCGTTGCACCTTCTGGGGTCTAATCTGTAGGTGGGCGTTGGTCGCGCGCCCCTGCGGGCACTTCAACCAGAGGTGAACCGCGACAGGTGAACCAATGGAAAACGAGAGAAACCCAAACACCGCGCAGACACAACGATCTGATAAATCGGCGCTTTTTCCGATTGTGGCGCTTGGCGCCTCCGCAGGCGGCCTAGAGGTGATCCGAAACCTGCTCAACCTCATGCCAGCCGATACCGGTTGTGCCTTTGTTCTCATCCAGCATCTAGACCCAAACCACAAAAGTATGATGGTAGATTTGTTGGCGCGTGATACGACTATGACGGTAGTTCAGGCCACCCACGGCATGGTGGTTGAACCAAACTGTATTTATGTCATTCCACCGCAGAATTTTCTATCTGTGTGCGATGGGGAGCTTCGGCTTTTGCATCCTGAACCGCCACACAGGGTGCATCTGCCGTTCGATTTCTTTCTGAGGTCGCTAGCGGCGGAATGTGGGCCACGTGCCATCGGATTCGTCCTGTCAGGAACCGGCGCCGATGGGAGTGTAGGGCTGACCGCTATTGATGAAGCCGGCGGGCTTGTCATTGCGCAGGACCCTAGCGAGGCCGCATATGACGGAATGCCCCTGAATGCGATTGAAACCGGCGCGGTCGCCCAGATATTGCCGCTGGCGGACATCCCTGCTGCGCTGATCGACTACGCTGCTAACGTCGCTGTTGATCCTCATCGTGGGCTCGGCCCGGCGCAATCACTTGATGATGAGCCGCTGGCCGCTATCGTTGAACTGCTACGCGGCCGCACGTCGCAGGATTTCAGCCGCTACAAGAAGGGCACATTGATGCGCCGCATAGGGCGCCGGATGTCGATTTTGGCAATCGATTCAATCAATGATTACATCGACAAACTGCGCAGTGAACGTTCTGAATGCCGAGTGTTGGCAAAGTACCTGCTTATCCATGTCACGCGTTTCTTTCGCGATACAGAACACTTTCAGGATTTTGCGCGATGTGTCAGCCCGGAAATGGTGCGCAAGAGCACGCAGGGCGGGCCGATCCGGGTCTGGGTTCCTGCATGCAGCACCGGCGAAGAGGCCTATTCCATCGCGATGTTGCTTCTAGAAGAATTCGCCGCCGTCGGGCGCAGTCCTGAACTCAAGATTTTCGCGTCCGACGTCAGCCCGGAGGCCATCGCCTTTTGTCGCAGCGGTCTATACCCGCCGTCCATCGCGGAGGATGTCCCGCCCCAGAGGCTGGCCATGTATTTCGCGCGCGAAAGCGGCGGCTATCAGGTATCCGAAGCGCTGCGCAACATGGTTACCTTTACAGTGCAGGATCTTCTGGTCGATCCGCCATTCTCGCAGCTCGATCTCGTCTCGTGCCGCAATATGCTGATCTATCTTGAGGCTGGCGAACAAGAAAAAGTGCTGCATCTGTTTCACTACGCATTGCGGGACGACGGATTTTTATGGCTGGGGTCGGCAGAGTCCATCGGCAATCTTGCGCAACATTATCAGCGTGTTCAGGGCACGAAACACATCTATCGCCGCATCGGCCACAGCCGCGTGAGGGCCCGCGACAACGCGCCGTCGATCAGCAGTTTCGCGCGTGCCTTTCTGCCGCGCTCCGCGCGGACGGGCGACAACAACCGATCCAGTCTTGGCGCGGCGGTCCAGCGCCGCCTGCTTGAAATCAGCGCGCCCGCTACTGTTGTCGTGGATTCCATGGGCCAAGCCCTGTACTTCTTTGGGCCGACTGATCGATACTTGCGCATCGCCGAGGGTATCCCCGGCGATAATATCAGCACGATGCTGCGTAAAGGTCTGTCAATCAAGTACCACGCGGCGATCCGGCAGGCCAAGCGAGATCGAGAAACAACCATCGTCAAGGGCGCTCGGATCCGGCGCGACGGCTCTGATTTCGTTGTTCACATCACTGTTCATCCGATGGAGCATAAGGGTGACGCTCTCTTGCTGGTCAGTTTCGTCGACGCGCCCGCAGAGCATGTCGTGCAATTGTCCGAGCCGCCGGTACCCGGGCGTCACGACGATGACTTAAAACAAGAGCTGGAAATTACGCGAAGGGAGCTTGAAGACGCTTTGCGGGATCTGGAGGCCTCAAATCAGGATCTGGTCGAGTTCACCGAAGAAGCAGGTATGCTGAACGAAGAATTTATGTCGACCAACGAAGAGTTGGAAGCGACGCGCGAAGAGCTTCAGTCGCTAAACGAGGAGTTGACGACCTCCAACATCCAGCTTCAGGAGAGCCTTGAGGAGCGCGACAAGACCGCCAGCGACCTGCACAACATTCTGACCAGTTCCGACATTGCCACCCTGTTTCTAGACGCTGAACTAAACATTCGCTACTTCACACCGGCCGCCGTGCCGTTGTTCAAGTTGATCTCCTCCGATATCGGACGGCCGCTTGCCGATCTTTCGATCAACTTCGCCGGT
This sequence comes from Roseovarius sp., assembly GCA_024636515.1. Classification (GTDB taxonomy): domain Bacteria; phylum Pseudomonadota; class Alphaproteobacteria; order Rhodobacterales; family Rhodobacteraceae; genus Roseovarius. The sequence continues at coordinate 36,455 of JAGXGX010000088.1, forward strand.
GTCGATCTGATCGCAGATGCAAGACGCGTGCTGGCCGGACAAACGTCGATCAAGCGCGACGTCGTCAACTCCATGGATGTCTGGTTCCTGTGCAGCCTGTCACCAATGCGTTCACAGACCGATAGCATTGACGGGGTCGTGGTTAACCTTGCAGACATCTCGGATCTGGCCGCGGCCAAGGAAAAGGCCGAATTGGCCAACGTAGGCAAATCCCGTTTTCTGGCTGCCACCAGCCACAATTTGCGCCAACCATTGCAGACGCTCAGCCTAGTGATGGGCGCCATGAAACAGCAGATCAAAAATGACAAGGCGCTGGCACTGCTCAACCGTGCGGAAACCTCTCTCGGCGTGATGGCAACCATGCTGAACACGCTGCTGAACATCAATCAACTCGAGGCCGGTGTCATATCTCCAAAATTTGCCGACTTCCCGGTCAACAACATACTCGACACGATCAAGGAGGAGTTTGCCGGAGAGATGGCCGACAAGGGCCTCAAATGGCGGGTCGTCCCCTGCATTCTGACTATCCGCAGCGACCGGCTTCTACTGACTGACATGGTGCGCAATTTGGTGTCGAACGCGATACGGTATACCGATACGGGATCGGTGCTGCTGGGCTGCCGCCGACGCGGCGAACGGATTTCGATCGAGGTCTGGGACACTGGCATCGGGATCGCCGAGGACATGCTGCCCTCGATATTCGGCGACTATTTTCGCGCATCGGGCGGGCCAACAAACGGCAGTTTTGGGCTTGGCCTATCCATAGCGCACCAGATCGGCACCTTGCTGGGAAATCCGCCGGCTGTGCGGTCGACGCTGGGCAAGGGATCGGTCTTTTATATCGAAGTCCCCTGCGCGCGCCGCGCCGCCAAACCCCGGCCAAAGCGACGACAAGTCCTAGACGACGATGGCAGTGCGAGGCGTCCCGCCTGCGTCCTGCTGATTGAGGATGACATTTCCTTACATGAAGTAATCACTGTCTTGCTGAGTGCGGACGGACATCGCGTTTTCCCAGTCCGCACCTCAAAGGCGGCGCTAGAGTTGGTCACAACAGGTAAGCTGAACCCAGATCTGTTGATTTCGGATTACAATCTGCCCGGTGACATGACCGGCGTTCAGGCGGCCAAGGCCCTATGCAAAACTCTGGATCGCGCTGTCCCGGTGATTATTCTGACGGGCGATCTCAGGCTTACGGTCACGCGCGACATTGCCGAAAGCGGGTTCATAAAACGGGAAAAGCCGTTGAAGGCAGACAATCTGCTGTCCGACATCCGCAAGATTAGTGCCCTACTCGGACAGCCGCTGCCGCCCTCTGCGCCCGGCACCGCGCCTGCCGCAGCAACGGTCTATGTGGTCGACGATGATCGCGCCGCGCGCGAGGCCATGCAGGTCTTACTGGAACAGGACGGATACAGTGTAGAGGCCTTCGCCGATGCGGCGACGTTCCTTGCATCTTACAAGCCGGACAGCAAATGCTGCATAATTACCGACGTGCGTATGCCCGGCATGACGGGGCTCGAACTTCTTGCACAGGTCGGGGAAACGGCAAACGGAACGCCTACAATCGTCGTGACCGGCAAAGGCGATATCGCGATGGCAGTCCAAGCAATCCGGGCAGGTGCAATCGACTTTATCGAAAAGCCGACCGCTCCGGAGGTTTTGCTCGCCGCGGTTGACCGGGCCCTACGGCAGGCAGCAAACCCTGCTGAAAAATCAGCGCGGCAAAACACCGCCGCCAGTCGGTTTTCGCGCCTCACAAAACGCGAGCGCGAGGTCGCGCAGCTGGTCGTGGCTGGACACGCTAACAAGGAAATTGCGGCAAGACTTGGCATTAGCCAGCGGACGGTCGAAACTCATCGCGCCGCCGCTATGAAAAAAGTGGGCGCCGAGTCGATCTCTGACCTCGTCCGGCTGGAGATGGCTGCCCAAGGCCACTGACGGCGCGGGATGGCAGCCTAGGCGTGCCATCGGAGCGATCCCGCTCATAGCGCATAGCTTCGCAGCGTCGAGTAAGGATCAGGTGAGTACGATGTTCGATACCGCCAGAGGCTAACGCACTGTCATACTACCGACGTCCCTATGAACCTGACCTACGGTGTCCTGACGGCTCTCGTCGCGCCGTTGATTGGCCACTTCTGATTGGTTTGTAAATTTTGGCTAGCGGCTCGTATCACCTACCGGGACACAAGACTTGCATCAGAAAAAGTAGTAAGCTCACGGCGATCGCAAAGCGGCGATCCTAACGGCGGCACCCGACGGTCGCAAAGACCGAAAAAAGGGCAATCCATAGACGGCTATCAGGGGAGATCACCATGAAAAACGCAAGCGTTCTTGTTCTCGTCACCGGTTCCACCAAGCCTACGGATCTCGACCAGATCCTGCGGTCGGCCGTCGCCCAGCGGACGCATTTGTCATTCTTGGTCCTCGAGGACCTGCCCCGCCCACCAGTCTATGCTTATGGCATGGAATTTTACAGCTTTCCCGAGGCGTGGGATAGTTTGCAGACAGATATCGAAGCGGCGAAGGCTAAGTTGAATGAGACTGGTCAGACCATCCAAGACCGTCTTGATAATGCCGGTTCGAACGGCGATGTCGACGTTTTGGGATGCGAACCAAGCGTCTTGCCTTCGATCATCGGACGGCGGGCCGCGACCTGCGATGCGGTAGTCATATCGAATGATCTGCGCGCGAATGAAAACATGTTTCGCAATGCCGTCCACGGTGCTCTTTTCCAATCACCCGTAGGTGTGATCCTGAATGCTGTCTCCTCCGACACGGCACTCGAACCCGCCCACATATTCATCGCTTGGGACACGAGCCTTTCCGCCGCGCGGGCCGTTCATGCCGCCCTCCCTATCCTGAAGGGATCGAAAGAGGTGACGATAGGTGTCTTTGACCCTGTTGCATCGACAGATCGGGATGGAGAGAACCCCGGTTCGGACGTCGCGCGGTGGCTCAGCCATCACGGGTGTCATGTAAATTTGCAGCAATACCCGAGCGGCGGCAAAGAAATCGGCGATTGCATACAGAAGCACTCTGCCGAAGCAGGAGCCGACCTCGTCGTCATGGGGGCCTACGGCCACTCCCGGATGCGGCAGGCAATCTTTGGCGGCACGACGCGGTCGCTGATCGAGCAGGCGGACATGCCAGTCATGCTCGCACATTGATCAGCGAGAGACCTGCACTGGGCATGGTCGCCGCGCACTAATAGGTTCTGCGGGCTTAGCACCTTCAACCTAAGTATTGGCAAGGTCGGTGGAGGGTAGCGCTTCCGATGGCAAAACAATGGTCTTTCCTGTCGCGCCTGAGTGTCTCGCTGTGCTAGTCGCCAAAAGCGACTATGCGAAAAAATGTGCACGACAGGTCTAATTTTGCTCTGGGGGGTCTCGACCCATAAAGGTCCGCACCCACCTTTCTTAAGGGGATGCCAGAGGCGTGTTCTCAGGTAGTGCAAACTAAGCTAATGCCGCCTCATACGTTCTCGAACATCTTCAACAACATTTTTCGGTGCTCAAGAAACTGGCACTGGATCAAACCGCGTTGATTTCGGTTTTTCTACGGTACAACTGACCTGCTCCTCTGAAAAGTCCGGCATTTGCGGTTAGTCTGTTCCTATCAAAGGAGACAGACGATGAAGCGATCAAGGTTCACGGAAGAACAGATCATCGGGATATTGAAAGAGCATCAGGCTGGGTTTGGCGCGAAAG
>JAGXGX010000089.1 GCA_024636515.1 Roseovarius sp.
CCCGCCTTATCCAGCCCCAGATTGGCCGTCGCGCCCAAGCGCCCGGCGGCAAAGAGCAGCATATCGGACCGCACATGGCGGCCATTCTCTAGCGTCACTTCGACATGGCGCCCGGCGTCCTCGATGCTCTCAATGGGGGAGCCGAGGCGTAGATCGACACCGTTCTCACGAATTTGATGGGTGAAATCGTCGATCAGTGCGTGGTCGATGAAATCCAGAAACGTCTCGCGCGGCTCGATAAGGGTGACGCGCACGTCTAGGGCGGCGAACATCGTGGCATATTCCACGCCAATGACGCCTGCGCCGATCACGGTCAGACTGCGCGGAATCGTCTCAAGCTTCAGGAATTCGTCGCTGTCCAGCACCGTCGCGCCGTTAAAGGGGCAGGTGCTGGGGCGATGTGTCTTGGTGCCGGTTGCAATCAGGAACTTGTCTGCGGTCAGGCGCGTGGCTTGGCCTGCATCCACCTGCACTTCGATCTCGTGCGGCCCGATAAATCGGGCAAGACCATGCAGCGTTTCCACATGATTGCGGTTAAATTGATGCTCTAGCACGTCCACCTCATAGTCGACGGTCTTGTGCAGGCGGGCTTGCAGATCCTCGGCGCCGATGTCGTCCTTGACGCGGTAAGAGCGCCCGTAAAAGCTGCGCTCGCGCCAACCCGACAGGTTTAGCACCGTCTCGCGCAGCGTCTTGGACGGAATCGTGCCGGTATGGGCCGAGACGCCGCCCAGACGATCCTTGCGGTCAATGACCAGAACGCGGCGTTTCAGCTTGCCCGCCTGAATCGCGGCAGAGCGGCCCGAGGGGCCGGAGCCGATGACGATCAAGTCGTAGTGGTCCAATAGTTCATCCCGCATAAAGCGCCTCGGCGTGGAAGGTCACGTGATCTTCCATGAAGGTGGAGATAAAGAAATAGCTGTGATCGTAGCCGGGTTGCATCCGGATGATGGCCTGCTGGCGGCGCTTGGCGGCGGCATGGGCCAGTGTCTCGGGGCGCAGCAGGTCGAGGAATTGATCATTGGTGCCAGTATCGACCAGAACGGGACCGTCGAAGCCCTTTTCCTCCATCAGCTTGCTGGCGTCATGCGCGCCCCAGTTGGCCTCATCATCGCCCAGATACCCTGATAGCTGCTTGCGGCCCCAGTCGCTGGCGGTGGTGTTGCAGATCGGCGAAAACGCCGAGACGGAGCGGAACCGGCCCGGCAGCCCCATCGCCAGCGTCAGCGCACCGTGCCCGCCCATCGAATGGCCGGTGATCGCCTGCCGCTCCATATCAACGCTGAATTCGGCGCCAAGCAGCGCGGGAAGGTCATCGGCGATATAGTCCCACATCTTGAAATGTTTGGCCCACGGGTCTTGGGTGGCGTTCACGTAGAACCCTGCGCCTTGGCCCATATCGAATGCATCATCATCCGCCACACCGTCACCGCGAGGTGAGGTATCAGGAAATACCAGTGCGATGCCCTGCTCGGCGGCCCAGCATTGCGCGCCAGCCTTGGTCATTGCGTTCTCATGCGTGCAGGTCAGGCCGGACAGGAACCACAGGACCGGTACGGGGCCATCGCGTGCCTCGGCGGGCAGGAAGAGACCAAAGGTCATGTCCGTGCCTGTCGCCTTGGAGGCGTGAGAATAGACCCCTTGGACGCCCCCGAAACAGGCATTTTCAGATTTGATTTCCACGACGTCGCTCCTCTTGGTTCGTTTTGTGTCACAGGTATGCTTAACAGGCGGTTGATTGGTGTGAAACGGGTAAAGACGCGTCACTTCGCCCGGCCCACTGGTCAATACAGCGGCTGCACCCAGCCTATGACCAGCGATACCGTCACGGCCGCCATGATTGTCGAGATTAAAATCGACGTCGATACCCGCTGCGGCGCTACGCCGTAATGCTGTGCCAGCATATAGACATTGCCCGCGACCGGCAGGGACGCCGCCGCGATCATGACCGCCGCCGCGTAGGGTGCGACGTCGAATATGAGCAGCGCGGCGATTGCGACAGCAGCGGGATGTAGCACCAGCTTGCAGAAGCTCAGCCAGCCCGCCACATAAGGTCGCTCGGCCGATTTGCCCGCCAGAGACGCGCCAATAGCAAAAAGCGCGCCGGGCGTCGCGGCGCCGCCAAGGATAATTAGAAATTCATTCACCGGGCCGGGGATCGGCAGCGCCAGACCCGACCATGTCAGGCCAACGACAATGGACACGATCATCGGGTTTTTCAGCAGGCCTAGGCCGACTGTGCCCAGCACCGCAGGCCGCATCCGCCCGTCGCGTGTGCCGGTGATGACGATAACGATCAGCGCGCCAAAGACGATTAGATCGACCGCCAGCACCATCATAACCGGCGCGATCGCCGCCTCGCCCATCAGCATTGCCAGCATCGGGATGCCGAGAAAACCGACATTGCCAATCACTGCGCATTGCGCCTCCACCGCTGCCTCCTCGGCGGGGATGCCGCGCAAATATGCGATGGCGGTGGCCAGCACATAGATCACCGCAGAGCCGCACAGATATGCGAGCACGAAAGGTAGGTCGAACACCTCTCGCAAGCTGAGATTGGCAGAGAATCGCAGCAGCATGGCCGAAAGCGCAAAGTAGAAGACGAATTTGGTCAACCACGCGGTCGCTGCAGCAGTAAAGAACCCGCTGCGCCCCGCGCCAAACCCCAGCGCGATGATCATGAAAAAGGGCAGGGTTTGGATAAATATCGCGGCCATGGCTCTGGATAGCAGGCCCGCCCGCAAGGTCAATTGCTGCTGCTCCGCTTGTGAAAGCGGGCGCGCCGTCTTTTGGCGTGACGGCTTGGTTGCGGCAAATCTGGACGGCACCGCGCGCACCGGAGTGGCTCCGAAAAACCCGAACAGCAGCGCTATACGTCCGAAGCGGGCATGTATACCGTAGGTCGCGGTTTGTGACGCGATACGCGCCGGAGCGGCGCTCGCACGGTTCGTACGCACTGAAACGTGCTGTAACTCTGCGGAACGTTTGATTAAACTCGCCGGGAAATACGTAGCCTCCAGCCCCCAAAGGACCCGTACCATGAAAAAGGCCCTCGCGCTGCTGTCCATGCTTACCTTTTGCGCGATGCCAGTTGCCGCGCAGGATACCGTGGGCGACGCAGCGCCACCGCGGCCGGTCAAGCTGATGACGCTCGAGAGTGGTGCAGGCGAGATGACGCGCGAGTTTTATGGCCGCGTCCGGGCGCGCGAGACGGTCGATCTTGCGTTTCAGGTAAGCGGGCAGATCGTTAAAATGCCGGTGGTCGAAGGTGCGCCGCTTGCCAAGGGCGCGCTGATTGCGCAACTGAATCTCACGCCTTTTCAGCGCGAAGTAGAGCGCGCCAAGATTGACCTAGACAAGGCCGAGCGCGACGTCGCGCGATTAGAGCAACTGGCCGGTAATGTCGTCTCTGCGGTCGAGGTGCGCAACGCGCGCACGACTGCCGATCTGGCCCGTATCCGAGCAGACGAGGCCCGCGAACGGCTGGACGACGCCACGCTAACCACGCAGTTCGACGCGCTTGTTGCGCGCCGCGAGGTGGCAACCTTTACCACGGTCACGGCAGGCCAACCTGTCGTGCGACTGCACGATATGTCCGAGCTGCGCGTTGATATTTCCGTGCCAGAGGTCCTCTTTCGCCGCGCGCCAGAGGGCGGAGCGACATTCACGGCGCGGTTTCCGGGCAAGCGCGAAGAGTACGAGATGGTCCTGCGCGAATTTGAGGCAGAAACGGCGGATGTCGCACAGACCTATAATCTAACGTTTGCCTTTACAGGCGAAGTGCCGGATTGGGTGCTACCCGGCTCGTCTGTCACTGTTTCCGGTCGGGGCGTGCGCCAAGGCGGCGAGCAAATGTTGATCCCCGCGACGGCCGTGACCTTTGACGCGGATCGCCAGCCGGGGGTGATGGTGTTCACACCGAATGGTGGCGACGAGGCCGCGAGCGAGGGCACCGTTGCGTGGACGCCCATCCAGATGACGTTGCGCGACGACACCCGCATCAATCTGACGGAGGGGCCTGAGCCGGGCACCGAGATCATCGCCGCAGGTGCATCGCAGGTGCGCGACGGCCAGACCGTTCGCCGCTTTACCGGACTGGCGCAATGAAGCTGGCTATAGCGCGCGGCGCGATCGACCGGCCTTTGCTGACGTGGATCCTGATGCTGATCTGCCTCTTTGGCGGCATCTGGGGTTTTCTTACTATCGGACGACTTGAGGATCCGGCATTCACCATCAAGAATGCGATCGTCATTACAGCATACCCCGGCGCCAGCGCCGAGGAAGTCGCACGCGAAGTGTCCGAGCCGCTGGAATCGGCAATTCAGAAAATGGCCGAGATTGATACCATCACCTCGTCCAACAAGCCGGGTATCAGCCGCATCAGCGTCGAGATTGCCGATACCTATGGCGGGGATGAGCTTCCGCAAGTCTGGGACCGCCTTCGCGCCCGCGTCACAGATGCACGCGGTGCGTTGCCGCCCGGCGCGGGAACGCCGCTCGTCAACGACACGTTCGGCGACGTCTATGGAATCTTTCACGCCGTCACTGCGCCCGGATTTTCGGACGCGGAAATTCACGACATCGCCGATTTTCTGAGGCGCGAACTGCTATCTGTCGAAGGCGTGGCCGACGTGGTGCTGGACGGGCTGCCGGATGAGGCGATCTTTGTCGAGCCGAACACCGCTATCGTCAGCAATCTGGGCGTCGCGCCTGAGGCTATCCGTGCCGCCATCGAAGAGGTTACTGCCGTCGTCCCCGCCGGCGCCGCCGAGCAGGAGGGCCAAAACATCCGCATTGATGCGCCCACCGGATCGACCAGCGTGGACGCGATCCGAAATCTGACCATAGGCGTTGGCGGCGATCTGGTTGGCCTCACTGACTTTGCTGAGGTTTCGCGCGGCCGTGTCGAAGACCCGTCCCTGATTATCCGCCACGATGCGCAGGAGGCGTTTACCATCGGCATATCGGGCCGCGAGGGCCTGAATATTGTTGATGTCGGCGCCCGCGTTGATGCGCGCCTGGCCCGGCTTCAGCCCGACATTCCCATTGGTGTCGACCTGCATCCCATCTATCAGCAGCATGTGGTCGTGGACGAGGCGTCGTCGGACTTCATGCTGAACCTCGCGATGTCGGTTACTATCGTGGTTGTCGTGCTGGCCCTCTTTATGGGGTGGCGCGCAGCGTTGGTTGTAGGGGCCACTCTATTCCTGACTGTCGTTGGTACGATCTTTTTCATGGCCGTTTTCGGGATCGAGATGCAGCGCATTTCGCTGGGTGCGCTGATCATTGCGATGGGAATGTTGGTCGATAACGCCATTGTCGTTGCCGAGGGGATGCAGGGCGATATGGCGGATGGCAAATCCGCTGGCGAGGCCGCCGAAAATACCGCGAACAAGACTCAGATCCCCCTGCTTGGCGCGACCGTCATCGGCATCATGGCCTTCGCCGGGATCGGCCTTAGCCCGGATGCGACGGGCGAATTCCTTTTCTCGCTTTTTGCAGTGATCGGCATCTCGCTGCTGTTGTCATGGGTGTTGGCGATCACGGCCACGCCGCTGCTAGCGCATTACCTGTTCAAGGTGGGCGTCGGCGAGGGCGGGGCCTATGATGGCCCTGTGTTCCGTGCCTATGCGGCTATCCTGCGTACTGCGATCCGCCTGCGCTGGGGCGTCATTGCAGGATTGGTCGTGCTGACCGTGGCCTGCTACTGGGGTTTTGGTCAGGTCAAACAGCAGTTTTTCCCCGACAGCAACACGCCGCTATTCTATGCGCATTACAAGCTGCCGCAGGGCGGCGCGATCAAGGCGACCTCGCGCGACATGAGGGTGGTTGAGAATTGGCTGAAAGGGCGGCCTGGCGTCGTATCAGTCTCGACCTTCATCGGTGGCGGCGCGTCGCGTTTCATGCTGACCTACGCACCGGAGGAACGCTTGCCGACCTACGGCCACCTCATCATCCGCACCGAAAAGCTGGAG
>JAGXGX010000014.1 GCA_024636515.1 Roseovarius sp.
CGGGTGACGGTGATAGCGCCCGCGTCGATCTCGAGCAGATTAAAGTCGTTTTCCTCGCCGCGCTGGCGGGTCGACAGGCCAGTGCCCGCATGGATCTGCAGAATTGATTGACGCCCGTCAATATGCGCGTAGGGATCTGCGCGCCAACTGTGCAGGTGGCCCGACAGGACTGCGTCGACACCCATCCTAGCCAGCATGTCTTTGGCGCGTTCAGAGCCGCGCGTCGGCCTCTTGCGGTCAGTCGCGTGCTGCTCAAGCGGATGATGTGCGACGATCAGGCAGACGCGGCTTTCACTATCATTCAGCGCGCGGTCAATGCGTGCGAGCGCGCCGCTTGATGCCCGTCCGCTTTGATGGGCAAAGCGATTGACGGTATTCATGCCCAACACGATCAACTCGCTATCCTCGAAGCTAGGCTCCAACTGGGGCGAGATGTGGCGGCGATATTGCCGCCATGGCCAAAGTATGCGCGCGAGCGGATTATGCAAAGGGATGTCATGATTGCCGGGCACCACGAGCGTTGGCGCGTTGAGCCGTTGCAGAAACGCTTGCGCGGCGCGAAATTGCCCAGACCTTGCACGCTGGGTTAGATCCCCCGAAATCGCCACGAGGTCGGGCGCGAGCGCGTTTACCGCCGTGATCAATGGCGCCAGCAACTCGGGCCGGTCGCGGCCAAAATGCAAGTCGGACAGGTGGACAACGCGCCTCACCGAGTATCCCCCTGACGTTCGGGCGGGACGATGACAGTGAGTGCGTCCTCGACCACCTTCAGGTTTAGCGGTGTGCGGATGCGCCCGCGCTCTCCGTCGCAAGCGACGTCGCAGGATTGGCGGCGCGTTTCGATGCGGATACTGTCAGCCGCGATCATGTCGAAATCCACATCACGCTGGGCGCGCCCCACGGCCAGTGCCAGCGCGTTTCGTAACATCCCCCAGCGTCCGGTATCAGGCGCAATGAAAAGCGCCAGACGCCCCTCTGCGATATGTTCGCGACCCTCTAGGCCCATTTGATCCAGTTGAAAGGCGTTGTTCACCGCAAATGCCAGCGGTGTGCGTCGACTGACGCGCCCGTCGCTAGTCTCGATCGTTAGCTTAAGCGGACGGCGCAGCGTCGCCAGCGTCACGAGAACCGACCAGTAGGCGGCGATGCGGCTGCGGCCCCATTTGCGGTAGGTCTGTTCGCGCGTGCGCAGGATAGCAGGGTAGGCGCCGAGGCTGGCATTGTTCAGAAAAACGCGCCCGTTGATGTCGCCCACCCGCATGGGCCTCCGCACCCCATTACCCAAGAGCCGGACTGCGCTGGCGATATCGGTCGGCACATCAAGCGATCGAGCGAAGTAGTTGAACGTGCCTAGTGGAATGATGCCGAGGCTGGCGTCCCGGCCACGCAACTCGCTCGCGACAGCTGCGATGGTGCCGTCGCCCCCGGCTGCGACAATGACCTCGAACCCCTCGTCCAAGGCGGCTCGCGCGGATGAGGCGATGTCGTCGTCACGGGTAAGAACCCATACCTCATAATTGCGGGCGATGGCGGATAGGGCGCTGCGGATCACGACAGCGATCTGCTCCGCGTCGGTTTTGCCCGAGCCTCCGTTCAGCAGCACGCAAATCCGCGCAGAGGTATGTTTGCTTGAGGTTTGCTTCATGGAATGATCCTCTCGTGCCGCATCGGGCCTGCTGTTCAACTGCGCGGAGGCTTGGATGTTCCATCATCGAAATGTTGAAACGCCGCGTCGAAATGAAGAGATTGTGTGGCAGTGAGCATCCATTGTTCTGACTTCGCTAGAGCTGCGTCTGTTGCATTAATTTGGGGCTGCGAAGTTTGGTAGGTCTGGTGATTTATAGGTGGTGAAGTCAAAGAGGCTTTCTATAGGATCGATTTCACCTGTAACGCCGGGCGACTTGCCGTGGACATGGCCATGCTTGACGGTGCGGATTGCCTCAATCCCACGCAAGGTAAGTATCGATACAACCTTCGGTCAGTAAATCTCGGAGGTCCCAACATGAAAGTGCGTAATCGCAGCGCAGCGAATTGGCTTTCAAAACCTCCTGATCGCCTGCTACTCCTCCTGAGAATTTAACGATAGTAGGTGCCGGGCATGCCGCGGGTTTTTGTCTTTTTCCTATATTTCCTAGCTATATTCCTACAAGCGGGCGCATACGGCCTGACCTTTATGTTGCCGCGACTGTTCGAAAGCTTTGGCGCAAACGAGAAAGTCGTTGGCGCGGCGCTTTTGGTGACGGCGGCATCCACGCTAGTGACCGTTTATTTCTCAGGGCACTTGTCTGACATTTTCGGACGGCTTCGCACTTTGGGTGTGGCGTGTATCGCCATTTCCACATCTCTTTTTCTGTATGGCTCTGTCGTTTCAGTGGGGGCAGGGTTGGTAATGGCGAGCCTTTTGCTGGGCTTTGGCTGGGGCCTGACCTACTCGCTCGGGCCGATTGTTCTGACACGGCTTGTGCGTGCGGATGAGAGGGTTCGATATTTCACCGTGCTCTCGGTCTTTGTTATGGCAGGTTTTGGGCTGTCCCCAGTACTGGCGTCGCTTTTTGAGGGCTGGGGCTATCCCGTGCGTGACGTATTTTATGTCACGGCAACAATGTCTGGTGTAAGCGCAGCTCTGTTTTTTCTGCTGGACGGGCCGATCAAGGCCAATGCGATCAACCCCCGCCCCGAAGCGCCCTCGCGCATCACCCTCGCTGCACTGTCCGGCGTTTTCAGGTCACGCGCCGTTTTGCCGGTGATCATGGTCAGTCTGGGCGCAAGCATCTTTGCAGGGCTCAACAATTTTCAGACCGTTTTTGCCGATGCGCGAGGTTTGGATTATGGCAATTTCTTTTTGACATACACCCTGACCGTGGTGGTTTTCAGACTAGTGCTTGCTCGTTTTAGGGGAGGCGGCAATCCTTACCTCACAATCGCACTCCTTCAGTACGTCATGTGTCTGAGCATCGTTATTTTTATATTCAGTGGCTCAAGCCTGCCTCTCTATCTGCTCGTCGCGGTCCTCTTTGGCCTTGGTTATGGTGTGTCCTACCCGTTGCTAGTCGCTATGACTGCGAATGACGCCGAGGTGGATCTAGGTGCGCAGACCCTTCAGATTTTTGCACTCACCTATTTCGTGGGGATCTTTGGATTCCCGCTGGTCGCAGGGTGGATGATTGTGGAGCTCGGCTCGCGCCCACTGTTGGGTCTGATCGCCGTCTTGGCCATGATTGAGGCAACGATGGCTCTGCGCCGCGCGATGGCATGACGCGAGGCTGGCCTCGTCACGTTGAGCGGCTGGCCGCGATCGGGCCCGCAGGTCATGCATCTTCGCGCGATAAGGCCTGGCTCAGGCAATGCACACCGCCGCCGCCTAGCGTGAACATCGACATGTCTGGGTCGTATACTTCGAAACCCAGCGCACGCATTTTGGCATTAAGTTCGCTCGCGCCAGCCATCGACAGAACCTTACCATCACCTAACGCGACCAGATTGACGCCTAGGTTTTTGGCCTCGCGATAGGCTACATCGACGATCTCGATTCCCCAGCCACGGACGACATTCACCAGCCATGGTTCCATCGCGTCTATGCAGGCCACAGCCAGATTGTCGGCCAGTGGCACGATCAGGCCGTCCATATGCACGAATTCGCGGCTGATAGGCGCTGTTACGGCCTCCCATCCCATCGCGCGCACGAAACCTGCGACCTGCTCACTGCCCGCTTGTTCTGATCGTTCGCCGCAATACCCTATCAATACCTTGCCCGGCGCAATGATGTTAAAATCCCCGCCTTCAAAATGTCCGGCTGTGGCGAACTTCCAGATCGGTATGTCATTTTCGAGATAAAACTTTATCACCGTCGCATAGTCCGCGCGGCGGCACTTCAGCTGCATATGGCAGATCAGCGGCCCCCATGGCGTCATCGCCGAGCTGTCGCGCGCAAAGAAGTTTCGGTGCAGCGCCTCGTCTGCCTCAAGATAATGGCAGATGACCCCGTTCTCTTCGTAGATTGAGACCATTTCAGAGTGCTGCCTCATGGCCAATTGCAGATCGAAAGTCACGCCGGTTTTGTCGGCATTCGCTAAGGTCCGGCCAATTAGGGGGCCGGCATCGACCCACTTGTAAAACTCAGGCTTGCCAAGAAGCACATGGTTCAGTTTCGCATGATCGTTATTGATACCCCATTTTGGCACCAGTTTAGATTGTCCCGCCATCTCAGAGTCCCCTCGCTGCCACTTCTTCGCCATGGCGAGATTGACAGGAGTTAAGAGTGTAATAAACTACAAATGAAAAAATCTTAAGTTCATTAAAGTACAAGTGACTCATGCTGCCTCCAACCCTCGCCAAGGCCGATTTACATCTGCTCTACGTCTTTACGACAGTCGTGAGATCGCGGGGTTTTGCGGCTGCTCAAGTCGAACTCAATGTCTCGCCCTCGACGATTTCGAGGCAGATTTCTCATCTGGAAACCCGGCTGGGAATGACGCTGTGCAACAGGGGGCGGTCCGGCTTTCGACTGACTCACAAGGGCGAGGTGGTTTTTCGCGCGGCGCAGCGGCTTTTTGCTTCAATTAAGGATTTCAGCGAGACGGTGGACGGATCGCGAGGCAAGTTGGTGGGCAGCCTATCGGTGGCCGTCATCGACAATTGGGTCTTCAACGACGCCTCTCCCTTTCAAGTTGGATTGCGGGAATTTGTGCACAAAGCGCCCGATGTCACGCTTGAGCTCTTCTCACTTGCCCCTGCTGACATCGAAATCGCAGTTCAGGACGGCAACGTCTCGCTTGGGGTGGGGGTGTTCCACCGGCCCAAGCCCGGCCTGATCTACGAAGCTTTGACCACCGAGAGGATGGGCCTTTACTGCGCACGCGGACATCCGTTGTTCGACGTGACTGACCACACGAAATTGCCCGCGCTCTTGCAGCAATCGAACTATGCAAAACGCACCTATCTCAATGAGGCCAGCGTTGCGCCAGTATCGCAGGGGATGTTTTCCAACGGCTGCGCCCATCAGATTGAAGGGATTGCGCACCTGATCTTGACCGGTCGCTATATCGGATATCTGCCCGAGCATTTTGCCGAATTTTGGCTAAAGGAGGGCGGGATCAAATCGGTGGGTGATGGCCAATTCGATCAGGTGTCTCAGATCAAGCTGGTCTTTAAGCGGGGCGCCGAGTTGAACAGGGTGACGCAGACGTTGGCGGATCTGATCCTGGCAGGGTGCGTTGCCGCCTAGCTGAACACCCAGCGTTTGGCTGGGCGCTATGCTAGGCGACTGCCAATCTCAGTGCTTTGCCTCGCCGCCACCACGCGGCGAGGCCTCATTTGCAGCTACTTGTCAGGAAACGCCGGCGGGGTTTTCGACGTCCCGGCCTATTGCGGCCAGATCGGAGTAGCGATCCCCGATGCGATGATGTGGCCGCCCGCCGGTCGATGCGCCTAGCGCAACGACAATTTCGTCCGCCGCAGGCGCGTCCGGGATTGAGAATTGAACCGTCAGGTAATGCGAGCGGCGGCCAGTATCATGCTTGTCCATCAGTGGGATCTGGATTTGCGTGTTCGCGGGCCCGCGGGTGTTGGTAAAGCCCAGATAGCTTTTTGCGCCGACAGCTTCGCGGTAGAAATTGCCGAATTGCAGCGTGTGGATCAGCGCCGAGGCATGCTCCAACTCGCAATTGGTGCCAGCGATGCAGGCCTTGCCATAAGCCTCAATCGCGTCGCCGGACCCGGCCAGTGCAATTAGCCGTTCGGTCAGCATCTTGCCCAGAGGCGGGGCCATGCGCCTGATGTCGGGGCCAAGGTCTTCGACATAGTCGCGGCCCGCCCACGGGTTGGTAACCACGGCCGCGACACCGATCATGCGCAGTGGCGGCGTGGCGGCGCGCTGCCCCTCCCGATGTATGGTTTCATCGTAGGTGATGACTTTTCTCAATTCAGCAAGCATGGCGTGTCCTTGTTATCGTTTTAAATTTGGTATTGTGTTCTGTCTGCTATCCGATTTACCGTTCCGGCAGTTTGGTCGCCTTGATAGATGCCAAAGCTGCCGTGCCGGAATTCTTCTCTGTAGCGTGCCAGCATGCTGCGTTCGGCGGCAGATTTTATTGACTCAAAGGGAATATCGGCAAGGTCGAAACACCGCATCGTCGCTGGTATGTCGCCAGTTACGATGCCGTGGTAATAGATACGGTGCTGATCCGTCGCGCGGTCATGATAGAGGGCATAGAGATGTTCCAGGACTGGATCGAGGCCGGATTTCTTGAGCGATTCAATCAAGCCATCGAGATTGCAATTGGTGCTGGGCGCGGCGGGCAGGGCTAGTGATCCGTCCTGCTGCACCTGCAAAACGAGCAGCCCGTCCCGAACGACCAAAGCGCCGACGGCCACGTTGTCAGCCTCGCCAGCGGTCCTGACCAGCTCCTCTTCCAGCCCAATCGAGAAATATCCCCCACGAAAATATCCCAGAGGTTGCTTGTCCACTTTCTCATGCGCCAGAACGCGGCCGATCAGGACAAGGTGATCGCCGGCATCCACCAGCTTGTGCCGCGCACATGCAAACGTGCAGAGAGAGCCGTCCAGCAGTGGAACGCCCTCGTACCCCTCGTGCCAATCAGCCTCAGCAAACTTGTCGGGCGAGCGCGACGCAAAGAGGCCAGAGACAGCCTTTTGATCCTCGGACAGGACGTTGATGGCAAAATGCCCAGCTTCGGAAAACGCATCGCAGCTATGTGCCGTCTTGGCGATGCAGATCAGCAGCAGCGGTGGGTCGAGCGATACGGACGTGAAGGAATTGGCGGTAAAGCCGCGCGGCGTGCCATCTGCCTGCCGCGTGGTCACTACCGTCACTCCGGTGGGAAAGGTACCAAACGCGTCGCGCAGCGCCAGTTTGTCCTCAGGCTCCGGCTGCTGCGGGGCGCTGCATTGGACCAGTTCATTATGCTCGCCCAGCGTCGGCGGCGGCGCGTAGACGCCTTCCGGTCGGCCCGCAAAGCGCAGGGGATTGGCGGAGACTGTCCATGGCTTGCCCCCCTCGGCGGGGTGATCAATTTGCGCCAGCATACCGCGCGCGGCGACATGCGGGTCGGCAAAGATATCCTCGATCGTGTTGAGCGGACCGTACGGCACCTTGCCGCCCAGCAGGGCGGTTAAGTCGGCTTTGCCATGCTGCGCGGTCCATTCGCTGACCAATTTATTGACATCCGCGCGGTGAAGCGCGCGCGCGCCCCGTGCCGCATAGCGCGGATCGGTGCCCAGCTCGGGCCGGCCCATGATCTGCGCCAAGGCACGCCAGAATGCGTCGTCGACAACCCCCAGTGCGACCGCGCCGTCGGTGGCCGGGAACACGCCGAATGGCGCTAGGAATGGGTGCCC
>JAGXGX010000090.1 GCA_024636515.1 Roseovarius sp.
CCTGCAACTTCGGCCAATTCGGTCAGGATCACGTCCAATTCGGCGCGGTCAGCGGCGCGGCTGGCGCGCAGCCCGTCCAACTCGGCCATCATGGCTTTGTTGATGAGGTGCGGCTCGGCCACACCCTTGGCGTTTGCCTCGCGCAGGGCGGTATTATTTTCGCGTAGCTGCTGGTTTGCATGCCGCAGCGACGACAGCTCACTGTCGATCCGCTTCAGCGCCTTTGCGCGGGCCGTACCCTCCTCAGCCTTGGCGGCGTCTGCATCGCTGGCAGCGGCCAGCGCCGCCTCAGCCTCGCGGGCGC
This sequence comes from Roseovarius sp., assembly GCA_024636515.1. GTDB lineage: Bacteria > Pseudomonadota > Alphaproteobacteria > Rhodobacterales > Rhodobacteraceae > Roseovarius. The sequence goes on from JAGXGX010000090.1 coordinate 305, forward strand.
GTGCACCCAGTTGCTTAACACGCTCTTCTAGCTGGGCATTCGCCAGCTTTTCCTCTTCGACCTGCTGACGTAGAGTTTCCGTCTCGGCGGCGTCCCCAACTGCGCCGAGCCCGTCAAGCCCTTGCCCGATCCGGTCCAGCGCGGCCATGATGCGGCTCTGCATCGCGTCGATATCGCTCATCCCTTGCGTGTCCTTCATGTCTGTTTCGCAAACCTTGGCCGAATCGCCGCCCGGCCCTCTTGGGGTCAAGTCTAACGGGTGGCTGACAAAAAGGCTTCCCCCCTTGCGCGCTACCGACGCCCGTAGCCGGGTTTGCGCGATGCAGCGCCATAGCGGCGCTTGAACTTCGGGTGCGGGCTGGTATTGAAGGGCGCGAGAAATCATCCCTGCCATAAGGATACCGCTGCCGTGGATCTCACTGCCCTCGCCAAAGCAAACCCCGATCATTGGTCCAAAGCGACCGCCATTCGCGCCCTGACGCTGGACGCTGTTCATGCGGCCAATTCGGGCCATTCGGGGATGCCGATGGGCATGGCCGACGTTGCCACCGTCCTGTATGAGAAACACCTGAAGTTCGACGCCGCCGCCCCTGACTGGCCCGATCGTGATCGGTTCATCCTCAGCGCGGGCCATGGCTCCATGCTGTTTTATTCCCTTCTGCACCTGACGGGCTATGCCGACATGACGCTTGAGCAGATCAAGAATTTCCGCCAATGGGGCGCGATCACGGCTGGCCATCCCGAGTATGGCCACGCCAAGGGAATTGAGACGACGACAGGTCCGCTGGGTCAGGGCATTGCCAATTCAGTCGGCTTTGCCATGGCCGAGGAAATGCTGCGCGCTCGCTACGGCCGCAAGCTGGTGGACCACCACACCTATGTCATCGCCGGCGACGGCTGCCTGATGGAGGGTATCAGCCAAGAAGCAATCACCCTCGCCGGACGTCATTCGCTGGGCAAGTTGATCCTGTTTTGGGACAACAATGACATCACCATCGACGGCAAGGTATCGCTGTCGGATCGCACCGATCAGGTAAAACGCTTCCGCGCCGCGAACTGGCAGGTGATTGAGGTAGACGGGCACGACCCTGCCGAGATTGACGCAGCGATCACCAAGGCAAAGTCTTCGAAACGGCCCAGCATGATCGCTTGCAAGACGCATATCGCCCTCGGCCATGCGGCGCAGGACACGTCAAAGGGCCACGGCGCATTGACCGATGACGCTCAAATGGCCGCTGCCAAAGCTGCCTACGGCTGGACCACTGGCCCGTTCGAGGTGCCCGGCGATGTGAAGTCTGCATGGGAGAAGATTGGCAGCCGCGGTTCATCCGAGCGCACCGCATGGGAAGGCCGCTTTGCCGAAGCATCCGAGCGCCGGCAAAAGGAATTCACCCGCGTTATGAGCCGCGACGCGCCGAAAACTCTCAGCGCCCGTATCAAAGCCCTCAAAAAGCAGATCAGCGCCGAGGCGCCCAAGTTGGCCACGCGCAAATCCAGCGAGATGGTGCTGGAGATCGTAAACCCGATCATGTCCGAGACGGTCGGCGGATCGGCAGACCTGACCGGCTCGAACAACACAAAAACCGGCGATCTAGGCGTGTTCGACGTGGATAACCGCAAGGGCCGCTATGTCTATTGGGGTATCCGCGAGCATGGGATGTCGGCGGCGATGAACGGCATGGTATTGCATGGCGGCATCCGCCCCTATGGCGGCACATTCATGTGCTTTACCGACTATGCCCGCCCAGCCATGCGGCTGGCTGCGCTGATGCGAATCCCGACCGTGTTCGTGATGACGCATGATAGCATCGGTCTGGGCGAGGATGGCCCGACGCACCAGCCAGTCGAGCATCTGGCGATTTCCCGCGCAACGCCGAACACATGGGTCTTTCGCCCCTGCGATACGATCGAGACTGCCGAGGCTTGGGAGCTGGCCCTAAGCACCAAAGAAACGCCATCGGTCCTGTCGCTGACACGCCAAGGCGTGCCGACGCTGCGCACCGAGCATCGCAACAAGAACCTGACGGCCGAGGGCGCTTATGTGCTGGCCGATGCTGACGGTAAACGGCAGGCGATTATCATGGCCACCGGGTCCGAGGTGGAAATCGCGATGAAGGCACGCGATCTGCTACAGGCCGAAGGGATCGGCACGCGCGTCGTCTCGATGCCCTGCTGGGAGCTGTTCGAGGCGCAGGATGAGGCGGTTCGCCGTCGCGTGTTGCCGGGTGGCCCAGTGCGGGTCGCAGTGGAGGCCGGCGTTCAGCAAGGCTGGGATCGCTGGCTATGCGGCGAGCGGGGCCGCGCAACCAAGTCCGGCTTTGTCGGCATGGACAGCTTCGGCGCGTCCGCGCCCGCAGAAGTGCTGTACGAAAAGTTCGGCATCACGGCAGAGGCGGTCGCTTCCAAGGTGAAGTCTTTACTTTAAACCATTGGGAAGGCTGATATATCAGCCTTCCATACGCCATATAAGCAAAGGCATTTCATGCGACCGGGTTCAGCCGCCTCACACGCTGCCATATGGGTGTGATCACACGCGTCCCGATGGGGATTAAGATTAGCCCCAGCGCCAGTCCGAAAATACCGTCCATCGCGGCAACCAGAACCCATTTAGCTGCCCCTCGAGCTTGATCCAGACCGCCAGTGATTACTTCAGCTATATGGTGTATCTGGTTGTAGGGCCACGCAAATCCCAAGCTAGCCAGGCCATGCAGAATGATGTTTCCGCCCACCCACAGCATCGCCGCTGTGCCAATAATCAGTAACAGAGCCAGCACTTTGGGCATCGCGGCGACAATCCCGCGACCCAAGCCACGCGTCGCTCGCAGGCGCCCCTTGGCGGCCATAAACAGGCCCAAATCGTCTGCCTTCACGATTAAAGCGACCGCACCATAGACCGCCGCCGTGATCAAAACCGCGACGGTAGCCAGCGTAGCGGCCTCCATCCAGAAACCGCTTTCCGGAATGGCGGCGAGTGCGATCGTCATGATCTCGGCGGACAGAATGAAGTCTGTCTTGATCGCGCCCGAAATCTTCTGCTCTTCTAGGTGGGAGGGGTCTTCCGGCATCGCCTCAGCCGCCTCCTCCTTGTGATGCCCTAGCCCCAGCACTTTTGCCACCTTTTCGGCGCCCTCAAAGCACAGATAGCAACCCCCCAACATCAGCAACGGCGTGACCGCCCCCGGCGCAAAGGCGCTGAGCGCGAGACCGGCGGGCAACAAATACACCAGCTTGTTGATCAGCGAGCCGCGCGCGATTCGCCAGATAATCGGTAATTCGCGATCAGCGTCAAAGCCGTGGACGTATTTCGGCGTCACCGCGGCGTCGTCGATCACCGCGCCTGCCGCCTTGGCCCCAGCCTTGGTCGCCTGCGCCGCGACGTCGTCAATTGATGCCGCCGCCACCTTGGCGATGGCTGCCACGTCGTCGAGTAGCGCCAACAGTCCGCTCATAATATTGCTCCGTATATTGCTCCGTGCTTGATCGGGGAAAGGTAGCGGGACACGCTCGCGGCGCAAGGCCGCGCTCTAAAAATAGCGCTAACAGGTGCGCATATGGCCGTTTTGACCTTTCCGCACAGCCCCGCGCGCCGTATATCGCGCCCAACACACACCAAACGCTTGGAGCTCAGACCATGACCATCACAGTCGGCATCAACGGATTTGGCCGCATTGGCCGCGCCACCCTCGCCCACATCAGCGAGTCGGGCCGCGAGGATATCAAGGTGGTCAAACTCAATGCCACTGGCCCGCTTGAGACGGCAGCGCACCTGATCCGTTTTGACAGTGTGCATGGCCGGTTTCCGGGCACGGTGACGACTGGCGACGGCACGATGGATCTGGGGCGCGGCGCGATCCAGATGTTTTCCACCTATGATATGGACGAGCTGGACTGGGACGGCTGCGACGTCGTGCTGGAATGCACTGGCCAGTTCAACGACGGCGACAAGGCCAAAGCCCATCTGGCGCGCGGCGCCGGTAAGGTGCTGCTATCGGCCCCCGGCAAGAACGTCGACCGCACCGTGGTCATGGGCGTCAATGACAGCGAATTGCGGGCGGGTGAGCGGATGATTTCCAATGGCTCCTGCACCACCAACTGCCTCGCCCCGCTGGCCAAAGTGCTGCACGAGGGCATCGGTATCGAGAGTGGTATTATGACCACGATCCATTCCTACACAGGCGATCAGCCCACGCTGGATCGCAGGCACAAGGATCTCTATCGCGCGCGGGCCGCCGCCATGTCGATGATCCCCACCTCGACCGGCGCGGCCAAGGCCCTGTCCGAGGTGCTTCCTGCGCTTAAGGGCCGCCTCGACGGCTCCGCGATCCGCGTGCCAACGCCGAATGTGTCGGCTGTGGATCTGACCTTCGTCGCGTCAAAGTCGGTGACCGAGGCAGACGTGAATGCCATCGTGGCCGAGGCCGCCGCAGGACCGATGAAGGGCATCTTAGCCTACGATCCCGCGCCCAAGGTCAGCATCGACTTCAACCACACCGAAGAGAGCAGCATTTTCGCCCCCGAGCAGACCAAGGTCGTCGGCGGCACGCTGGTTCGCGTTCTGGCGTGGTACGATAACGAGTGGGCCTTTTCGTGCCGCATGGCGGATGTCGCGGTCGCAATGGGCCGCCTCGGCTAAGTTCAGATGCCGGGCACCCGCCTGCGCAATATTGCAATATGCGGCCCCCGTCTGTCATAAGATGCGCGGGCCGCACACTATGCTACAAGTCATTCAGAAGGGCGCGCAGATGACCAACGCTATCGCCGTCTGGCTGTTTTTGCTGATCGCCGCTGCGCTATTTGCCGATTATTGGTTTCAGGACATGGGCGGTCTGATTTTTCTCGGTGCCAAGTTTGGCGATCTGATCGAGTGGCTGGCCTTCTGGCGCTAAGCGTCAGCGATACTTCGCGATCAATGCCTCGTTCACGTCCGGTGTGACGAAGGTGGATACATCGCCATCCAGACGCGCGATTTCTTTGACCAGTTTTGACGCAATCGCCTGATGCCCGGTATCAGCCATCAGGAATACTGTCTCGATTGACGCGTCCATGGCGCGGTTCATGCCAACCATCTGAAACTCGTACTCGAAATCAGCTACCGCGCGCAGGCCGCGCACGATGACTTGCGCACCGACGTCGCGCGCGCAGTTGATTAGCAGGTTCTCAAATGGGTGCACGACGATCTCAGCGCCGCCTGGCACCTTTAGGCGCGACGCTTCGGCCTCGATCATCGCTACACGCTCATCCAGTGAAAATAGGGGGCCCTTGTCGCGGTTGATCGCCACACCCACGACCAGACGGTCGACCAGCGTACTGGCGCGCCGGATGATGTCGATATGGCCTAATGTGATCGGATCGAACGTGCCGGGATAAAGGCCAATGCGCATAAAGTGTCACCCGTATTTGATTTTGGTCAATCATCACGTCGAACCGGCAAAATGCAATAGTTCATCTGGGCGTTTGCCCCCGCCGCGACCCTGTGAGCGCATTGGCGTTATGCCCGCGCTCCATAGCGTGCTTCACGTAAAGGGACGACGTCATCGCCCGCGATCTGACAGGGCTGGTAACCTGAGCCTACGTCCGGTCCTGCGCGCCATGACGCAGGATGCTGGCTTCAGCGACCCATAATCATACCTTGCATGGATTCGTTCTCCATCGCCAACTCCTCCAGCCGGGCCTTGACCACGTCGCCCTGCGTGACGATGCCGATCAGCTTGCCGTCCTTTACAACCGGCATGTGACGGAAACGACCCTCGGTCATCTGTGTCAGAACCTGCTCGCCAGTCTCGGAGAGCGAGGTGCAAACCGGATCGCGCGTCATCATGTCGTCGACGGTGTCGGCCAGACAGGCCGCGCCCCGCTGGCCTAAAGAACGGACGATGTCACGCTCCGACAGGATACCATCAATGCGACCGGACCCTGACGTGATAATCAGCACGCCGATACGCTTCTCCGCGAGCGTCGCGGCCGCGTCCGACACCAGCGTACCCGGTGCGGCAGTGAATACCGCATCACCCTTGGCCTTTAGTATCTGTGCAACCAGCATAATCTGCGCCTCCTGTTACCGCTAAATAATTACTTAGCGTAAACACGGCACCGCATCTGTCAAGCGCGCGTCAATCGCGCGCCTCCAGCCGTGCGACCTCGCGGCGCATTCCCGCTGCCAACTCCTCGGCAAAGCGGTTGAGCCGGTCAAGGCGGCGATCGCCCGCGTGACGGATCAGGTAAAAGCTGCGCTTGAGACTAATCTGCTCGGGCAGGACCCGGACGATGGCGCGCCCGAACGGGATCGAAAAATCGTGCATTATCCCAATGCCAGCAGCCTGACGTATCCAGTTAAACTGGACCGACACCGAATTACTGGCCAGCTGGGCGGGCGGCAGACCGGCCTCGGCCATGTAGTCGAGTTCCTTGTCGAATATCATATCCTGAATGTAGCCGACGATGCGATGATCGCGCAGATCTTCGACGCAGGTGATGGGGGGCGCGTTTTCCAGATAAGCGCGCGACGCAACTAGGCTAAGCTTGTAATCCGTCACCTTTTGCACGCTAAGGTGCCCCGCAGACGGCGCGCTGACGGCGATGGCCATATCCGCCTCGCGCCTCGACAGGTTAAAAACGCGCGGTAGGGCGACGATCTGAACCTCCAGATCTGGATTGCGCTTGACGATCTGCGCGCAAACCTGCGGCAGCACGAAGTTGGCCGACCCATCAGGCGATCCCAGCCGGATCTGCCCGCTCAATTGTCCGCCCTGCCCTGTCAGATCCTCAAACGCAGCTGTCATTTCTAGCTCAGCCCGGGCTGCGTGGGTCAACAGGCGCTGGCCCTCATTCGTCATCGCGTAGCCTTGGGGGGATTTCGCAAATAGCGGTGCCTTCAACGCCTCCTCAAGCCGCGCGATACGGCGGCCCACAGTTGCGGGGTCGATTTTTAGAACGCGGCCCGCCGCCGACAGGCTTTCATGCCGCGCAACTGCCAGAAACACTTTTAAATCATCCCATTGCGGCTGCATCTGCGACCCCCTTTGCAAAAACGCAATCTAGTGTTTGAGAGATTGCCTCTGTTCGCCTCAATTTTGCAAGGCTATGCTGCGTTAACTGAAATTGGAGGACACCATGACCACCGAACTCACGCACTACATCAACGGAAAGCACGTCAAAGGCACGTCGGGCCGTTTTTCAGACGTGTTCAACCCTGCCACCGGCGAAGTGCAAGCGAAATGCCCGCTGGCATCCGTCGAAGAGCTGGACCAGGCCGTCGCTGACGCCGCTAAGGCGCAAGAAGAATGGGGCGCAGTTAATCCGCAGAAGCGCGCTCGCGTGATGATGGAATATGTCCGCCTTATAAACCGTGACATGGACAAGCTGGCCGAGGCGATCAGCCGCGAACATGGCAAGACAATCCCCGACGCCAAGGGCGATGTGCAGCGCGGCATGGAAGTGATTGAGTTCTGCATCGGTGCGCCGCATTTTCTGAAAGGCGAATATTCCGGCAATGCCAGCACCGGCATCGACATCTATTCGATGCGCCAGGCGTTGGGTGTGGTTGCGGGCATCACGCCCTTCAACTTCCCGGCCATGATCCCGATGTGGAAAATGGGCCCGGCGATTGCAGCAGGCAACGCTGTCATCATCAAGCCGTCCGAGCGCGATCCGTCCTGCCCGCTATTGCTGGCTGAGCTGTGGACCGAAGCAGGCCTGCCCGACGGCATCTGCCAAGTGGTAAACGGCGACAAAGAGGCAGTCGACGCGATCATCGACAATGACACGGTCAAGGCTATCGGCTTTGTCGGCTCCACTCCCATTGCGCAATATATCTATGGCCGCGCCTGCACCAACGGCAAGCGCGCGCAGTGCTTTGGCGGTGCCAAGAACCACATGATCATCATGCCCGACGCGGATATGGATCAGGCAGCCGATGCGCTGATCGGCGCGGGCTTTGGCGCGGCGGGCGAACGCTGCATGGCGATCTCGGTCGCCGTTCCCGTGGGCGAAGAGACGGCAGACCGCCTAATCGAGAAGCTGGTCCCGCGCATCGAGGCGCTGAAGGTCGGCCCCTACAACTCCGACACCGAAATGGATTACGGCCCCGTCGTAACGGCGGCGGCCAAGGAGCGTATCTTGGGTCTTATCCAGTCCGGCGTTGACCAAGGCGCCGAGCTTGTCGTCGATGGCCGCAACTTTAACATGCAGGGCTATGAGGACGGCTTCTTTGTCGGCCCTCACTTGTTCGACAAAGTTACGCCTGACATGGACATCTACCAGCAGGAGATATTCGGCCCAGTCCTGACAACGATTCGCGCCGGCAGCTACGAGGAGGCGCTCAAGCTGGCGTCCGATCACGAGATGGGAAACGGCACCGCGATCTTTACCCGCGATGGCGACGCAGCACGCGATTTCGCGTCCCGGGTGAATGTTGGCATGGTCGGGATCAACTTCCCCATCCCCGTGCCGCTGGCGCATTACACCTTTGGCGGCTGGAAGAAATCGGCCTTTGGCGATCTTAATCAGTACGGCCCCGACGCGTTCAAGTTCTATACCAAGACCAAGACCGTCACGTCGCGCTGGCCCTCGGGCATCAAGGAAGGCGGCGAGTTCCACTTTAAACTCGCCGACTGACACCGCAGTATCTGAACGCCCGGGCATCACGCGCCGGGCGTTCGCACGTCCGGGCAACCAGGCACAGCTTTTGCCAAGGAGAATAGAATTTTCTTGGCATCACGCGCTACCTACGCTTTGCTGCAAGTCCCGCACAGGAGGCGCAGCATGGCACAGCCCCAGCCCGAGTTCACCATCGGCATCGAAGAGGAGTACCTCCTCGTTGACGCTGAAACGATGGCACTAACCGAGGCGCCGGAGGCGCTAATGGACGCCTGCCGCAACAAGCTGCAGGATCAGGTCAGCCCCGAATTCCTGAATTGCCAGATCGAAATTGGCACCAAGGTCTGCGGCACGATTGCAGACGCCCGCAACGACCTGCGCCATTTGCGCGCGTGCGTTGCGCGCGAGGCAGGGAAATTTGGCCTCGCGCCAATTGCGGCCTCTTGCCATCCGTTCTCGGACTGGCGCGAACAAAAACACCGGGACAAAGACCGATACAACGATCTATCCGCCGATCTGGCGGGCGTCGTGCGGCGGATGTTGATCTGCGGAATGCATGTGCATGTCGCCGTCGGCGCGCCCGACCGGCGTATCGATATGATGAACCAGCTCAGTTACTTCCTGCCGCATCTGCTTGCGCTTAGCTGTTCATCGCCGTTCTGGCAGGGCCAGGATACCGGGCTGGACAGCTACCGCCTGACTGTATTCGACAACCTGCCGCGTACCGGACTGCCGCCGCGCATGTCCAGCTTTGGCGAGTATGAGCGCGCGGTGGGCGCGCTGACCGATCTGGGCGTGATTGAAGACGCCTCAAAAATCTGGTGGGACCTGCGCCCGTCGTCGAAATACCCCACTATCGAATCGCGCATTTGCGATGTGCAGCCCCGCATGGAGGACGCACTGACACTGGCCGCCCTCACACAGGCGCTGTCGCGGATGCTGTGGCGCTTGGCAGTGAAAAACCAGCGCTGGCGCATTTACGAGACGTTCCTGATCGCCGAGAATCGCTGGCGCGCGCAGCGCTATGGCGTGCGCGAAGGGCTGATTGACTTCGGCCAAGGAGACATCATCCCGTTCGGGGAGTTGGTGGCCGAGATGCTGGAGTTGATTGCTGCGGATGCGGTGCATTTTGGCTCGGCTTCCGAGGTTTCGCGCGCGCGCGACATCGCAGCTAATGGCACCAGCGCCGACCGCCAGAGGCGCGTTTATCAGTCCGCGCTGGAAAAGGGCGACGACAATGACGCCGCCCTGCGCGCCATTGTCGCGCATCTGATCGACGAGTTTCACGAGGACCTTTAAAGCGCCGGACAGACACGCACCCTTCCCGCGCAGTTCCCGCAGATTTGGCCACCCGCGACCATTGCCCCTGCCCGCCGGATAACGATACTCTGCGCTCAAATCACACGCGCGAGAGGAGATGCCATGCAGATCGGATTCATCGGATTGGGCAACATGGGCGGGCCTATGGCCGCCAATCTGGCAGCCGCCGGACATGACGTAGCAGGCTTTGACCCCGCAGGCGTCACCGCAGACGGCGTCACTGTTGTCGCCAGCGCCGAGGATGCTGCCAAAAGCGCCGAAGTGGTCATCACCATGTTGCCGAACGGCGATATCCTGCGCAGCGTCGCGGACCAGATTATCCCCGTCATGGCAAAGGGCGCCGTCTTTCTCGATTGCTCGACCGTCGATGTGGCCAGCGCCCGCGACGTGGCGGCGCAGGCGAAGGATGCGGGCCTTTCGGCCCTCGACGCGCCGGTATCGGGCGGCATCGGCGGTGCGGCAGGCGGCACGCTGACATTCATGGTGGGCGGCGATGAGGCGGGATTTACCACAGCAAGCCCTCTCTTCGACATCATGGGGCAAAAGGCCGTCCATTGCGGCCCCTCGGGCAACGGCCAAGCCGCCAAGATCTGTAACAACATGATCCTCGGTGCGACAATGATCGTCACCTGCGAGGCCTTCGCGCTGGCCGATAAGCTGGGGCTGGACCGGCAAGCGATGTTTGACGTGGTCAGCACGTCATCGGGCTATAGCTGGTCGATGAACGCCTATTGCCCCGCGCCGGGCATTGGCCCCAAGTCACCGGCTGACAATGACTATACCCCCGGCTTTGCCGCTGAGCTGATGCTGAAGGATCTGACCCTTGCCCAGCAGGCTGCCGAGACTGTGGACGCAGACACGCCGCTAGGTACCGCCGCGCGTGCTCTCTATGCTCAATTCGTCGAGAATGAGGACGGCATGGGCCGCGATTTCAGTGCTATGCTGCCAAGGTTGGCGGCGCGCAATCGCAGCTGACACCGATGTTAGACGCCGGTTCGCACGAGCCGTGGCCGGTTATCTGAGCGAAACAGGGAACTCATCGGCTTCGCCTTGTGTTGACGACCATGGACGCAATTCGTTCTGAGGGGATATAACTGACGTGAAGGCACAAAAACGTATCTACGTGCCCTTGGTCGGTATGTTCCTGATCGTCCTAGTTGCCGCTTTGATTTTTGCTGCTAATTTCTTGATTCCCGTCACCGCGGCTATCCTCTCATATTTTGTATTTAGCCGACCCCGTCGCACGCTGGAGCGATGGGGCCTACCGAACATGCTGATTGCGACGCTATTCACGTCCATCCTGTTCGTTGGCGTAGGCATTGCGATCGCATGGTTTGCAGAGCCTGTGGCAGCCATGATCGACGACATGCCCGGGCTTTTGCAGGAAATGCAGGCCAAGCTCGGTGACAGTGACGGCACAATCGCCAAGGTTAATGAGGCAGCCAAGGCAATTGATGACGCCGTGGCCAGTACCAACTCCGAGCCCGCCATGGAGGTCGAAGTGGTGCCTGCGACATCGACATCTGTAACCATCATGACCATGGCACCAAAGGTGATGGGCCAAGTGATCTTTGCGATTTTCCTGACCTTCTTCCTTATCGGATCTGGTGACTTCTTTGCGCTGCGCACGGTCGAGAGCCTGCCTACGCTGAAAGACAAGCGACATGCCGTTGAAATCATCAGGACCATCGAGGACCGGCTGGGCCACTATCTGGGCGGTATTGCAATTATCAACGCGGTGCTGGGCATATCCATCGGCGCGGCAATGTTCTTTTGGGGCGTCCCGAACGCAATTGCCATCGGGGTCATGGGCTTTGCCCTGAACTTCGTGCCATTTCTGGGGGCTGTCGTTGGCGCCAGCATCGCGGCGCTGATCGCGTATGTAGCGCTGCCAACGGGGTGGGAGGCGGTGGGCGTCTTTGCGACCTACATGACCCTCACCTCGATCGAGGGACAGGTGGTCACGCCCCTTATGATCTCTCGCAGGATGCAATTAAACACACCGATCCTGTTCCTGATCGTGGCATTTTTCGCATATATCTGGTCGGTAGTAGGCATGGTCGTGGCTGTGCCGATCCTGATTGTGGCTAAGATCGTCTGCGACGAGATCGATAGTCTCAAGCCACTGGGGCATTTTCTGGGCGACAGCGCCGCGCACGTTTCAAAACCCAAGACAGGTCGTAAGGCGAAGTCCAAGTCGGGCAGGCTGTGATCCGTTCGGCGGTATTTTTCTAAAAACTTTCGCATTTTCTGTATTCGTGACGCGTCAAGCGTAAGGCGCTGCTAATAGGTATCGGCATAGGCTGCAGGCTGAATAGCTCTTGCAGAGGTCCACCGATGCCACACGAAGATATAAATGCCCAACTCACGCTTCCGGCCGTTACTGGCATTGTTTCCTCCGGCGGGGACGAAACGGTGAATTCGGCGCTAGAATTTGTGCGCACACATCTGGGGATGGAGGTGGCGTATTTGACCGAATTCGTGGACGACGACGTAGTCTTTCGTGCAGTCAGCGCGCCGGGATTTGAAGATTTAGCCTTTGTGGGTGGGACTATCCCACTTGATCAGGTCTATTGTGGCCATATTCGCTCCGGACGCCTGCCCGAGCTGATCCGCGACACCGCCGATGAGCCGCTCTGCGGCCAGATTGCACTGACAGCACAAATTCCGATCAAAAGCCACGTTAGCGTGCCGATCCGCCGACCCAACGGCAGCACATACGGCATGTTCTGCTGCCTCAGCCGCACAGCTAAGCGTGACCTGACACCCCGTGACCTAGAAGTAATGCGCGCCTTCGCCGACGTCTCGGCTGAGCAGGTGAACGGCAAGATCGCCGCGCGCGTCACCCATGACAGTACCTTCGGCATCATTAATGCAGCGCTAACCTCGTGCGATTTTGACGTGGTATACCAGCCCATCATGGATGCAGCCGCGCGCCGGCCCAAAGGGTTCGAAGCGCTGTGCCGATTTCGCGGGCAGCCCTACCGCGCCCCAAACCTGTGGTTTGACGATGCAGCCGCGGTAGGCCTGCAGGCCGATCTGGAAATTTGTGTGATCGAAGAGGCGCTGCTCGCGCTCGACCACCTACCACCTAGCGTCTATGTGTCGGTTAACGCCTCGCCCAGCACCGTGGCGTCCGGCAGGCTGGCCGCCGCATTCGCTCTATGGCCGGCCGAGCGTATCGTGCTGGAAGTGACCGAACACTCGATTATCGACGACTACGATGGCCTCCTGTCGCAGCTGGATGCCCTGCGTTTCCGCGGCGTCCGGCTGGCTGTGGATGACGCCGGCGCTGGCTATTCGGACCTGCAACATATCGTGCGGCTGCACCCCGACATCATCAAGCTGGACATCTCGCTGACAAGCCGCATCGACGAGGATGTCGTGCGCAGGTCGCTAGGCGCGGCGTTGGTGCGCTTCGCGGTCGAGATCGGCGCAGCGATCGTGGCAGAGGGCATCGAAACCGAAGGCGAGTTGACCACGCTACACGACTTGGGCGTGCCACTTGCACAAGGCTATTTTCTAGGCAAACCCGCCGATTTAGCGACTGCAATGGCATGGTTCGATGAAGGGCGCGCGCAGGCAAACCTCTCGGCCTGACGGCGCGCGTCTCTTACTCCGCCGCGACCTTGCGGGACTGCAACATCGGCCCAAGGTATTGGCCCGTATGACTGCGCGGCTCTGCCGCCACGTCTTCGGGCGTGCCGACTGCCACGACCTCGCCACCGCCATCGCCGCCTTCGGGGCCGATGTCGATGATCCAGTCGGCGGTCTTGATAACGTCTAGGTTATGTTCGATCACGATCACCGTATTGCCGCTGTCGACCAGTTCGTGCAGCACCTCAAGCAGCTTTTTAACGTCCTCAAAGTGCAGACCAGTCGTGGGCTCGTCCAGGATATACAAAGTGCGGCCCGTGCTGCGCTTGGCCAGCTCCTTGGACAGCTTGACGCGCTGCGCCTCGCCGCCCGATAGCGTCGTCGCCTGCTGGCCGACCTTGATGTATCCAAGGCCCACTCGCACCAGTGCATCCATCTTCTCGCGGATGCTGGGCACAGCGGTGAAAAACGTCTGCGCGTCTTCAACCGTCATATCAAGAACGTCGGCTATACTCTTACCCTTAAAGCGAATTTCCAGTGTCTCGCGGTTATAGCGCGCGCCTTGGCAAGTCTCACAGGTGACATAGACATCAGGCAGAAAGTGCATCTCGATCTTGATCACGCCATCGCCCTGACACGCCTCGCAGCGCCCGCCCTTGACGTTAAAGCTGAACCTCCCCGGCTTGTATCCCCGCGCTTTCGACTCGGGCAGATTGGCAAACCAGTCGCGGATCGGAGTAAACGCACCCGTGTAAGTCGCCGGATTGGACCGGGGCGTGCGCCCAATGGCGCGCTGGTCGATGTCGATAACCTTGTCCAGATGCTCCAAACCCTTGATCGTCTCGCAGGGGGCGGGCGTCTGGCGCGCGCCATTCAGTTGCATGGATGCGGTTTTGAACAGCGTCTCGATGGTTAGCGTCGACTTGCCGCCGCCCGAAACGCCAGATACGCACACGAACTTGCCCAAGGGGAATTCAGCCGTGACGTTCTTCAGGTTGTTGCCTGTCGCCTTGACCACCTTCAACTTCTTGCCGTTCCCCTTGCGCCGCTCGGCCGGAACTGAAATTTCGCGCACGCCCGACAGATATTGCCCCGTGATCGAATTTGGATCAGCGGCCACCACTGATGGGATGCCATGGCTAACCACTTGGCCGCCATGCACGCCCGCGCCGGGCCCAATGTCAAAGACGTAGTCGGCCTCGCGGATCGCTTCTTCGTCATGTTCGACGACGATCACCGTATTACCCTGATCGCGCAAGTTTTTCAGCGTTTGCAGCAGCCTGTCATTATCGCGCTGGTGCAGGCCGATGGATGGCTCGTCCAGCACATAAAGAACCCCGGTCAGGCCGCTACCGATCTGGCTGGCCAGACGAATACGCTGCGACTCGCCGCCTGACAGCGTTCCGGCGTTCCGGCTAAGCGTCAGGTATTCGAGGCCGACGTTGTTCAGGAACCCCAACCGTTCGCGGATTTCCTTAAGGATGGCGCGCGCGATCTCGTTCTTTTGCTTGCTCAACTTCTCGGGCGCGTCTGTAACCCACGCAAGTGCCTCGCGGATCGACATCTGCACGACCTGTCCCACGTGCAGCCCCGCGATCTTGACCGCCAGCGCCTCTTCGCGCAGGCGATATCCTTCGCACGCGCCGCAGGGGCGATTGTTCTGATAGCGCTCAAATTCCTCGCGCACCCACGCGCTGTCCGTCTCGCGATAGCGACGCTCCATGTTGGGAATAACGCCCTCGAACACGCGGGACACGTTATAAACGCGGCCACCCTCGTCATAGCGAAACGCGATTTCATCCTCGCCCGATCCGTGCAGGAAAACCTGCTGCACATAGGCTGGCAGATCCTTCCACTTGGTCTTTTGATCGAACTCGTAGTGCTTGGCGATTGCCTCAATCGTCTGCAAAAAATAAGGGCTTTTGCCCTTGCGCCACGGGGCCAGCGCGCCGTCGTAAATCTTTAGGTTCTGATCCGGCACCACCAGCCGTTCGTCAAAAAACAGCTCAACGCCCAGACCGTCGCAGACCGGGCAAGCGCCGAACGGTGCGTTGAACGAAAAGAGCCTTGGCTCAATCTCGGGGATGGTGAAGCCACTGACCGGGCAGGCAAATTTCTCGGAGAAAGTCATGCGCTCAGGCGCGCTCGCAGCCTCTTCGCCGTCTGAATCCGGCCGTTGTGCCGTCTCTAGAACAGCGATGCCATCAGCGAGGTCCAGCGCGGTGCGCAAGCTATCCGCCAGCCGCGTCTCCAGCCCCTCCTTGACCACAAGCCGGTCGACCACGACGTCGATATCATGGCGGAATTTTTTGTCCAGCGTGGGCGGTTCGTCCAGGTCGTAGAACTCGCCATTGACCTTGACCCGCTGAAAGCCATTTTTGCGCAGCTCTATGAATTCTTTGCGATATTCGCCTTTGCGGTCGCGCACGATGGGGGCCAGCAAATAGGCGCGGGTGCCCTCCTCCATGCCCATGATACGGTCAACCATATCCTGCACCTGCTGCGCCTCGATCGGCTTGCCGGTCGTGGGTGAATAGGGCGTGCCGGCGCGGGCAAACAGCAGGCGCAGATAGTCGTAAATTTCCGTCACCGTGCCAACGGTCGAGCGAGGATTTTTGCTGGTCGTTTTTTGCTCAATGCTGATCGCGGGTGACAGCCCGCTGATATGATCAACGTCAGGCTTTTGCATCATATCAAGGAATTGGCGCGCGTAAGCCGACAGCGACTCCACGTAGCGGCGCTGCCCCTCAGCATAGATCGTGTCAAAGGCGAGGCTGGATTTGCCCGAGCCTGACAGCCCGGTAATGACCACCAGTTGGTCACGCGGAATATCCACGTCAATATTTTTCAGGTTATGCTCGCGCGCGCCGCGCACTTCGATATTCTTCAGCTCTGCCATGATGCCCCCGCAAGTTCAGTCTTAACAGATAGTGTATGCTTGGCGTGCTTCCAACCCGTCATGGCGAACAAATAATGAACGCTGCAAAAAGCGCGTTATCAGACCTTCTGTGCCAGCGCCCACGCACAGATGGGATAGTCGGGATCATTGGTCAGATCATCTGTTTCGGGATCATAGTCCGGTGGCCATTTTGGCTCCAAATTGCGGGCGGCGGCATTTCGATTACCCCACTGCTCGGCCCGGATATGCGCCGGATCAAAGCCTGCCTCGACTAGCAGATTGGTCAGGCCCCGGGCCGACCAGCGGCTGCAATCATGCGGGGACGCGTGGTAGCGCACGAAAAACGGCACGGCCACCCAGAAATACCCGCCCATACGCAGCATCCGCAGCACGTTGCGCGTGGCGGTATAGGGCGCATCCAAATGCTCCCACACCTGATTGGCAAGGATAATATCAAATTTGCGCACCAGCCCATCCGTATCCACATACGGCCCCTCGCAGATGTCGTGCTGGGGATAACGAAACCGATCATAGCTGTGAAAATCGTAGCGGCGGCCGTTCTTCCCCGAGATTTCGGCCGCATCCATTGTGGCCAGAGGCAGCGCCTCAAGCCACTCCCGCGAGGTGCGCTGCATCACGATCCGGTTGAGAGACGGCACGCGCTGCCCGCCTGCCCTACATGTGGATGACGCGGTCGTAGGCGTCCAGAACGCTTTCGTGCATCATTTCGCTAAGGGTAGGATGGGGGAAGACGGTATTGATAAGGTCTTCTTCGGTCGTCTCCAGCTGGCGGCCCACGATGTAGCCTTGGATCAGTTCTGTGACTTCGGCGCCAATCATATGCGCGCCCAGCAATTCGCCGGTTTTGGCGTCAAAGATGGTTTTCACCATACCTTCCGCCTCACCCAGCGCGATGGCCTTACCATTGCCGATAAAGGGGAAGCGGCCGACCTTGATGTCAAATCCCAGTTCCTTTGCCTTCGCCTCGGTATAGCCGACGGATGCGATCTGGGGGTTGGAATAGGTGCAGCCAGCGATGCTGTTCGCTTTGACCGGGTGGGGATGTTTGCCTGCGATCAGCTCGGCAACCATACTGCCCTCGTGGCTAGCCTTGTGCGCCAGCCATGGCGCGCCCGCGATATCGCCGATGGCGTATAGGCCTTCGACCTCTGTACGGCAGTATTCGTCGGTCAGGACGTGCGTGCGGTCAATCTTGACGCCCAGCTCTTCTAGCCCAAGGTTCTCGACGTTGCCGACGATGCCGACAGCAGAAATAACGGTATCGAACTCCTGCTTCTCGATCTTACCATTCGCCTCAATATGGGCCGTCACCTTGCCTTTGCCGCGATCCAGCTGCTTGACGCCAGCCTTTTGCAGGATGGTCATACCCTGTTTTTCAAACTGCTTCTTCGCGAATTTTGAGATTTCAGCGTCCTCGACAGGCAGGATACGGTCCATCACTTCGACCACCGTCGTCTCGCTGCCCAGAGTGTTGTAAAAGCTGGCAAATTCCATGCCTATGGCGCCCGATCCAATGATCAGCAGCTTTTTCGGCATCCGGGGCGGGACCAGCGCGTGCTTGTAAGTCCAGACCAGATCGCCATCGGCCTCAAGTCCGGGCAACTCCCGCGCGCGCGCGCCGGTAGCTAGGATAATATGCTTGGAGGTCAGTTCCTCGTCATCGCCCTTGTCCATTTTGACAGCAACCGTGCCCTTGGCCGGTAGATGAGCTTCGCCGCGAAACACGTTGATCTTGTTTTTCTTCATCAGATGGCTGATGCCGTCTGAAAGTTGCTTGGCCACACCGCGCGAACGTTTGATAACGGCGTCCAGATCGTAATCGACCTTCTCGACCTTCAGGCCAAACTCTTTGGCGCGGTGCATCAGGTGAAACACTTCGGAGCTGCGCAGCATCGCTTTGGTGGGGATGCAGCCCCAGTTCAGGCATATGCCACCCATATGCTCGCGCTCGACAATGGCCACGCTTAGGCCTAGCTGCGCGCCGCGAATGGCAGCTACATAGCCGCCGGGACCTGCGCCGATCACGATCATGTCAAAAGATTTGGGGGCCATGTGCATCTCCGAAAGGCTAATTATAGTTAAATGTTAAACCACCCTGCGGACATGCACAACGCATCAGGCGGATACACAAACGCCGCACCCGTTAGGAGCGCGGCGCTGATGACTAGGCAGTCTGTACGTCAGGCTGCGTCTTTTTGCTGAAGCTGGCGCAGCGTATGGGCATAGGCACCAGCGTTTAGGTAGGCCTTTTCCTGAACTGTCGACTTGCGGCCCAGCGCCTCATTTCGATAGGGAAAGCGCCCGAACTGGCGGATCACCTCTCGGTGCGCCCGCGCATGAAGCAACTGGCTCGCCCCTGTTTCGGGCATACGGTCACAGATTAGACGGATGCAGCGTTCCTGATCGCACAGATTTTCCGAATGCATCATCGGCAGGTAAAAAAACTGGCGCGCAGGCTCGTCGATTGCCATGTCCCACTTGCGTCCGATTGCAGCCTTGGCGGCGGCGACAGCGTGGCGGTCAGTGGCGAAGGAAGCCGCGGTGCCACGAAACATGTTGCGCGGCATCTGATCCATCAAAATAATATAGGCCAGCGTTCCGGCAGGATAGGTCAACCAGAGGCCGAACGTGCCGTCACGCGCCTTGCGCCATGCGTCCTCAAACTTTTCACGGATTTCGAGGTCGAGTGCGTCGGTAGGGGCATACCAGCCCTTTTCGCCCACATCATCCAGCCAGAACTTCAGTACTTCCTCTGGTGCAGTCACGGGTTCGCTCCTCATGTGCCTGTCGCCTTAGTTCTTATGTTAACGTCATGTAGTAACTAATGGATAGTAAAGTATTGCTACAACTACGACATTTCGCTCACGCCAAGGGTTTCGCCTAGGCGCTCATGCCGCGCCCAAGCGGGCGGCATCCTCGGCCTCTTCCTCTTGCGCGACATCAACGTGGTATTCCTGCGCGAAAGTCACGGCCATCGGCGACGATGACGGCAGGACCATCGTGTAATTCTCGACCGGATCGACCACGGCGCTGCGGCGCTGCGTCATGCGGTAGGCGGCATAGGCCGACGTGGCCGCGCCCAGTATCGCTATATATAGGAAAAATCCGCTCGGCCCCATCACCGACATCATCCAAGCGGTCGTCAGCGGCCCGGCGACCGCCCCCAGGCCGTTGATGAACACCAGGCCGCTGGCGGCGGCTGGCATATCCTCATGCGCTAGAAAATCGTTCGTATAGGCGATCAGAAGCGAATAAAGCGGGTTCGACAACCCGCCCACGACGAACGCCGCCATCAAAAGTGTGGGGAAGTACCCGCCAAACAGGATCGCGCCCACAGCGCCCACCGACACGCCCGCACTGGCAATCAGGATCAGCAAGCGCCGGTCCATTTTGTCCGACAGCCAGCCCAGCGGGTACTGGATGATCAACGCCCCGATATAGAACGCTGCCACAAATGCCGAGATTTGTCCGACACTCAGCCCCGCCTTACCGCCATAAACCGCGCCCATGCCGAACTGCGCCGAGAATACGCCGCCCAGAAGGAACATGCCGACGCAGCCCAGCGGAGAGGCGTGGTAGATCTGCACCAGCGTCATTGGCTTGATCGCGTCGAACGCCGGCGTCGGGCTGACCGACAAGAGGACAGGCGCGAATGAGATCGAGATCAGGACGGACGGGATGATAAAGAGCACGAAGCCGCCCGGGTCGGCCACCATCATCAACCCTTGGGCCGATACGATGCCGATCATTTGCACTATCATATAGAGCGACAGCGCCTTGCCACGGTTCTCGTTGCTGGCCGCATTGTTCAGCCACGATTCGGCCGTGACGTAGACTGCCGAGAAGCAGAATCCGATCAGAATACGGGCCACGCCCCATGCCCATGGGTCAGTCCATGTCGGATAGAGCAGCATGATCGACGATATGAACGATCCAAGCGCCGCATAGACCCGCACATGTCCGACGCGGCGGATCATCTCGGGCGCCATGCGCGAGCCAAAGAGAAAGCCAACAAAATAGCCCGACATGATCAGCGACATGGCGAAGGTCGAAAAGCCCTCAATCTCGCCGCGGATACCCAGCAGCGTGCCTTGCATCCCGTTGCCAAGCTGAAGCAGCATCATACCAAAGAGAAGCGCCCACGCACCTGACAAAACTTTGAGCATCGTACTTCTCCATGGCGTCCCGCCGGGCCATGATGCCTCGGACCTGTGCCGCGTGTCTGGCCGGTTCGCGACTCGTTCCGCGCAGCCTTCGGCACGCCCTTGGCAGCGATTTAAGCCGGGAGCAACAGGGATGCGTCGCCGTATGAGAAAAACCTATATTCATGGCGAACCGCATGGGCGTATATGCGCCTGACCTCGCTCTGGCCCATCAGGGCCGAGACCAGCATCATCAAGGTCGACTTGGGCAGGTGAAAGTTGGTCATAAGCGCGTCCGTTACCCGAAAGTCGAAGCCGGGATAGATGAATATATCGGTCTCGCCCTGCCACGGCGCGATGGCGCCGGTGGCGCGCGCAGCACTTTCAATCAGGCGCAGTGCGGTAGTGCCTACAGGGATGACGCGCCCGCCTGCGGCCTTGGTCGCGGCAATCTGCTCGGCGGCCTCGGGTGTCACCTCGCCCCATTCGGCGTGCATTTTGTGGGTCATCACATCTTCGACTTTGACCGGCAGAAACGTGCCCGCGCCGACATGGAGGGTGACGTGGGTAAACTCGACGCCGCGTTCGCGCAGCGCCGCGAGTAGCGCATCATCGAAATGCAGCGACGCGGTGGGTGCGGCGACAGCGCCCGAATGGCGCGCCCAGACAGTCTGGTAATCTGCCTCGTCGCTGGCATCGGCTGCGCGGCGCGCGGCGATATATGGCGGAAGCGGCATCGCACCTGCCTCGGCCAGCGCCGCGTCGAAGTTATCACCTGCCAGATTGAACTCCAGCACGCCCTGCCCGTCCTCCTTGGCGATCAGGGTCGCGCTTAGATCATCCGAGAAAATCACGACCTCGCCCTCGCGCAGCTTCTTTAGCGGCTTGATCATCGCAGTCCACGTGCCGCCGGGGCGCGGGGATAAAAGTACTGCTTCGATCCGTGCCTCGGTCAGCCCTTGGGCGCCGTCGCGGCGGCGCAGCCCGTTCAGGCGCGCAGGGATCACGCGCGTATCGTTCAGCACCAGACGGTCACCTGCGCGCAGCCAATCCGGCAGATCGTGCACATGGGTATCGGTCAGATCATCGCCTTGCGCCACCAGCAGACGGGCCGAGCTGCGCGGGCGTGCGGGGCGCGTGGCGATCAGCGCCTCGGGCAGGTCGTAGTCAAAATCGCTCAGCTTCATGCGGCGCCCTTTGCTGCCCGGCAAGGTTACGGGCGGTTTCTGTTGCCACGATCGACGGGCTTGCGCGTTTGCGGCGCAGGTGCCTGTGGCGGTGCCTCCTGCGGCGTTATCGCATTTGAGGTGGCCGCATTTGGAACCCCATTGATCCCCCCGCTTGGTCGCTCGGGCGGTTGGCGGCGGAAAATCTCGCGGAACATGCCGGGTGTCAACAGCGACAACGGGTTGATCCCGACCTTCGGCGCAGCTGCGGGCCCGGTGAGGGTGTAGTTGACGCCCACCAACCCCTCGCCAGCCCGCGTAAATATCCCGCCGGCAGCATTTACAAAGTAGAACGGCGACACAACGCCCTGCATATCCATCTGCTTGGCCCCAAGGTAATAGTAGCCATCCATCGAGATGCCCATCGACGCCCCCACAGCGCTGCCCGAATACAGCGTCAGCCGATCCGGCCCCAGCCCAAAGCGTGCGTCAACGTCGGTGAAATGGATACCCCCTTCGGACATCTGCTCCAACAGGCCCACCACGCTAAGCGAGCTAAGCAGCGCTGCCAACGCAGGTGCGTCAGTCAATAGTATATTGCCGCCATTGAGCTGGCCCTCATAGGTGCCCTCGGCGTCGGCGGGCGTGAGAATCAGCTCCATCGTGCCGCCGCGCGCCTGTTTTAGCAGCCCGGCAGAGCCCAGCACGCCGCCCGCGTCATCCGCCGTGATACGGAACGCACTGCGCCCGCGCTGCGGCACAATCCGGCCACTGATCGCCGCGCCACCGTTAACGCGGCCCGAAAACGTGCCATCGACGCCGTTTGTAGTATTCAAACGGGCGCGAAAGTTGCGCAGCGCGATACCATCCGTCAACACCAGCGTATCCAGCGCCAGTGAAACAGGCCCGCCCGCGCCGCCGCCCGTCCCGGCGAGGTCCGCCTTGCGCAAGTCGATGCGGCCGCCCGTCACTTCGATGCCCGGCGCGACCCCCTTGCCGCGTCCTGTCAGCGTCACGGGTGCGTCCAGCCAACCCCCGACCGAGATGCGCGAAAACATTGCCCGCTTCAGCTGGCCCGCGCCAGTCAGGCTGACACTGCCCAGCGCCTGCAGCCCCGGTGCATCCAGCGACAGCTTGTCGATCTGCGGTGGCGCGCCCAGCCTGCCCTGCACGTCCAGCGTACCGCGCGTGGCGCGCGGGAGTGACCACTTCAGTTGCGGCAGCGACAGGCCCAGCCCCGCAAGGTTTGAGGTCAGAGTGAAATTGCCCGCGCCGCCCGGCGCTAGCTCGACGACCACATCGCCAACTGCACTGCCCCCAAGGCTTCCGGGCGGTAGGCCAATGCCGAACTCATCGGCGAAGGTCTGGTTCAGCGTCACCGTACCCTCCACCCGGCTGCCGTCTGAATCGGGGCCAAGTGCCGCGCTATAGGCGCCGCTAAACGGCACCTTGCCCAAAAGGCCATCACCGGCCACCTTCAGCCCATCCGCGTTCACCGCAAGCGACAGCGCATCAGCACTCAGCACGCGGCCCGGCACCAAAACATCGCTATGCAGATTGCGCAGCGTGCCCGAGACATCGAACTGGATATCCTCGGTCTGAACC
>JAGXGX010000091.1 GCA_024636515.1 Roseovarius sp.
GGCGCCGACTGTGGGCGTAGTCTCGGCCATTTTAATACTGGGTGAGCCTGTGAGTTGGCAAAAGATCGTCGCTCTGGCCTTGATCGTCCTGTCGATCGGTATCACGCTAACGGCGCGGA
The DNA here is from genome assembly GCA_024636515.1 of Roseovarius sp. Classification (GTDB taxonomy): domain Bacteria; phylum Pseudomonadota; class Alphaproteobacteria; order Rhodobacterales; family Rhodobacteraceae; genus Roseovarius. The sequence goes on from JAGXGX010000091.1 coordinate 120, forward strand.
CTACGAATGCCGCACCGCAAGACCCAAAAGGAGCCTAAGCCATGCGTATCGTTGCCGCCCGTTTCAATCATGAGACAAACACGTTTTCGCCAGTGCCTACGCCGCTGGAGGATTTCGGCCCGTTGCATGGCGCGGATGCGCTGGCGTTCGGGACAGGGTCCGCGACTGCCTTTGGCGCGTTCATTGCCTATGCGCAGGCGATCGGCGCGGATTTGGTTACGCCGCTGTGTGCGACCGCCAATCCAAGCGGCCCTGCCGAGCGGGGCGTGTTCGAGGCGTTGGCCGCGCCGATACTGGAGGCAGTGAGCGCGGGCTGCGACGCGATTTTGCTGGACCTGCACGGCGCGATGGTGGCGCGCGGCGTAGACGACTGCGAAGGCGAGTTGTTGGCGCGGGTACGCGCCGCTGCGCCCGGTGTGCCAATCGGAGTGGCGTTGGATCTGCATGGCAATATCACGGCGCAGATGGTCGATAATTGCGATTGCATCGCTGGGTTCAAGACCTATCCGCATATCGACATGTTTGAGACGGGTCAGCATGTGACACGCATGATGGATGCTATCCTGAAGGGCGGCGCGCGGCCTGTGATGGCGCTGACACATCCTCCTATTCTGGCGCAAACCCTAAAGATGAACACCGAGGTGCCGGGAATCATGGTCGATCTGATTAACGCCGCACGCGCAGCTGAGGCGCAGGACGGGGTCCACGCAGCATCGATTTTTGGTGGATTTCCATTGTCCGACATCGCAGATGCGGGTGTGTCAGTGGTGACGGTCGCGGATAATGCCGCACTTGCGCGCGCCGTGGCGCAGGATCTGGCCCGTGCGGCGTGGGACGGGCGCGAGGGGTTCGTCTATGACGAGGCGCCGCTAGCTCAATCTTTGGCGCAGGCGGTGCGGGCTGCTGGCGGACCCGGCGAAGGCCCGGTCCTGCTGCTGGATCATGGTGACAACTGCATGTCGGGCGGCACGTGCGATACGGTGGATGTATTGCAGGCTGCGCTAGAGGCCGGGCTGAAAGGCATCATCGCGGGGCCTTTCTGCGACCCGGAGGTCGTTGAGCAAATGACCAATGCCGGGACGGGAGCGACCGTCACGGTCGCGCTTGGCGCGAAGGTGCCGCTGGAGGGGTTTCCGCCGAGGGCACCATTGGCTCTTACCGGCGTCGTAAGCACTGTTTGCCAGGGGCGTTATGTAGTCAGCGGACCGATTTATACCGGGCAGACCTGCGACATGGGCCGCGCCGCCGTGCTGGAGGTACACGGCGCGACGGTTCTGATCACCGAGAAGCCTCATGAGCCATGGGATCTGGGTGTGTTTACCTGTGCTGAAATTGACCCTATCGAGGCGAAGTTCCTAATTCTGAAATCGCGGATGTATTGCCGTCCAGTATTTGGCCCCTTGTCGCGCGCCGTAGTGGAATGTGCGAGTGCGGGGATCACCAGTTCCAACCTCGATCTGTTTCGCTTTGAAACGTTGAAGCGGCCTATATTCCCTATTGAGCGAAATACAAATTGGGCACCGGATGATCAAGCGAACACGCATGATCAGGCAGCGTCCTAAAACCACCTAGAAGGAGATGCACCATGAGTTTTAACGCATTGATCGTGACCAAAAACGAAGAGAGCGGCAAAACAAGCGCTGCCGTGCAACAGATTTCAGAGAGCGATCTGCCAAATGGCGAAGTGACCGTCGCAGTCGAGTATTCGGGCCTGAACTATAAGGACGGCCTCTGCATCGGGCCGGGTGCAGGGCTGGTGCGGAAATATCCGCATGTTCCGGGCATCGACTTTGCCGGGACGGTCGAGGCATCGGATGACGCGCGCTACAAGCCTGGCGATAAGGTGGTTCTGACCGGCTGGCGCGTGGGCGAGGCGCATTGGGGCGGCTATTCGCAAAAGGCGCGGGTCAGGGCCGATTGGCTGGTGCCGCTACCGGAAGGTCTGGACACGCGGCAGGCGATGGCGGTGGGCACGGCAGGCCTGACCGCGATGCTGGCGATTATGGCGCTGGAGGATGCAGGGCTAAAGCCGGGCGCCGATCCGGTGCTGGTGACGGGCGCGGCCGGCGGAGTGGGTAGCGTCGCGGTCGCTGTGCTCGCGCAGTTGGGCTACAAAGTGGCGGCGGTTACCGGACGGCCTGAGACCAGCGATTACCTGACGGCTCTGGGTGCGACGCAGATTGTGCCGCGCGAGGATCTGAGCGAGGTCACCAAGAAGCCGCTGGAGGCCGAGCAGTGGGCTGGCTGCATCGACGCGGTGGCCGGGGCAATGTTGGGCCGGGTGCTCAAGCAGATGAAGTATGGCTCGTCGGTCGCGGCTATCGGGCTGGCCGGGGGCGCGCCGATCGAGGGGGCGTTGATTACGCCGTTTATCCTGCGGGGTGTGAACCTCTTGGGCATCGATTCCGTCATGCAACCCTATGCGCGGCGCGTCGAGGCGTGGAAGCGGATCGCAAACGATCTACCGATGGAGAAGCTGGAGGCGATGGTGCAGCCTGCAACATTGGGAGATCTACCAGCGCTGGGGCGCGACATCCTAAAAGGCCAGGTGAAGGGCCGGGTTGTGGTAGATGTGAATGGCTGAGTAACGGTATCTGAGGGCAATATTTGCAGCCCTCATATCTTAATAAAGTGTAACTAATACGGGCGGTTAGGGACATCCACCCGCTTGAAATCGATTGACTTTGCGAACGGTCTACCGTATAGGTTGTGACATGCTGGAAGAAGTGGGTAAGCGGCCCCGAGGTTAATCCCTCGGCGGTCGCTTTTTCATTTTGCGCGGGCGGTGGGGCAAGCAACGCAATCGCATGAGGCAGTATTTAAGTATGAGTTTGATAACACCCGAAGAAGGCCCTTCGGGTCTGAGCACAACTGTCACCACGCTGGAACGTCAACTGCGCGGCATGTGTGAGGATCTGGAGGCACTATCGGACAGGGTCCGGGCTGAGGATTTTGAGGACATCAAAAACCGAAGCCGCATCTTGGGCGACATCCGGCAATGGCTAAAAATGGCAATCGAAGCGGAGACACAACTTGAGCAACGCAAGAAGAAAGAGCAGGGCATCGTCAACGGATACGCCCTCGACATGGACGCGGCACGGGATTCGATCGGGTGCCGTCTGGATCGCCTCAGAAGAGCAGGGTGTCCGGGACGCTTTCCTAGATAGTCTGGACGAGGGCGAGCTGTTAGCGCTGCCGTATCTGTTCGATTTCTGGGCGATGGATCATCAGGTGCCGCCGGAGGGAGACTGGCGTGCATGGGTCATTATGGGTGGCCGCGGCGCCGGAAAGACCCGCGCCGGGGCAGAATGGGTGCGTGCCTGCGTCGAGGGATCAACGCCTTTGGATCATGGAACTTGTCGTCGATTGGCGCTGATAGGGGAGACTGTAGCGCAGGTTAGAGACGTTATGGTGTTTGGTGAGAGCGGCATTTTGGCGTGCTCGCCGCCTGATCGGCGACCTGAATGGCAGGCGTCCAAAGCACGATTGGTCTGGCCGAATGGGGCCGTGGCGCAGGTCTTTTCAGCGCATGAGCCGGAGGGGCTACGCGGGCCGCAATTCGACGGTGCCTGGGTTGATGAGATGGCCAAATGGAAGAAGGCGCGAGAAACGTGGGATATGTTGCAATTTGCGCTGCGATTGGGCGAGCAGCCGCGCGTTTGCGTCACCACGACGCCGCGTAACGTGGGTGTACTAAAGGAGTTGCTGAAATCACCCTCAACCGTGATGACCAGTGCTCCGACCGAAGCGAACAAGGCATTTTTGGCCGAAAGCTTCCTTGAGGAAGTACGTACGCGTTATGCTGGGACACGTCTGGGGAGGCAGGAACTGGACGGCATCTTGATGGAGGACGCGGAAGGCGCGCTGTGGACCACGGCGGCGTTGGAGGCGATCCGTGTGGAGCTGGCACCCGAAATGGACCGGATCGTCGTGGCGGTCGATCCGCCGGTCACAGGCGGCACTAAGGCCGATGAATGCGGAATTGTCGTGGTCGGCGCAACCACCCGTGGACCGGTACAGGACTGGCGGGCATATGTACTGGCGGACGAATCTATCGGGGCGGCCAGGCCTGCCAAATGGGCGGCAGCCGCCGTGCGCGCGATGCAATCTTGGGGGGCCGAGAGGCTGGTAGCCGAGGTCAACCAAGGGGGCGAAATGGTGTCGGAGGTCATCCGGCAAATCGACCCTATGGTGCCGATCAAGACGGTCCATGCCTCGCGCGGGAAGGTGGCACGGGCGGAGCCGGTGGCAGCATTATACGAGCAGGGACGCGTGCATCACATGCGCGGTTTGGGCGACTTGGAGGACCAGATGTGCGCGATGACGGTGCAGGGCTATGAGGGCAAAGGCAGCCCCGACCGGGTTGATGCGCTGGTCTGGGCGTTGCACGAGTTGATGATCGAGCCGGCCGCAAAATGGCAACATCCGAGGGTCCGCGCAGTTTGACGCGGCGATGGGCGGCCCAAAGAAGGGACCGCCCATCGCCTAGGCCATGTGCGGCTCGGCCCAGAGCGCCCAAAAGGCAAAGAGCGGTGCATCGCCGGACTGCATCGCATGTAAGATACCAGGTGGATTGTAGAGCGTACCGCCAACACCCGGCTCGAACCAGTTGTCAGCACCTTGCATAAACCGGCCAGGGCTGAGGACCAAATACGTCTCTTCCGGCGGGTGGGTATGGTCAGGATAGCGGATATTCGGCCCGATGAGTGATGCGCCAATCCAGACGTCGCTGCGCCGCTCGGTGCCGCCGGGACCCACGATCATTGCATTGGCATGGTTTTCAGCGAACCCCGGCCCTGCGTTGGTCCAATCGCCCTTGCGAAGGCCCCATTGAAGGTCCGGCTCAAGCGCTAGAAAAGTCTCTATTAAGCGGAGTAGGGCCGAATCTTGGAAATTTTCTAATTTAGTGGCCTCGGCGAGGCGGGCGCAGATAGGTAACCTCACGCCCGGTGCGCTGGTCATGGTTCCGGGCGATTCTAGAGCGGTAAAGACGCGGGACAATGAAGCCTTCGCTTCCGGCTCCACGACTTTGGCCATGAACGCAGCACGAGCGGCATCGAGGAAATCCTCTAAGGTTTGGGATCGCATATGGGCCTCCTTTGGGTTCGACGTTAGCGATGCTGCGCAGCGTTCTCTAGCAAAAAAATTGAAGCGTAACGGTTACAATTAAGCGCCCGCGGGCAGCGTACGGTTTGGGTCAAATTTATTAAACGTTTAGGGGTCAAATGCTTTCAACAGCGGATCAAGGGCGGTTGCCGACGATCCCATACCGCACAGTAAGGAGTAGAGGCAGATGATCATGGACTTCTTTCGGCAAGGCGCGGCGCAGCCCGGTGCGGTAGAGACTGGGGCGCCCGAGGCCAAGGCCAGCGCGGCAGGACGAGTGATGGCATGGCACGGCGCGAACCGGGTGGCGTGGAGCGCGCGGGACACCGGCTCGCTGACACGTCAGGGCTTTGCCGCTAACCCTGTAGGGTTTCGCTGTGTCAAGATGATCGCAGAAGCGGCGGCGGCGCTGCCTCTCGTGCTACAGGACTCGGAGCAGCGGTTTGCCGAGCATCCCATGCTGTCGCTCATCCGCAGCCCAAATCCGGCGCAGGGCCGCGCGGAGTTGCTGGAGGCACTGTTTGGCCAACTGCTGTTGACCGGCAACGCCTATGTCGAGGCTGTAGGCGGCCCGGACGGCGCACCGGTGGAGCTGCATGTGCTGCGCTCGGACCGGATGAGTGTGGTGCCCGGCGCGGATGGCTGGCCCGTTGCATATGAGTACGCGGTGAGCGGTCGCAAGCATCGATTTGATGTGAGCGGCGGGCATCCCGCTGTCTGCCAAATCAAGAGCTTCCATCCGCAAGACGACCATTATGGTCTGTCGCCGATGCAGGCGGCGGCGCAGGCGGTGGATGTTCACAATAGCGCATCGCGCTGGTCCAAGGCGTTGCTGGATAATGCGGCGCGGCCCTCTGGTGCGATCATCTATCGCGGAGCCGAAGGCCAGGGGGCACTGAGCACGGATCAGTATCAGCGTCTTGTTGACGAGATGGAGAGCCATCATCAGGGCGCGCGAAATGCTGGTCGACCCATGCTGCTGGAGGGTGGGCTGGATTGGAAACCGATGGGTTTTTCGCCTTCCGACATGGAGTTCCAAAAGACCAAAGAGAGCGCAGCACGCGAGATTGCGCTGGCGTTCGGTGTGCCGCCTATGTTGCTGGGCGTGCCCGGAGATGCGGCCTATGCGAACTATCAGGAGGCAAACCGGGCGTTTTTCCGCCTGACTGTTCTGCCATTGGCAAGCCGCGTGGCGGCAAGCCTGTCAGACTGGTTGAGCGGATTTGACGGCGCCGATCTAGAGTTGAAGCCGGACCTCGATCAGGTGCCTGCGCTGGCCGCCGAGCGTGATGCGCAATGGGCGCGGGTGGCGGGCGCAGATTTCTTAACAACAGGCGAGAAACGCAGCCTGCTGGGGCTGCCTGCATTGCCCGAGCCAGGAGTGGCGGATGAGTGAGGGACGCGGAGCGGAGCGCTATGGCTTCGAGGCGTTCGACTGTGCCCCTGCGCTGCGGCTAGAGGCGAACGAGCGGGTCGCCGTGCTGAAGTTTCAGGCAATCGCCGAGCAGCAGAAGAAGCTGGAAGAGTCGATGGAACGGCTGGAGCGGCGCCTGTGGCTGGCAGTGTACGGCATGGCCGCGGCAATTATGGCGCAGGCATTTCAACCGCTGATCGCGGCACTGCCGTGAGGTTTGGGTGAAAGGATAAGGTTTATGGATATGAATAACGAGCTGGAGCGCAAATTTGCGCGGTTCGATGCAGACCTGACCGTCAAGGATGGTGTCGGGCTTGAGGGATATGCCAGCTATTTTGGGGACGCCGATCAAGGAGGCGACGTCGTGGTGGCAGGTGCCTACACCAAGTCCCTTGCACGGCTAAGCGCTGACAAGCGTCAGGTGAAAATGCTGTGGCAGCACGACCCGGCGCAACCTATCGGCATCTGGGACGAGGTGCGCGAGGACAAACGTGGGCTGTATGTTAAGGGCCGCCTACTGGAGGCCGTCGGGCGCGGGCGCGAGGCTGCTGCGCTTATTAGCGCCGGCGCGATTGACGGGTTGAGCATCGGCTACCGCACAGTGCGAGCGGCCAAAAATGACAAGGGCCAACGGCTTTTGCAGGAACTGGAGCTGTGGGAGGTGTCGCTGGTGACGTTCCCCATGCTTCCCAGTGCGCGGGTGGCGGCCAAGGGCGATGCCTTGGGCGGCGGCGATCTGCGTGAATTGGCGGCGACCTTCGAGGATGCGCGCCGGGAATTGGCGCGCAGGTAGCGCCGGACAAACCGACACCAGAACAAGGAGCAGGTGATGAATGAGACCGAGAATTCTCGGACCGGGGAAGGTGTGTCCGATGGGCGTGCCCCGGTGGCCGAGGTGAAGTCCGCAATGGCGGGCTTCGTCCAGGAATTGAAGGGCTTTCAGTCCGACATCCAAGAACGACTGCAACAACAAGAAGAGAAAATGAACATGTTCGAACGTAAATCCTTTGTGCCCTCGCGTCCCGTTCTGGCAGGCAGCAATGACGGCCCTGCCCCGCATCAAAAGGCGTTTAACGCCTATCTCCGCTCGGGCGACGATGACGGCCTGCGCGGTCTGGAACTGGAAGGCAAAGCGCTGGGCACGTCTGTCGCTGGCGATGGCGGCTATCTGGTCGATCCGCAGACAGCCAGCACGATTAAATCGACACTGAGTGCGACAGCGTCGATCCGCGCGATCGCCAATGTCGTGGCTGTCGAGGCAACCAGCTTTGACGTGCTGATCGACCATGGCGATGTTGGCCATGGCTGGGCGACCGAGGCGGCTGGCGTTAACGAGACCGCGACACCCGGCATCGACCGCATCACCATCCCACTTCACGAACTGAGTGCACTGCCGAAAGCGTCGCAGCGTCTGCTTGATGATTCAGCGTTCGACATCGAAGGCTGGTTGGCTGGCCGTATCGCGGACAAGTTCGCGCGTGCTGAGGCCGCGGCGTTCGTCAAGGGCGACGGTGTGGACAAGCCGACAGGTTTCCTGACCAAACCTGCGATCGACAATGACGTCTGGACCTGGGGCAATCTGGGCTATGTGCCGACCGGCGCAGATGGCAATTTCAGCGATGCCGATGCAGTGATCGATCTGGTCTATGCGCTGGGCGCCGAATACCGCGCCAACGCAAGCTTTTTCATGAACTCCAAGACTGCTGGTGCGCTGCGCAAGATGAAAGATGCAGACGGCCGCTTCCTCTGGTCTGACGGTCTGGCGGCGGGCGAGCCTGCGCGTCTTCTGGGCTACCCGGTTCTGATCGCCGAGGATATGCCCGACATGGCCAGCGGCTCAATGTCGGTCGCGTTCGGTGATTTTGGTGCGGGCTATACCATTGCCGAGCGTCCCGATCTGCGCGTACTGCGTGATCCCTTCAGCGCCAAGCCGCACGTCCTGTTCTATGCGACCAAGCGTGTAGGCGGCGACGTGAGCGACTATGCGGCGATCAAGCTGCTGAGATTCGCGATCTCCTAACTGGAGCGCGGATCGGGCGGGGGTATCTGCCCCCGTCCGTGGCGCGCGCCGCCAACAATTTGATGCGTTGTCCAGCTGCTCCCCTCCGTCCGAGCAACGCGAGGCTGCGCGCGCCTGAACCACCGGAGGGATCCGGGACTATCGGAGTTATTCCATGATGTTGATTGAAGAAACAGCCGTGCCTGAGGTCGCCTTGCCGATAGCACAGTTTAAGTCGCATCTGCGGCTGGGGACGGGCTTTTCCGACGATGACGTGCAAGGCCCAATCTTAGCGAGTTTTCTGCGGGCTGCCATCGCGTCGATTGAGGCACGGACCGGCAAGGTGCTGATCGAGAGGATATTTTCTTGGGAGCTGATCGCGTGGCGCACCGGCTATGGGCAGGCTCTGCCGGTCGCTCCGGTGAAGACGATTGAGGGTGTTGTGCTGCGTCATATGTCAGGAAGCGAAGAAGTGGCGAGCCCCGCGCATTACCGGCTGGAGAGGGATACGCATCGTCCGCGTCTGGTGCCGTTGGGAACTGTGTTGCCGCCAGTGCCGTCAGGCGGGGCTGTGGTAGTGCGCTTTCGTGCGGGATTTGGCGCCGCGTGGGGCGACCTACCCGCTGATCTGGGCCAGGCGGTGCTTCTGCTGGCTGCGCATTACTACGAGTACCGCGCCGATACGGCGCTGGGCGGCGGCTGTATGCCCTTTGGCGTGACCAGCCTGATTGAGCGGTATCGCACGGTGCGCCTGCTGGGCGGGGGGGCTGCGTGATGAAACGGATCAACCTGAACCGGAGATTGGTGCTGGAAGCACCACAACGAGTGCCCGATGGCGCCGGCGGATATGCCGAGACTTGGCAGCCCATTGGCGAGATTTGGGCCGAAATCATCGCCCGCACGGGGCGCGAGGTGACAGACGGCACAGCACAACTGTCTAGCACAGGCTACAAAATCACGGTTCGAGCGACGCCCCATGGTGCGCCCTCGCGCCCAAAGCCCGAGCAGCGGCTGCGCAGTGGCAGCCGCATTTTCCGGATCGAAGCCGTGACGGAGCAAGGCCCAATGGCCCGCCACCTGACCTGCTATGCGCAAGAGGAGGTGGCGGTATGAGCTATGGCGGAACGGCGGCACTTCAGTCCGCAGTTTATGGGCGCCTCATCGGTGATACCAATTTGTCGGCGTTGGTCGGCGGAGCGATCTACGACGCGCCACCGGCAGGCGCCTTGCCGCCACTTTACGTGACGCTGGGACCGGAGGATGTGCGCGACCGGTCTGACGCAACATCGGGCGGGGCCTGGCACCGGTTCACGGTGTCGGTAGTCAGCGATGCCGCCGGGTTTGCGGCGGCAAAAGAAGCGGCAGCAGCGGTGGGTGATGCACTGACGGATGCGGACCTGACGTTGGATCGCGGGCACCTTGCGGCGCTGAATTTCTATCGAGCCAGGGCCCGGCGCGACGATCAGCTGAGGCGGATCGATCTGACGTTCCGCGCCCGCGTTCAGGACACGGTTTAAACCTTTTAATCGGAGACGAGACACATGGCAGTTCAAAATGGCAAAGACCTTCTGATCAAGGTCGATCTGACGGGTGACGGTAACTTTGAATCGGTGGCAGGTCTGCGGGCGACGCGCATCAGCTTTAACGCCGAGAGCGTGGATGTAACCAGCTTGGAGAGTGCTGGCGGCTGGCGCGAATTACTGGCGGGCGCCGGAGTTAAATCGGCGGCGATTAGCGGGTCGGGCATCTTTCGCGATGCGAATTCGGACGAGCGGACGCGGCAGATTTTCTTTGATGGAGAAACACCTGATTTTCAGGTGGTCATACCCGATTTCGGCATCATCGAAGGTGCGTTTCAAGTGACCTCGATCGAGTATGCCGGCACGCATGATGGCGAGGCGACTTATGAGCTGTCGATGGCTAGCGCGGGCCTCATGCTCTTTACGGCGATCTGAGATGGCCAACCCATGGGCAGGTGAAGTTGCGGTGGTCATCGACGGCGAGCGGCGAGTGCTGAAGCTGACTTTGGGCGCGTTGGCTGAGCTAGAGGCAGGGCTGGCGGCAGGATCGTTGGTGGATTTGGTCGAGCGGTTCGAGGCGGCTGCGTTTTCGACGCGCGACGTTCTCGCCCTAATCGTGGCCGGACTGCGCGGTGGGGGTTGGCACGGAAGGTCGGCCGATCTGATTGAAGCCGAGATCGAAGGCGGGCCGCTAGCGGCAGCCCGGGCAGCGGCAGCCCGGGCAGCGGCAGAATTGCTAGCGCGCGCTTTCATGATGCCTGAGGACCGATGAACGGGTTCGACTGGCCGGGGCTAATGCAGGCAGGCCTGCGAGGCCTGGGACTTAAACCGGCCGAATTTTGGTCGCTGACGCCGGCGGAGCTGCGCCTGATGCTGGGCGATGCGCAAGGCGGCGCGCCGTTGGTGCGCGGCCAGTTGGACGCCCTGATGCTGGCCTATCCTGATACGCGAGGAGAGAACGATGAGTGAGCAAGAAAACTGGACGCACTTGACGCGCAGATCGAGGCGTTAGATGGATCCCTAGGGGCGGCCACCGACATGGCGGCGGCCTTCAACGCCGAGCTAGGCCGGGTGCGCGGAACGTTTGAGAAAACCGGCTATGACGTAGCAACGTTGGACCGCGGGATGAGCCGGGGATTGCGCCGCGCGATCAAAGGTGCCGTCGTGGACGGCGAGAGCCTGTCTTCGTCGCTGCGCACGCTCGCGAGTTCGATGATCAACACCGCGTTCAATGCCGCTGTGAAGCCGGTTAGCGATCATGTCGGCGGTCTATTGGCTAGCGGCGTTGGCAGCTTGGTCGGCGGACTCAAGCCCTTTGAGAAGGGTGCAAGTTTTTCTCAAGGTCGCGTGCAGCCTTTTGCCAGTGGCGGCATCGTCAGCGGGCCTGTGACATTTCCCATGCGAGGCGGGACCGGCCTAATGGGCGAGGCGGGACCGGAGGCGATCATGCCCTTGGCGCGCGGAGCGGATGGCAAGCTGGGTGTGCGCGGCGGTGGCGGAGGCGGCAACGTGAGTGTGGTGATGAACATCTCGACGCCCGATGCCGAAGGTTTCCGCCGCAGCCAAGGACAGATCGCGGCGCAGATGGGCCGGGCTTTAGGGCGCGGTCAGCGCAACCGATAAGGGAGAAATACCATGGATTTTCACGAAGTGAGATTTCCAGCGAACCTAAGTTTTGGTTCGGTGGGTGGACCAGAACGGCAGACCGATGTGGTGACGCTGGCCAATGGGTTCGAGGAGCGGAACACGCCTTGGCAACATTCGCGTCGCCACTATGATGCAGGCGTCGCCATGCGGGGCCTCGACGATATCGAGGCGCTGATCGCATTTTTCGAAGCGCGGCGCGGGCAAATCCACGGGTTTCGCTGGAAGGATTGGTCTGACTACAAGTCCGGCGGTGCACTGCTAGCCCCCAGCTATGATGACCAGCTGATCGCTTTTGGTGATGACCTGACACCGAACTTTCAACTGATTAAGACCTACCGGTCGGGCGAGCATACTTATGCACGCCCCATCATCAAGCCTGTACGCGGATCTGTGCACATCAGTCTAGGAGGAGACGAGCAGCAAGAGGGCGTGCATTACCAAGTGGATAACACCACGGGTATCGTCACATTCAACCATCCGCCCAATGAGGGCGACCGCGTGACGGCTGGCTATGAGTTTGACGTACCAGTGCGGTTTGACACGAACCGAATTATGGTCAGCGTCGCCAGCTTTCAGGCAGGCGAAGTGCCGGACGTGCCGGTGGTGGAGATACGCATATGAGCGGGCTGAACGCTGCGCTGCACGCGCATTTGCAAACAGGTATCACCTCGACCTGCCGCGCTTGGGCCTTGGAGCGCAAGGATGGCACTATCATGGGGTTTACCGACCATGACGGCGCGCTCACCTTCGACGGGATTACTTTTCGCGCCGATACGGGCTTGAGCGCGCTGGCAATTCAGCAAAGTACTGGCCTTTCGGTAGACAATACCGAAGCTATCGGCGCATTGAGCGATGTATCCATCCGCGAGGAGGATATAGAGGCGGGCCGCTACGACGGCGCCGAGATACGTGCGTGGCTAGTCAACTGGCAAGACGTGAGCCAGCGGCAACTTCAATTTCGCGGTACCATAGGCGA
>JAGXGX010000092.1 GCA_024636515.1 Roseovarius sp.
GCTGCGGCAGAGCACGCAGATCTTGTCATCGTCACCGACGACAATCCGCGCAGCGAAGACCCTGGCACCATCCGTGCCGCCGTGATGGCAGGCTGTCCTGAGGCGTCGAATGTCGGCGACCGCGCCGAGGCGATCCTGCGCGGCGTCGATGCGCTTGGGCCGGGTGACGCGCTGCTTATCTTGGGCAAGGGGCATGAAACAGGCCAGACGGTGGGCAGCGACGTACTGCCTTTCGACGATGTCGAACAGGCCAGCGTCGCCGTGATGGCGCTGGACGCCGCACAGGCGGGGGATGGCGCGTGAGCCTCTGGACTGCCCAAGATGCCGCCGCCGCGACCGGGGGCCGCGCGCAGGAAGGCGCGCCGGGTCATTGGCGGGCGAATGGCGTCTCGATAGACACCCGAACATTGAAGCCCGGCGATCTGTTCGTCGCGCTGAAGGCCGAGCGTGATGGCCATGATTATGTCGCCCAAGCGCTAGAGGCCGGGGCCGCTGCCGCGCTGGTCGACCACATCCCCGAAGGCGTCGCTCCCGATGCGCCGCTACTGATCGTGCCGGATGTGTTGCAAGCGCTTGAGGCGCTGGGCCGCGCAAGCCGTGCGCGCACCGAGGCGCGCGTGATCGCTGTCACCGGATCGGTCGGCAAAACCTCGACCAAGGAGATGCTCCGCGATGTGCTGTCGGGGCAGGGCCGCACCCATGCCGCCGAGGCCAGCTATAACAACCATTGGGGCGTGCCGCTGACACTGGCGAGAATGCCCATCAATACCGAATTTGCCGTGATCGAGTTGGGGATGAACCACCCCGGCGAGATCGCGCCATTGGCCCGCATGGCGCGCCCGCATGTCGCGATGATTACCACCATCGCAGCGGCGCATCTGGAGGCGTTTGAGGATATCGACGGCATCGCGCATGAAAAGGCCGCGATTTTTGAGGGGCTTGAGCCGGGGGGCACGGCCATCGTCAATGCCGATCTGCCCACGACACCGATCCTGATTGCAGCCGCGAAGGCGGCGAGCGCCGAAGTCATCACCTTTGGTGAGGCCAGCGATGTTTATCGCCTCACCAAGGCTCTGCTTAGCGACGACCGAACGATCGTGAGCGCGGACCTGCCTGAGGGGCCGGTTATTTTCAAGATCAACTCGGCAGGCAGGCATTTCGCGATGAATGGCCTTGGCGTTTTGGCTGCGGTCCATGCACTGGGCGGCGATACCGGCCTTGCCGCGCCCGATCTCGCACGCTGGAGCCCACCCGCCGGGCGCGGCACCCGCGAGGTGCTGGAGCTGGACAGCGGCGATGCCGAATGGACGCTGGACCTGATTGACGACGCCTTCAACGCCAACCCTGCATCAATGGCTGCCGCGATCGAGGTGCTGGCCGCCAGCACCCCGCGCGACAATATAGGGCGCGTCGCCAAGGGGCGGCGCATCGCGATCTTGGGCGATATGCTGGAGCTGGGCACCGGCGAGACGGCCATGCACCGCGCGCTGGCTGAGCTGCCACATATGGGCGCGGTGACCACAGTGCATTGCGTAGGCCCCCGGATGCGCGCCCTTTGGGACGTGCTGCCACGCGCGCAGCGCGGCCTTTGGTGTGAGGACGCAGGGGAACTGGCGCTCAAGGTTCATAGCGTGATAGATGCCGGCGACGTGCTGCTGATCAAGGGATCGAAAGGCAGCAAAGTGAGCGCGATTGCGAGCGCTCTGCGAAAATCGGGGCGCGGCAGCCGCCCCAACACAAGGGATGATTGAATGTTATATTGGCTCACCGCTTTGTCCGACGGCGGCGATTTTTTCAATCTATTCCGGTATATAACCTTTCGCACGGGTGGCGCTTTTATGACGGCGCTCATCTTTGGTTTTATCTTTGGCCGTCCGCTGATCGACGTCCTGCGCAAGCGGCAGGGCAAGGGCCAGCCAATCCGCACAGACGGCCCTGAAGGACATTTCCTCAAGGCGGGCACGCCTACTATGGGCGGGCTGCTGATTGTGGGCGCGCTGCTGACCTCCACCCTGCTATGGGCGCGGCTGGACAATCCGTATGTCTGGCTCGTGCTGTTCGTCACGATGGGGTTCGGCGCCATCGGGTTTGCCGACGACTATGCCAAAGTATCAAAGCAGAACCATGCTGGCGTGCCGGGCAAGGTGCGCCTCGGCCTCGGGTTCGTGATCGCTGGTATCGCAGCCTATTGGGCGGCGCAGTATCACCCCGAGGCGCTGCAATACCAACTGGCGCTGCCGGTGTTCAAGAACACGCTGATTAATCTCGGCTACCTCTTTGTCCCCTTCGCCATGATCGTGATCGTGGGCGCGGCCAACGCGGTTAATCTGACCGATGGCCTAGATGGCCTTGCTATTATGCCGGTGATGATTGCGTCCAGCGCGCTGGGCGTGATCGCCTATGTCGTCGGGCGCACCGACTTTACCGAGTATCTGGACGTTCATTACGTCCAAGGCACGGGCGAGATCGTGGTATTTGTCGCGGGCCTCGTTGGCGGTGGCCTTGGGTTTCTGTGGTATAACGCTCCGCCTGCCGCCGTGTTCATGGGCGACACCGGCTCGCTCGCTCTTGGCGGTGCGCTGGGCGCGATTGCGGTGGCGACCAAGCACGAGATAGTACTGGCAATTGTCGGCGGCCTTTTTGTGGTCGAGGCGCTCAGCGTCATTATTCAGGTGCTTTACTTCAAACGCACAGGCAAGCGGGTGTTCCTGATGGCCCCAATTCACCACCACTATGAGAAAAAGGGCTGGTCAGAGCCGCAGATTGTCATCCGCTTTTGGATCGTCGCGCTTGTTCTGGCGATGATCGGGCTGGCGACGTTGAAGGTGCGATGATGAGTAGAACAGAACACTTTGAAAAAGCTACTTCTGGGATTCTGAGCTCAATAGCGCTCTTCGTGATTGCATTTACTACGTCCAGCTATCTCTTAAACACAAGCGCTTTTCAGACTGAGGCTTTGAAAGTGATCGGTGCAATCGGCTGCGTAGGACTAGGAGCGATAGCATTTATTAACTTGCTACTTGCAGACCTACATTTGGGTCAAGCTGTGAGAATTTCTAGCTTGCCAAGACCTGTGAACTTAGTCACGCAACTCGTGATCTTCGCAGTTTTGCCATGTGTTGTGATTTCGGTTGTCCTCGCTGTCCTCGTTGCGGTGACGAATAGTGTTGGGAATACTTTTTCATGATCCCCGTACGTGGATATGAGGGCGCCCGCATCGCGGTCCTCGGGCTTGGCCGGTCGGGCCTGTCGGCAGCGCGCAGCTTAGAGGCCGGCGGCGCGACCCCCATCTGCTGGGATGATAACGAGGCGGCGCGGGCCACGGCTGAGGAGTATGGTTTCGAGGTGCTGGACTTGTCCAAGGACGGCGCGTTTCATGGTATCGCCAGCCTGATCGTTAGCCCCGGTATTCCGCACCTCTATCCCGCACCGAACCGCATCGTCGCGGCTGCGCAGGCGGCGGGCGTACCGGTGGACAACGACATCGGCCTCTTCTTTCGCTCGTTCGCATCGGGGGAGTGGGCCGATTTCGAGCAACCGCCGCGCGTGATTTGCGTTACCGGATCGAATGGCAAATCGACGACCTGCGCGCTGATCCACCACATCCTGACAGAGGCGGGCCGCGCCTCGCAATTGGCAGGTAATATCGGACGCGGCGTGCTGGATATCGATCCGCCCGAGGATGGCGGCGCCGTGGTGCTGGAACTGAGCAGCTATCAGACCGAGCTGGCCCGCGCCCTGACGCCCGACATCGCGGTTTTTACTAACCTTTCACCAGATCACCTAGACCGCCATGCTGGCCTTGGTGGTTACTTCGCGGCCAAGCGGCGCCTGTTTGCCGAGGGCGGCCCCGACCGTGCCATCATCGGCGTGGACGAGGCTGAAGGCCGGTTTTTGGCCGGGCAACTTAGCGAGGGGACGGGGGACGACCGCGTCATCCAAATCTCGGTTGATCGCAAGCTGACCGGCCCCGGCTGGCAGGTATTCGCGCGTAAGGGTTTTTTGTCGGAGTATCGCAAAGGGCGGCAAACCGGCAGTATAGATTTGCGCCCGGTCAAAGGGTTGCCGGGCGCGCATAACCATCAAAATGCCTGTGCCGCCTACGCCGTCTGTCGCACCATAGGCCTCGCCCCGCGCGTGATCGAGGACGCGATGCATAGCTATCCGGGCCTGCCGCATCGCAGCCAGCTGGTCGCCGAGGCGAACGGCGTCTCGTATGTCAATGACAGCAAGGCCACGAATGTCGACAGCGCGCTCAAGGCATTGCAGGCGTTTCAGAACATCCGCTGGATCTGCGGCGGGCTGGAGAAAGAGGGCGGACTATCCGCACTGGCCCCTGCGCTAAAGAATGTCTCGCGCGCCTATGTGATTGGCCGCGAGGCAGCGCAGTTCGCGATGCAGCTGGAGGGATGCGAGGCCGAGGTTTGCACTACGATGGAGGGTGCCGTGCGCCGCGCCCACGCTGATGCGCTACCGGGCGATACAGTGTTGCTTGCACCCGCTGCCGCCAGCTTTGACCAGTATGACAGTTTTGAACAGCGCGGCGATGACTTTGCTGCCTGCGTGGCGCGCGCACTCGGCTCTGGTCAATAGCGCTACTGCGCGTTATCTGAGGCCGCAAATGACGCTGCAAAACCGCGAGGGAATTCTATGCCCGAAAGCAAAGCCTACAGCACGCCCGGCCCGGTCGAATCCGACCTAGGTGCCGCCATGTCGCCCACGACCGAGATCATCGCAGAGGCGCGCGCTGGCCGGATGTTCATCCTTGTCGATCATGAGGACCGCGAGAATGAGGGCGATATTGTAATTGCCGCCGAATTTGCCACGCCAGAGGCGATCAACTTCATGGCCACCCATGGCCGCGGCCTGATCTGCCTGCCAATGACCAGCGAGCGGATTGACCGGCTGGGCCTGCCAATGATGGCGGTCAACAACTCCTCGCGCCACGAGACGCCATTTACCGTGTCAATTGAGGCGCGTGAGGGGGTCAGCACTGGCATTTCGGCCCCCGACCGGGCGCATACCGTCGCCACCGCGATCAATGAGCAGAACACGATGGCCGCATTGGCGACGCCGGGCCACATCTTCCCCCTGCGCGCCCGCACCGGCGGTGTTCTGGTGCGCGCCGGCCACACCGAGGCGGCTGTCGATATTGCTCGCCTCGCTGGGCTGAACCCGTCGGGCGTCATCTGCGAGATCATGAAGGCTGACGGCACCATGGCGCGCCTGCCTGATTTGATCGAGTTCGCGCAGGAACATGGGCTGAAAATCGGCACGATCAGCGATCTGATCGCCTACCGCCACAAGCACGATAACCTCGTGCGCGAAGTACGCCGCGAGACTGTCGAGGCGCATATCGGCGGCACATGGGAGATGCGCATTTTCGCCGATGAGATGTCAGGGACAGAGCATATCGTGCTGATCAAGGGTGATCTGGACGACGGCGCGCCCGTGCTGGCCCGCACGCACTCGCTAAATGCGCTGGAGGATGTGCTGGGTATTGGCGGTGCGCCCGCAGGCAAGCTGCGCAGCGCGATGCAGATCATCGCGGATGAGGGTCGCGGCGCGATCTTCCTGTTCCGCCAGCCACGCCCCGAACTGGCCGAGGAGTTGGACGAGGACGGACCGCGTACAGTCAAACACACCGGTCTCGGCTCGCAAATCATGTCGACGATGGGGATACACGAGCTTATCCTCGTGACCGATAACC
This sequence comes from Roseovarius sp., assembly GCA_024636515.1. GTDB lineage: Bacteria > Pseudomonadota > Alphaproteobacteria > Rhodobacterales > Rhodobacteraceae > Roseovarius. Next base: position 5,711 of record JAGXGX010000092.1, read on the forward strand.
CCGAGACACGGTATCTGGGCATTGACGCCTATGGCATAAGCATCACGGGCACGCGCCCGTTGAGCAAAGGATAAATCGATGGCCGGCAGCGAATACACCATGCCCCGCGCGGAGCTGGAAAAACCCGCAAAACTGCTGATCGTGGTCGCCCCGTTCTACCGCGACATTGCCGATAACCTGATCGTCGGCGCCACCGCCGAGATTGTGGCAACCGGTGCCACATATGATCTAGTTGAGGTGCCCGGCGCGCTGGAATTGCCCACCGCCATCGGCATTGCCGAACGGCTGAGCAACTTCGACGGCTACGTCGCATTGGGCTGCGTCATTCGCGGAGAGACAACGCATTACGAGACAGTGTGCAACGATTCCAGCCGGGGCATCACGCTGCTGGGGTTGCAGGGCCTGTGCGTGGGCAATGGCATCCTGACAGTGGAAAACCGCGATCAGGCCGAAGCGCGCGCCGATCCCGCCCGCATGAACAAAGGGGCAGGGGCCGCCGCCGCCGCCTTGCATCTGATTGCGCTGACCCGTAAATGGGGCGCTCCGCGCAAGGGCGTGGGATTCATTCCCGGCGCCGAAGAAATGCGGATCGCAGGCAACCCCAAGGATAAATCGACGGCATGACGACTGAGCCTGCACCCATATCCGGCAACCAAAAGCGCAAGATGCGCTCGGCCGCGCGGCTATATGCCGTGCAGGCATTGTTCCAGATGGAGCATTCGGATCAGAACGTGAATTCTGTCTATCTGGAGTTCCTCGATCATCGCTTTGGTGCGGAGGTCGACGACGAGACGGACATGATCGAGGGCGACGAGGATCTGTTTCGAATGGTGCTGGACCGCGCCGTTGATGACCAGCGCCGCATAGACCAGATGACCGACCGCGCGCTCGTGGCCAAATGGCCCATCGCACGGATCGACCCAACCTTGCGCGCGCTTTTCCGTGCGGCAGGGGCCGAATTGACCGGGGACGAGACCCCTCCGCGCGTTATCATCACCGAGTATGTCGATGTCGCGACCAGCTTCTTTCCCGAAGGCAAAGAGCCGAAATTCGTCAACGCCGTACTGGATCACATGGCGCGCGAAGCGCGGCCTGAGGCGTTTTAGTCGGCGATATTCACCGTTATCCACCCGAAAACGATACCGCCCAGGACTTAACGTCGGGGGCAGTTTTTGTTCTCATCTGGTAGCCCAATTGAAGCAGCACGGCCCGCCAAAAACCCTGGCGGGACGCAGGGGCGACTCGCTTGTGTCTTTTACAGATCTGTCACTTGGCCCATCGCCAATACCGCGCCCGTTGGCGCGCCGGTGGTTGATCCGCCCAATGGCTCGTCCGAAATGGCGAGTGTCAGGCCCGCGATCTGCGCATGCAAGGCGGCGGGCATGGCGATGCCTGTCTTTGTTCTAGCAGGCAAGACGCCAAGGCTGACGGGCGCGCTGTCCTCTGCGATGGCCCACAGCTCCAGCACGCGGCCCTCGGCTGCGGCGCCGGCAGTGCGCGTGATCGAAAGCTGGCGCGCGTCCGCATCATAGACTGCCAGAATGCGCAGCGACTGATCGCCCCCGGCTATTTCGGAGACGTAGAGCGGCCCGCGCTCGGTGTTGGGCAGGCTTGCCTGCGGCATCTGCATCACTTGGGACGAGAGGAGGGCCACCATCGCGACAGACGCAGCGCTGAGGCCCTGCCATACCCAGATGCGGCTGGCGAGCGATGCGCTTGTTCCAGCGCCAAAAAGGCGGGCGTCCAGCGCGGCCTTGACCTTGCGGCGCGGGGCGGCTTCGGCGACTTCGGCGTCCAGGCCCGAAAACCGTGTGGTCCATTCGGCGACTTCGGCCAGCAGGGGGCGTTCGGTCAGGAGACGCCGCTCAAATGCACGCTCCTCGCTGGGTAGCAATAGACGCAGGACGTATTCGGCTGCCAGCAGGCTGGGGTCCTCGCGATTTTCGGCTGTCATGGTGCTCATTTTGTCATGCACTCCTTGAGGCTGATAAGGCTACGTCGCAGCCAAGTGCGCACCGTGTTCAGCGGTATGTCCAGCGTTTCGGCCAGTTCGGCATAGCTGCACCCCTCCAGATAGGCGCCGCGCACGGCCTTGTCGCGCGGATCGTCTAGCTGCCCCAGGCAGATCGCGATGCGCATAGCCTCACCGCCCGCTATGACGGCCTGCTCTGGTGTCAGGCCGGGCGCGGCCAGCGTGCCTTCCATATCGGCGATATCGTCGGTGTCACGGGTCGCGCGTAGCTTGTCGATCGACGTATTGCGCGCGATCGTGATCAGCCACGTCATCGGGCTGATGCCGCCGCTTTGATAGTTTCCTGCGTAGCGCCAAATCTTCATATACGTCTCCTGCAGGGCATCCTCGGCGGAGGCCCTGTTCTTAAGGACACGAAGGCAAACCCCGAAAAGTTTCGAAGAGGTGCAATCATATAACCGCGAAAACGCTTGGCGGTCAGCTAGCGAGATACGCGCGATTATCTCGTCTAAGTCCTCTGCGGTGACAGGCCCGGCGCTCGCTTTGGGTCCAGTCCTGCGGGGAAACTTGCGGGTCGCGGCGCGCCAGCCTTCATCGGTGTCAAATTCGGAAGTCGCACTCATTTCAGCATCTCCACGCTTGCTTATTGCGTAAAATCTCAAGTTAAAATTTACTAAATATTATGGATTTAGGCATTTCATGGGCAAAAAGGTTCTTTTTTGTGAAACTTCCCGGGCCATCGGCTCGTCTGTTCAAATAGGGGCTAGAAAAGGTGAGGATAGACAATGCTGAAACTGCTTAAGACCACCATAGATCCAAATGGTAGCACTCGCACCGATCCGGCGCCTAACGCGGGGAGCCGCGCATGTCCCAATTTGACACGGGGCGAAATCGCTGCTCTTTTCGCAGATGAGTTCGCCGCAGGCGCGCGCCCTTCGCTGCGCGCATAAGTTCTGTTAACCGGATAACCCAAGTATCTCTACAACAAGGACAAGCTATCCATGGCACTTCTCATTCAGGCACGACGCAACCGGCTGCGCGCGCTTTATGCGGTTGCAGCGGCTCAGCGAAATATTTTTGTAGACCCGCTCGGCAGCGCAGGCGTGCGCAGGCGGCCAGTGTTTCGGTCATCGAGGTCGGCCTAAGCGATTTTAGATCGCTGTATCGGCCATTTTTGGCCGCTCCCGCTTGCGATGCCCGCGAAGGAGACTATCTTTATATCATCAGACGCGCTGGGGAGCGAAGATAATGCCGCAGGCCATCCGCAAATATATAAAGCACACAATCACCGGTTTCGTCATTGCGGCGGCGCTTGTTGCGATGCTGTTTTGGCTTGATACCGGTCAATTGCAGAAAATCGTTGCGCTAGCTGGCAGTGCTTGGGCGGCAGCAGCCCTGATATGGCTCTGCGTTGGCGCTTTGTTTGCGGCGGTACAGATCATGCTGGCCACGCGCGGCGGACATGACGACGACGATAGCGGCCCTCGTGGTGGCGGACGTCATCACCCTGATCACGGTAATATGATCCCCGTCCGCGTCGAGGCGCGGGTTCGCGATCGGCGCTAATAGGCGCCGCAGAAATAATCTTCATTATTTTGTAGTAAGTGGCGGGCCCGCACGCAGCCGTTTGGTTATCTCATTCCCGAGGACCTGTATGTACAGGTGGGCGCCGGTTAATCGAACCAGGGTCCGAACAGAGCCAGCTCCCTCGGAATTGCTTAAGGTCACTGGAATGCAACCGAACACGAGAAGGGCAGAACCCGCC
>JAGXGX010000015.1 GCA_024636515.1 Roseovarius sp.
GCCTGCCCCATGTCGTGCGTTGCCATCACGATACGGGTTCCCGCATGGGTTGCAACCATCAAAAGCGCCTCAATCTCGCGCGTGGCGCGGCCATCCAAAGAGGCCGACGGCTCGTCCAGAAAAAGTAGATCGGGCGCAGTGATCAGAGCGCGTGCGAGCGCCAGCTTTTGCTTTTCTCCTCCCGATAAGACCGTCGCGGCGCGCCCCTCCATTCCTGCGAGGCCGATGCGCGCGCACCAACCTGCTGCCGCGTCCCGCGCGGTGCTGCGAGGCGTGCCGGTCAGGCGCAGCGGATAGGCCAGATTGTCCAGCACCGAGCGGCGAAGCATCACAGGCGTCTGGAATACGAATGATTGGCGGTGCAGCGCGTCGGCGCGTGGACAGGCCCATGAAACACTGCCCGCGCTCAACCGCTCCAACCCGTGCAGCGCCTTGAGCAGCGTCGATTTACCCGCGCCGTTGGGTCCAATCACGGCGGTGAGCCCCTGCCCCTCCAGCACCAAATCGACAGGGCCGATCAGTCGCTTGCCGCGCTTGTGCACGGCCGCACCAGCCAGCGTCAAAGGCAAAAGCGCGCTCACCACCGGCCCTCCGTCTCGGTCTGGCTGAGGGCGTGGATCGCCAGATTGATCGCAACCGACAGCGCGATAAGGATAAAGCCGAGGCCAAGCGCGAGGGCGAAATTGCCCTTGCCCGTCTCCAACGCGATGGCAGTGGTCATCACGCGCGTCACGTGGTCGATATTGCCGCCGACGATCATGATCGCGCCCACCTCGCCCACGCCGCGGCCAAAGCCCGCCAGCGCGGCGGTGAGCAGCGCGCGACGCCCGTCTATCAGAAGGGTCGCGATACGCTGCGCGCGGGTGGTATTCATCGAAATCAGCAGATCGTGATATTCGGCCCAGAGATCACGCAAGGATTGATGCGCGATAGAGGCGATCAGCGGCACAATGATGACGACCTGCGCGATGATCATGGCGGTGGGCGTGAACAAAAGACCCAGCACGCCGAACGGGCCGGACCGCGACAAGAGCACGTAAACGACAAGGCCAACGACCACAGGCGGCAGGCCCATCAGCGCATTCAACACCGCGATCGTCCCGCGCCTGCAGCGAAAGCGTTGAACGGCAAGGAAGGCAGCCAGCGGCAGTGCGAGCGCGCTCGCGATGAGCAGCGCCGCGCCGGTCACCTGCAGGCTGCGCCATGCAATCTCATAGAGATCCCCGTCAAATGACACGATCAGCCAGAATGCTTGGGCGAAGCCGTCCCACAGATCGTTCATGCGTGCCTCCGCCCCAGATACACCTAGACAATGCCGAGTGCTTTGGCATCCAGCTTATACACGGCAACCTGCCCCCGCCCGGCCCGGCCTGCAACCCTTGAAATGCGTTGGCCGCAAGCCGCGATTTGATCGTAATTTCCCGCCACAGCGCATTGCGGGCGCGCGCCGATTAAGGTTTACTCTGGGCAGATTGCCCGCCAACGCAGCTTTAAGGCTCGCCGCATCTGCGCCGCGCCGCCAAACTGCCCGCAAGCCATGGAGCGTCCTATGCAATATATGAAACCCAGCACAGCAACCGAGGCATCAGATATCCTCGCCCGGAATGAGGGCGCGGCCCGTATTCTGGGTGGCGGTACCGATCTGCTGGTGCAGATGCGCTCCGGCATGATCGAGCCGGAAATGATCGTTGATATCAAACATCTGGACGGCATTACCGACATCACCGCCGAAGATGGCGGGCTGCGCATCGGCGCTGCGGTGTCCGGCCAGCGCTTGGGCGAGCATGAGGGCGCCCGCGCGATGTGGCCCGGCGTGGTCGAGGCGTGCGAGCTGATCGGCTCAACCCAGATCCAAGGGCGCTGCACGATGGCCGGCAACCTTTGCAATGGCGGCCCGGCCGCCGACTCTGTGCCTGCGATGATCGCCGCCGCCGCCGTGGCGCGGATCGAGGGGCCGAAGGGCGCGCGCGACTGCCCGGTCGAAGAATTCGTGACCGGCCCCGGCAAGACGGTCCTCGGCAAGGGAGAGTTCGTCAGCTCGATCTTTCTACCCGCGCGGCCCAAGGCGGCCTCGGATGCCTATCTGCGATTCATCCCGCGCACGGAAATGGATATCGCCGTCGCCTCTGCCGGCGTGAATATCGTGCTGGCGGATGACGGTACGATCAAATCCGCGCGCGTCGCGCTCGGCGCGGTTGGACCAAAGGTCGTGCTGGTTGCGGATGCGGCGGATGCCATCATAGGCTCCAAGCTGGAGGATCCGGCAATTACCGCGCTGGTGCGCGCCTGCGAGGCAGCAGCCAGTCCCATAGACGACAAGCGCGGCACAGTTGAATTTCGCACCACAGTCGTAGGTGTTTTGGCCAAGCGGGCGGCGCGCATCGCGATGGACCGCGCCCAAGAGAATGCGACCGGAGAAAAGACATGAAAAACATCCACGTATCTACCACTCTTAATGGCGATGACGCCGAATTCGTCTGCGCGCCCGAAGAAACGCTGCTGGACGCGCTTCGCAATCGTTTGGGCCTCAGCGGCGCCAAAGAAGGCTGCGGAACTGGCGATTGCGGCGCCTGCACCGTCGAAATGGACGGACGGCTGGTCTGCTCCTGCCTCGTGCTGGGGGCCGAAGCGCAGGGCGCCCAGATCAAGACGGTCGAGGGCATGGCCATCGGCGAGGCGCTGCACCCGTTGCAGCAGGCATTCATCGACCACGCCGCGCTGCAATGTGGCATCTGCACACCGGGCATCCTAGTGGCGGCGAAAAATCTGCTAGAGCGGAACCCTGACCCCACCGATACCGAGATCCGTTATTGGCTGGCCGGAAACCTGTGCCGCTGCACCGGATATGACAAGATCATCAAGGCTGTTCAGATCGCAGCCGCCGACATGAGAGGCGCATGACATGAACTTCCAATCCAATACAAAGGCCAATTTCAAGGTCGTCGGCACCCGCGTCCCGCGCCCCGATGGTGTGGACAAGGTTACTGGCCGCGCGCTTTATGGTGCGGATTTCAACGTGCCGGGGATGCAGGTGGGCCTGATCCTGCGCAGCCCGCATGCGCACGCCACGATCAACAGCATCGACACGTCCAAGGCTACGGCACTGCCCGGCGTCAAGGCGGTCGTGACCTCCGCCGATCTTGGCGTGCCGGAGGACGAGAGCCTGCGCGACGTGCAGGACAACTGCCTTGCGCGGGGCAAGGTGCTGTATGACGGGCACGCCGTCGCCGCCGTCGCCGCCAAGGATATGGCAACAGCCAAGGCCGCGCTGAAATTGATCAAGGTAGACTACACGCCCCTGCCCCATGTGACAGACGTGGACGCGGCGATGAAGTTGGACGCGCCCGTGGTTCAAGAGGCCCGCGCGGACGAATCCGTGCCTGAGGGCTGCGGCCCTAACGTGACGCATTACTGCGAGTTCGGGCATGGCGATCTGGAGTCCGGCTTCGGCATGGCCGACCTGATCCTTGAGCGCAGCTTTACCACTGCCGCGACACACCAAGGGTATATTGAGCCGCATGCCTGCGTTGCGTCCTACGGCACTGACGACAAGGCTGACCTTTGGTGTACTACTCAAGGGCAGTATTTCGTGCGCGATCTCTGCTCGGGGATCTTGGGCATCGAGGGTAGCCAGCTGCGCGTCACCGCATCGGAAATCGGCGGCGGATTTGGCGGCAAAACGACTGTCTTTATCGAGCCTGTCGCGCTGGCGCTGTCGCGCAAGGCGGGCCGCCCGGTCAAGATCGTGATGAGCCGCGTTGACGTGTTCCGCGCCACCGGCCCCACCGTGTCTTCGTCGATGGATGTGCGCATCGGTATGACCAAGGATGGCCGCATCACCGCCGCCGAGGCCAAGCTGCGCTATCAGGGCGGCGCGTTCCCTTGCGGGACGGTCGACATGGGCGCGCAAGCCGCGTTCGCCGCCTACGATCTGAAGGCCGTGCGCACCCAAGGCTGGAATGCGTTGACCAATCGCCCCAAAGAGGCCGCCTACCGCGCCCCCGGCGCGCCGATGGCAATCTATGCCGTCGAGAGCGTCGTGGACGAACTGTGCCAGCAGTTGGACCTCGATCCGCTGGACGTGCGCATCCTGAACGCGGCGGACGCCGGGACAAAGTCATCCTACGGGCCGACCTTTGACCAGATCGGCCTGATGGCGACGCTGGAGGCTGCCAAAGAGCATGACCATTACCACGCGCCTTTGGGCGAGAACCAAGGCCGCGGTCTTAGCTGTGGGTTCTGGTTCAACTTTGGCGGCAATACCAGCGTTTCATTGGCCATCAACAGCGACGGCACGGTCAGCGTGACCGAGGGCAACCCCGATATTGGGGGCAGCCGCGCGTCGATATCGATGATGGCAGCCGAAGAGCTGGGCGTGGCGTATGAAAAGGTCCGCACGATCATCACCGACACAAGCTCGCTGGGCCAAAACGACGTGACCGACGGCAGCCGCGTGACCTTTGCCGTGGGCCTCGCCACGATCAAGGCGGCGCGCGCCGCGATCCGCGTGATGTGCGGGCGCGTGGCCAAAATCTGGGGCATCGACGAGGATGCCGTGGTGTGGGAGGACGGCGCCGCCAAACCCTCTGGGCCGAACGCAGGCGATTTTGAGCCGATGACACTGGCCGACATCGCCGCAATCTCGTCCGAGACCGGCGGGCCGATTGCCGGCCATCACGAAGTGAACGCCGAGGGCGCTGGCGTCAGCTTTGGCGTGCATCTGGCCGACGTGGAGGTCGACCCCGAGACGGGCGCGACAAAGGTACTGCGCTACACGGTGTTTCAGGACGCAGGCAAGGCCGTGCATCCCGACTATGTCGAGGGCCAAATGCAGGGCGGCGCGGCCCAAGGTATCGGCTGGGCGTTGAACGAGGAATACATCTATGGCGACGATGGCCGACTGCAAAACGCAGGCTTCCTAGACTACCGTATCCCCGTGGCATCCGATCTGCCCAATATCGACACAGTGATCCTCGAGATTCCCAACCCCGGCCACCCATATGGCGTGCGCGGCGTAGGCGAGACGCCGATCGTGCCGCCTTTGGCCGCTTTGTCGAATGCGGTCAGCCGGGCCATCGGTGTTCGCTTGCACGAATTGCCGATGTCACCGCCCAAGATTCTCAAGGCGGTCATGGCAAAGGGCTGAGACTATGGTGTCGGTAAAACTCTGGGGCTCGCTTCGTGATCTGGCGGACGGGCAAGAGACGGTGGAGGTAGAGGCCAGCAATTTCAAAGAATTGCTGGACGCGCTTGCCGCCAAGTATCCGGCGCTGAAACCACAAATCGACCGCGGGGTGAGCCTTGCGGTCGATGGGCTGGTCTATCGCAATTCGTGGTTTACGGAGATAAAGCCGGACAGCGAAGTTGTGTTGATGCCGTATATGAAAGGGGGGTGATCTGCCGCCTTAAAAGTAGCCCTGCAAGGATCTAGGGTAGACGTCCGCTATGCGGGACAAAGCTACTGTCAGTTTTCGGACCGAAGCAGCGACGAAGCTGAGCTCAGATTGCTAATACCGACTTCACATTCTCGGCGTGCACCTGCTCATATGGCTCGAAGTAGGTCAGCGCCCCGTTTTCGATGTCATGTGCAATAAAGTCCCTCAGCATGAGGGTCTGCAAACTTGGTTCTTTCCTGCAGCGCAATAGTTTCTCAACATAGTCGCGGGTCGCTCCAATGAAAGACGGATAATAACCGCCACCCGCAATACGGTCAGGAGCACCATGATTGGGGAGAATAGTCTCGATGCCCCATGTCGCGAGGCGCTCAAGTTCTAAACAATGAACTTCTAAGCGATGCGGCTCGGCAACGTAAGTGACAGTGTCTTCCAATGTATCGCCTGCCAGCAGCAGATGCGTTTTTGGAAAGTAGATGGTGAGCCCATCAAAACTATGGACGTCCAGTGGTCGCAGCTCAATACTGGTGTTGCCAACCGATAATTCCATGACACCGTCAAATACCGTATTGGGCATAATTACTGGGTCAATCGGTGGAGATGACTTCGCAAAAGCCTTTTGGTTCTCGCGAAGTGCCCGCGCACATTTCTCGCTGGAGATGATTTCGCAATCCGCGAAGACTGCGGTCCCGGCTACGTGATCTTTATGGTGGTGACTTAGTACGACACGAATTGATGTTACGCCCCGACGTTCAAGTTCGTCCCTGACCGCCTGTGCATGTTCAGTAGAAATACCAGTGTCATAAACCAAAGCGTCTCCCTGATTAAGAATTGCGTAACTCGCAAACCCAAGCGAAAAGGCCCCGTCATCCAACCAGTTCGGTTCTTTTGAATGCAAGCGGACGCCGTCTATCCGACCATCATAAAATGCCAGTACGTTGGGTGCGGCTTCCAAAATGCGTAGGTTTGAAATCAATGCTGCCATCTTAGTCCTTCGAAATTTATCCGCGTTGGGGTTGTCCAAGATCGACAAGATCAAAATGCACTGCGCGACCTCGCACAGCAAGTTAATCCCCACAGATTGTATTCCAGCATTCGGTTAAAATGGGCTTAGAATTGACATTGCCGCTACACTTAAAACACAAGCTGCGCGAACGCCACGCACTCTCCCATCCTTTCGAATACCCTCGGTCGTCGGGTCATACGGTCTGCTCTCGGTCACAATCGCGTCCCAGAACTATCCATGATCCCGACCTCGATAATAATGCCCGGCACCGCCAGTACCGTGCAATACAGCCGAACCCAATACCTCGCTATCAAAGCCCTCCGAGGAATTCGGAAACTCCCGCTTTCACAGCCTTCCAATCGGTGAACTCCTGCTCTCCGGCGCTGACGTCGTAGTCTCGGTCACGGAGAACGACATGCTGGATAAGCTGCATGGCGAAGTAATCATACTGGGTGATACGGACCGCGCCAGCGACCATCAATTCAGCATCAGGTTCGAAGCCCGTGCGTGTCTTCAGCTCCTCGATATATTTCTCTGCGTCGTTCAAACCCTCCGGGAACGCGGCGCTTAGACTGACTGAAATCAATAATGTACGGTGCTGCGCCAGAGCGCTTTTCGACGCTTCGATAAAAGCTTCAAAAGTCTTGGGGTGCATCCGCTGATGGACAGGGGCGGCGAGGACAACTGCATCGGTGTTTTGAAAATCAATCGTTGCCGGATCATCAGCATTCGCCAGCACGACATCATGCCCCGCCTGCGTGATACATTCGGCGGCAAAATCCGCAATTTTCGCCGTCTGCCCCTCGACACTCGCGTAGGCAATTAAAATTTTCATCTTGATCCTCTCCCGCCGGGCCCGCGCCTGAAACTGGTCAAGACGCCAAGCGTTCGTCGCCGCGAGATGAATGAAACAGCCCTATGCGGCGACGCCGCACGCTGCCAAGCTCCGTACCTGCGGCCGACGCTCAAGCTATTAGTATGGCAGAAAAAGGCTCGCGTCGTTGTTTTGGATCAAACAGCAACTTGCCGCCGCGTCGCTATCGAAACGCGGCGGCTCTCCCGTCATCCATCCTTGCGGATAACCTCATTCTTCGGATCATACGGGCTGTCTTCGGTCACGGTCGCGTCCCAGAGCTTGTCCATGATCTTGACCTTCAGCACCGTGCCCGGCACCACCATCTCGGGCTTGATATAGCCCATACCGATGCTCTTGCCGAAGGCGACGGAGTAGCCGCCCGAGGTGAGGCGGCCAACACGCTCGCCGCCCTCGGTATACAGCACTTCGCGGCCCCATGGATCGGCATCATCCGGCCCGTCGATCAGGAAGGTGCAGCATTTGGCGCGCACGCCCGTCTCCATCAGTTTCTCCTTGCCGTGGAAATCCTTCTCCAAGTCCACAAACCGCGGCAGATCGGCCTCCAGCGGCGTCGCGTCTCGCCCCAGCTCGTTGCCGAATGCGCGGTAGGATTTCTCTTGCCGTAGCCAGTTTTGCGCGCGGGCGCCGACCAGCTTCATTCCGTGCGGCTCGCCTGCCTTTTCCAGCAGATCAAAGAGGTAGTTCTGCATCTCCATTGGGTGATGCAACTCCCAGCCCAGCTCGCCTGTATAGGCGACGCGGATGGCATTGACGGGGCACATCCCCAGCTCGATCTGGCGGGCGGTCAGCCACGGAAAGCGCTTGTTCGACAGGGCTGTTTCTGGATCTGCATCGATTATGATCGACTTCAGCACGTCGCGCGACTTTGGCCCGGCGATGGCAAAAACACCCCACTGGGTCGTGACGTCCTGAATCTCGATATAGCCAAACTCTTCGGCCTTATCCTCGGCTGCCTTGCGCAGGAAATCAGCGTCATATTCCGTCCATGCGCCCGCCGAGACGAGGTAATAGCTATTCCCGCCGTTGCGGACGATGGTGTATTCGGTGCGCGTGGTGCCGTGCGAGGTCAGGGCGTAGGTCAGGTTGATCCGGCCAACCTTCGGCAGCTTGTTGCAGGTAAACCAGTCGAGAAAGGCGGTCGCGCCCGGTCCTTTGACGATATGCTTGGAGAATGCGGTCGCATCGATCAGGCCAACGCCCTCGCGGATTGCAGTCGCCTCATCCACCGCGTGCTGCCACCAGCCGCCACGGCGAAAGCTGCGAGCGTCGTGATCGAAGTTTTCAGGGGCATCGAGGGGCCCGAAGTAATTGGGACGCTCCCACCCGTTGACCCAGCCGAACTGCGCGCCGCGCGCCTTTTGGCGCTCGTAGGCTGGCGCCGTGCGTAGGGGGCGACAGGCGGGACGCTCCTCATCGGGGTGGTGCAGGATATAGACGTGCTCGTAGCATTCCTCGTTCTTGCGCGCGGCGAACTCGGTGGTCATCCACCCTGACGAATATCGCTTGGGATCGAGGCTGGCCAAGTCGATCTCGGCTTCGCCGTCCACCATCAATTGAGCAAGGTAATAGCCAGTGCCACCCGCCGCCGTGATGCCAAAGCTGAAGCCTTCGGCCAGCCACATGTTGCGCAGGCCCGGCGCGGGGCCGACCAGCGGATTGCCATCGGGGGTATAGCAAATCGGGCCGTTAAAATCGTCCTTCAGCCCGCATTCCTCGCAACTTGGGATGCGGTGGTTCATCGCCATATACTGGTCTTCGATCCGGTCCAGATCCAACTGGAACAGATCGGCGCGGAAGCTGTCCGGCACGCCATGCTCGAACCGCGCGGGCGCGTTTGGCTCATAAACGCCCAAGATCCAGCCGCCGCGCTCTTCGCGGACATAGCTTTGGGCGTCGGCGTCGCGGATAACGGGATGTTCCACATTGCCCTCGGCGCGGAATTTGACCAACTCCGGATCGCTGTCCATCACGATGAACTGATGCTCGACCGGAATGGCGGGCATCTTGATACCCAGCATCTTGGCGGTGCGCTGCGCGTGGTTGCCTGACGCCGTCACAACGTGCTCGGCGGTGATGACGATCTGCTCGTCCGAGGGCACCAGATTGCCGCCCTTTTCGATCATCTTGGTCGCGGTCACTTCCCATGCGTCGCCAGTCCAATGGAACGCATCAGCCTGCCATTTCCGCTCTATCATCACGCCGCGCTGGCGCGCGCCTTTGGCCATCGCCATGGTGACGTCGGCGGGGTTAATGTAGCCGTCGGTCTGGTGGTGGATCGCGCCTTTCAGGTCGTCAGTGCGGATCAGCGGCCATTTCGCCTTGATCTGGTCGGGGGTCATCCACTCGTAGGGCACGCCGCATGTCTCGGCCGTCGACGCATAGAGGCGGTATTCGTCCATCCGCGCATCGGTCTGTGCCATGCGCAGGTTGCCGACCACGGCAAAGCCTGCGTTCAGGCCCGTCTCCTCCTCCAGCGTCTTGTAGTATTTGATCGAATAGTCGTGGATATGGGTCGTCGCATAGCTCATGTTGAAGTAGGGCAAGAGGCCAGCGGCATGCCATGTGGAGCCTGATGTCAGCTCGTCTCGCTCCAGCAGCATGACGTCATCCCAACCAGCCTTTGCTAGATGGTATGCGATGGACGTGCCGACGGCACCGCCGCCGACGACAAGAGCTTTGACATTAGTTTTCATGCGATGCGACTCCGATGGGCATTCGTTGCCCCCGGTTCTATCAGTTTTCCCATATGGCGCGCAGCCCATCCGACCAATCGCCATGCAAAACCGACAAGCGCGGCGGCGGCATCAGCGGCCGAGTGCCGCATCCAGCCGGTCCAGCGGAAAGTAGGGCGCTAGCAATGGTCGCAGCTCGGCCCTGCGCGGCGCAGCGGGGTCGTATAGCGTGTGGCAGAGGTAGTCCTCCAGCAGCGCCGCCTGCTGTTCATAGCCGAACTTGAGGAAGGTGGCATCCGCACCGGGCACGTAGAAATATGGGTCCATGTTTATCACGCTTTCCAGTGCGGCGCGCATGGGGCGATAGCCAGTCAGGCTGCGCTGCTGCCACTGCCAGACATGCACCAGCTCATGCGCCAGCACCAACGCCTGAGGGAAGCGCGCGGCGCGGGGCCATTCCAGCGCGAGGTCGGCGCGATAAAACTCGCGACTGAAATGCACGCGGTTCCACAGCGCCCAGCCGGGCGGCGGGCCACTGCGCGGCTCGGGCGCAGATCGCGCACAAAGGCCAGTGACGGTGTTTTCACTCGTCACAGGGTAGAGGTCCGACAGATCGGGCGCGGCAGGCGCAGACGGCAGCGCGGCAAAGCCATTGGCGATGCGCACGGCGTCCACATCTAGCGTCGGGCCGATGACATCGGCGGCAAACTGGCGCTCATTTTCCGTCAGCGGGCGCGCGCAGGCCGCCAGCCCAAGGCAAAGCGCAAATAGCGCAGCCCTGCCGATCAATTGCGTGCGTTTCTGCCCCATCTAGCCCTGCCCCACTGCGTCACCGGCGCGCATCCTCGCGCGTTCGCAGGCAAAGGCCAAGGGGCCGCGCGTCAATCGCGGCAGAACTTTCCGGCTGACCCTACAAGGCAGCTGGAGCCGCCCGACAGCATCAGACGTTTAGGCTTTGGCGCAGGCTCAGCTGCGGCGCTGTCCTCGCCGCCGCCAAAGAGGGATGAAACAAAATCTGCGGCGTTTTCAGTACCGGGCTCATCGCCAGATTCGGTGGCGATGGGGGCAAGCGCCGTCTCGTCCATCTCAGGCTCCGGCATAACATCGGGCGCAGGCGCTGCCCCGGGATCTAGTTGCGGTATGCCACCTGCGCCCCAACCGGTCGCAAGCTCGTTCATCACCATCTTCATCGCGTTTTCTGGGCTCGAGGCACGCTGCATCCACGCCTGTGCCTCGGCGCTACGGCGCGACGCTAAGTCACTATGCATCTTTAGCATCAGTTCGGCCATCTGGGCCTGCGCCTCTAACGGCACTGCGTCCGAATTAGCGCCAATATGGGCCAGCGGATAGTTCAGCAACGCGTTCAGCCCGTCATAGTCGATATCGGCCAAGATTGCGCGCAGATCATCGTCGCCAGCGTTGGTCAGGATACTAAGCTGCACCGCATCGTGGAAGCCGATGGGCGCCTCATATGTGTGAAAGGGGGTGCCTGCCTGCGAGATATAGGCAGCGTCCCCATCGCCAAATTTGGCGGAGGTTTTGCCGTATGCCACACCGTTGATTACGGCCCAGCCGGTGTTTGGGACGAATACAGCCGCCGCCATCGAATCGGCCACCGCACCTACCAGACTGCGCGCGTCGTCGCGCGGCTTATACTTGGCGCGCAGGGCGATTATGTGATCCCCTTGCTGGTAAACCCAAGTTTCCGCGTCGCGGGTTTTTTCGGCTGACTTGGCGCTTTTGGCGGCCATATTCTTGAGCAGGTCGGGCATGGTTTCGGAACCTGCGGTTTCCTCTGGCTTGATGATCGCGCTGTTGTCGCCGTCCAGCCATGCGCGCCGGGTCCAACCCGCTGGCGCATCTGGCAGATAGGGGCGCGCGCCGGCCTTGCGCAGTGCGGCCTGCGCTTTGGCGGCGGCGGCATCGACTCGCGCCTCGCGCACACCGTTGACGCGCGCGCCGTAGGTCGCAAAATATGCCCCAGCCGAGAATCCTCCCGGCCCCTCGCCAGCGGCACTTGCCTGATTGGCGTAGTCAATGGCACCGACCGCCGTGAGGGCAACCGCGCCGAATCCGATGGCGAAATAGTTCATGCATGCGCTCCCGCTGGTGTGTGCGTTTGCGCGTTACGCTAGGCAGCAACCTTGGCATTTTCGCGATGCGGTCGCGGCGCTTTGGCGGCGGGGATCATTCGCCGATGGCCAGCCCCTCGCGGCGCGGATCTGCGCCGCCTGTCAGGGCCTCGCCAATGGCAATTGCGTGAAGTCCCGAATTCAGGCCGCGCAACTGCACCTCATAGCCCATGTCGCGCAAAGGCTGGGCCAGCGTCTCGGCGCGCGTCCCCTCCTCCAGATCATAGGTGCCAAAGCGGTTGACCAGATGCGGCATCGCAGTGATCGCCTGCGCGTCCATGCCCCAATCGACATATCCGATGATCGCATTTGCGACGTAGGGAATGATGCGGCTGCCACCGGGGCTGCCTAGTACGAGGCGGGGCGCGCCGTCCTTCAGGACAATCGTCGGCGCCATGGACGAACGCGGCCGCTTGCCCGGCGCCGCCGCATTGGCGATTGGCAGGCCATTTTCGTGACTGGCAAAGCTGAAATCAGTCAGCTCATTATTCAACATAAAACCAGCCGCCATAAGCCGGGAGCCAAAGGCATTTTCGATGGTCGTCGTCATCGATAGCGCGTTTCCGTAGCGATCAACGATGGAGATATGCGAGGTCGAGGGCATCTCGACCGTGATGTCATCCGCCCAGTTTAGCGCGTGGTCGAATTCGGGCTCGCCGGGCTCTACCTCGGCCAGTGCGCTATCACCGGCCAGCAGCGCCCCGCGCACGGCCAGATAGGCGGGATCAAGCATGCCCTCCACCGGGACAGCTACGAAATCGGCATCGGCGACATAGCGCCCCCTGTCGGCAAAGGCGAGGCGGCTGGCATCGCCAATCAGGCGCCGCGCCTCGGGCGATTGCGGACCATATGCAGCCAGATCGTAGCCCTCCAATGCGCCCAGCGTCTGGCCCACGGCGATAGCGCCCGAGGATGGCGGCCCCATCCCGCAGACCTCATGGCCCCGGTAGGGCGCGCAAACTGCCGCCCGCTCCTTGACCGCATAGAGCGCCAGATCCAGCAGGCCGAGCGTGCCAGGATTGCCGGGCGCGGACTGCACTGCGCGGGCGATGCGCCGCGCGATATCGCCGGTATAAAAGGGTGCGGGGCCATCCTTGGCAAAGGTCGCAAGCGTTTGAGCATAGGCCGGATTTTTCAGCGTATCCCCTGCCTTGAGCGCGCTACCTTGAGGGAAATAGTAATCCCGCGTGGCGGTAAAACGGTCCAGCGTATCTGCGTTCGCGGCGATGGACGCGGCCATGCGCGGGCTGACGGCAAAGCCGTTCGTCGCATGGTCCTGCGCCTCGTCAAACAGATCCGCCCAGTCCAGCCGCCCCCAGCGCGCATGCGCCTCGCCCAGCAACATCGGCGTGCCGGGCACCCCCACCGAGCGGCCCCCGACGACGGCCTCAAAGAAGTCCATTGGCTGGCCAGCATCATTCTGAAACAGCAGCGGCGTCGCGCCCTGCGGTGCCGTCTCGCGTCCGTCGAGGGTGGTCAGCGTCTGTGCCGCTGCGTCCCACCAGACCAGAAACGCGCCGCCACCAAGGCCCGAGCTTTGCGGCTCGACCAGACCCAGCACCAGTTGCACGGCGATCATGGCATCGGCGGCCGTGCCGCCCTGACGCAAAACGCGTGCGCCCGCCTCGCTTGCCAGTGGATGCGCGGCGACGACCATCCAGTTTTCGGCCCTAACAGGCGCGCCTGTCTCGCCGATCCGAAACGCGCCCACCTCCGGCGCGACGGCGTCGGCAGCCTGCTGGGCGGCGACGCCCGAGGCCACGAACATCAGAGAGAGGAAAAGCGCGCGCATGCTACAGCATCGCCGGAACAACTTGATCTGGCGGACGGTGGCCGTCTGCCCATGTCTTGATGTTCAACAGCACCTTTTCGCCCATTTCGACGCGGCCCTCACGCGTGGCGGAGCCCATATGAGGCAGCAAGACGACATTCTTCATCTCGCGCAGGCGCGGATTGCTGGCATCCTCATATACGTCGAGGCCAGCGCCCGCGATTTCGCCCGCGCGCAGCATCCGCGTCAGCGCATTCTGATCGATCACTTCGCCGCGTGAGGTGTTCACGATCACCGCCTCCGGCTTCATCAATTTCAGTCTGCGCGCGTTCATCAGGTGAAATGTCGACGGCGTGTGCGGGCAATTGACCGAAATCACATCCATCCGCGCGACCATCTGGTCGAGGCTCTCCCAATAGGTGGCCTCCAGCGCCTCTTCGGTCTCAGCGCGCACGCGCTTGCGATTGTGGTAATGCACCTGCATACCAAACGCCGCCGCACGCCGCGCCACCGCCTGCCCGATCCGCCCAAGGCCAAGGATACCCAGACGCCGGCCAGACACACGCCCGCCCATCAGAGCCGTCGGTGACCAGCCGGCCCATTCCCCCGATTGCATCATCGCAAGCCCCTCAGGGATGCGGCGCAAGGTGGCGAGGATCAAGGCCATTGCCATATCGGCGGTATCATCCGCCGACACGCCAGGCGTGTTGGACACCAGGATGCCGCGCTGGCGCGCCGTCGCCACGTCAATGTGATCGACACCCGCGCCATAATTCGCGATCAGCTTTAGCCGGTCGCCCACCTGCCCGATGAGGGCTGCGTCGATCCGGTCGGTCAGCGTCGGCACCAGCACGTCGGCGCCGCGCGCGGCCTCGACCAGTTCGTCGCGGGTCATTGGCGTATCGTCGGTACGCAAATGGGCGTCGAACAATTCGCTTAGCCGCGCCTCGACGGGCGCCGGTAGGCGGCGCGTCACGACAACACTTAGACGTTTCGATGGCATGGGGCGCCTCCTTGATCTTTCATATGCTGCGATCTTTCATATGCTGCGCTTTGGTGCCATGGTGGCGCAGGAACGGGCGGGGCACAAGAACCCCGCAGACCGGATGAGGCAGAATTCGCGATATGTGCAGACGATCCCCCTTTGCATACGCGCTGGCACTGGCCGTCGCGCTTCCCTTGGCCGTCGCTGCTCAGGAGGCAGCGGAGCAACCTTCTTCGAAAGAACGCGGGCCGGTGACGAACCTGCCTATCCCCCGCTACGTCTCGCTCAAGGCGGCTGAGGGCAACGTAAGGCGCGGGCCCAGCCGAACCCACCGCATCGACTGGATATTCAAGCGGCGCGATACCCCGCTGGAGATCACCGCCGAGCATGGCCACTGGCGCCGCGTGCGCGACCGCGATGGTGCAGGCGGCTGGATGCACTATTCGCTGCTATCGGGCGTGCGCACCGCCATCGTTGAGAAGGACATGCTGCAAATGCACACCTCTCCCGACCTCAACACGATGACGACCGCCCAGCTAGAGTTGGGCGTGATTGCCCGGATCGAGGAATGCGGGATCGACTGGTGCGAGCTAAAGGTCGGCGGCTACGGGGGCTGGGTGCCAAAATCCGCGATCTGGGGCGTCGGCCCGGCCGAAATTCTGGACTGATCCAGCGTTTAGCTGGTCGCCTGTCCTGCCCTGTTGCATGCACTCACGACGGGCCAAGCCCATGTTCCCGAAAACCAATCCTCAAATTCACCAAAATTTTTGCCATTCGGTCTTGCACCCCAATGCGCACCGGAGTAACACCCACGCCACGTTGGGGTGTAGCCAAGCGGTAAGGCATCGGTTTTTGGTACCGTGTATCGTAGGTTCGAATCCTACCACCCCAGCCA
>JAGXGX010000093.1 GCA_024636515.1 Roseovarius sp.
CCATTCTTCTTGCGGAAAATATCCTCGCCGAAGGCATTAAATCTTTGTCAGAGCAAAATGTGCCACTCAGGGCAAGCTAGCCAAGATACTTGCCGCTGCTGCCGCCGGATCGTCCGATGCCCAAATCGGCCGACCGACGACAATATGATCGGCGCCGTCCGCAATGGCTTGGGGCGGCGTTGCCACACGTTTCTGATCGCCAAGCGCGCTACCAGCGGGTCGCACTCCCGGGGTTACTATCAGGCGTCCTTCCGCCTCGGGCAGGGCGCGGATCATCGCGGCCTCCTGCGGTGAGGCGATGACACCGTCCGCTCCCGCGTCAAACGCGCGTCCAGCGCGGGTCGCGACCAAATCGGGGATGTCTCCCGGCGCCATCAGTCCGGCATCCAGATCGGCGCGGTCCAGCGAGGTCAGGATTGTGACGGCAAGGATTTTCATTGCGCTACCGGATGCCCCTTCGGCCGCGGCGCGCACGACATGCGGATCACCGTGAACGGTAAGCAAATCCAAGTCGAACTGCGCCAATCCGCGCACCGCCGCCTCTATCGTGGCACCGATGTCGAACAGCTTAAGATCCAGAAATATGCGTTTGCCGTGCTCGGCGTGTAGCTCGTTCGCAAGGGCGAGGCCGCCCCCCGTCAGCATACCAAGGCCGATCTTGTAAAAACCCACCTGAGGCCCGAGCTTTTCGGCCAGAGCCAGCCCCGCTAGGGCATTCGGAACGTCAAGCGCGACGATAAGGCGGTTGTCAGGGACGGTGTTCATGGGCGCGGCTCCGGATTAGACGGGTCGCCCCCTTCTTACGGCGCGGCGGCACCGCGTCAACAGTGCCGCTGGCCAATGATTACGCGGCGGCGTTGCCCAACAGGCGCGTCAATAGACTTTGCTGGCTGGCATCAACGGCGGCTACCTTGAGTGGCGCGGCGTGATGCAGCCGTGTGTTGCCGGTCGACTTTTTGTGGGTATTCCGGGCGGCCTGCATCAGGCCCCGAACGATTATAGCGTATTCGGCGTGCAAAGGTGCGGCCACTTGGGCGGGATATGAAAATGTCTCGCCCTGATCGTGGATTTTCACCAAGCTCTCGAATGCGCCGAATTCCGGGTTGTAACGCACGTTTTCGAACTGAATTTTGTCGATCTTCATTGGACTGCTCCTACGTTGCACCGGCCTCTCCGGCTGGTGAAGGACCTGTGGATAACTACGTCCTTCATATAGTTAACTTAGGAACACCTGTTACGGTTTCATCACAGGTTACGAAAAGTTTACTAAACCGCTATTTTGCTGGTTGAAGGCCTTGAAGCACGCCCGGCTGTTGCCCAATTACCACTTAAGGTTTCCAAACGGCGCATGCCTCTAGCTGGGTGCGCTCCTGGAATTTCGCTTTTGCAAGGAGATTATCCATGGACTTGAACAAGTTCACAGAACGATCACGCGGTTTTATTCAGGCTGCACAGACCATCGCTATGCGCGAGAGCCATCAGCGGCTCACGCCTGAGCACCTGTTGAAAGCATTGATGGACGATGGCGAGGGTTTGGCTGCGAATCTCATTCGTCGCTCGGGCGGCGATCCTGCGCGCGTGGTGCAGGCCAACGAGGCAGCGGTCGCCAAAATACCGCGAGTCGAGGGCGACGCAGGCCAGACCTATATGGACCAGCAGACCGGCAAGGTGCTGGCTGAGGCCGAGAAGCTGGCGACAAAATCCAAGGACAGCTTTGTTCCGGTAGAGCGTCTGCTTCAGGCGCTGGCGCTGACGAAGTCGTCGGCCAAGGACGCGCTGGAGGCGGGCGGCGTATCTGCCCAGACGTTAAACGAGGCAATCAATGACATCCGCAAGGGGCGTACCGCCGATAGCGCGAGCGCCGAAGATACCTATGAAGCGCTTGAGAAATACGCAACCGACCTGACCGCCGCTGCCGAGGAGGGTAAGATTGACCCCATCATTGGCCGCGATGACGAGATTCGCCGCGCGATGCAGGTGCTATCACGCCGGACCAAGAACAACCCAGTTCTGATCGGTGAGCCGGGCGTGGGTAAAACCGCGATTGCCGAAGGCCTTGCCCTGCGCATTGTCAACGGCGACGTGCCCGAGAGCCTTGCGAACAAGCGTCTTCTGAGCCTCGACATGGGCGCGCTGATTGCTGGCGCAAAGTATCGCGGCGAGTTCGAAGAGCGTTTGAAAGCCGTTTTGAATGAGGTGACGTCCGCTGCGGGCGAGATCATCCTCTTTATCGACGAGATGCACACACTGGTCGGTGCGGGTAAGGGTGATGGCGCGATGGACGCCGCCAACCTGATTAAACCTGCGCTGGCACGAGGCGAGCTGCACTGCATCGGCGCCACTACGCTGGATGAGTATCGCAAGCATGTGGAAAAGGACGCGGCGTTGGCGCGCCGGTTCCAGCCTATCGTCATTGCCGAGCCGACCGTTGAGGACACGATTAGCATCCTGCGCGGCATCAAGGAAAAGTACGAGCTGCACCATGGTGTGCGGATCAGCGACTCGGCCCTTGTGACGGCTGCGACGCTTAGCAATCGCTATATCACTGACCGTTTCCTGCCCGACAAGGCGATCGACCTGATGGACGAGGCTGCTAGCCGTCTGCGCATGGAAGTGGACAGCAAGCCCGAGGAGCTGGATGCGCTGGACCGTGAGATTCTGCAAAAGCAGATTGAGGCGGAGGCGTTAAAGAAAGAGGACGATACCGCGTCCAAGGACCGGCTGGATAAGTTGGAGAAGGAGTTGGCCGACCTTCAGGAGCGCAGTTCCGAGATGACCGCAAAATGGCAGGCCGAGCGTGACAAGCTGGCAGGCGCTCGCGACATTAAAGAGCAGCTGGACCGTGCGCGGATTGATCTAGATCACGCCAAGCGCGCAGGCGATCTGGGCAAAGCCGGGGAACTGTCTTACGGCGTCATCCCGTCGCTGGAGAAGCAACTGGCCGAGGCCGAGCAATCGGAATCCGACGGGGTTATGGTCGAAGAGGCCGTGCGCCCTGAGCAAATCGCGCAGGTGGTTGAGCGCTGGACCGGTATTCCCGTCGCTAAAATGTTGGAGGGCGAGCGCGAGAAGCTGCTGGGCATGGAGGCCGGGCTGCATAAACGCGTCATCGGTCAGGATACCGCGGTGCGGGCCGTTGCCAATGCTGTGCGCCGTGCGCGTGCCGGACTGAACGATGAAAATCGCCCATTGGGCAGCTTCCTGTTCCTTGGGCCGACAGGTGTGGGTAAGACTGAGCTGACCAAGGCGGTGGCCGAGTTCCTCTTTGACGATGACAACGCGATGGTGCGTATCGACATGTCGGAGTTCATGGAGAAGCATTCGGTTTCGCGTCTGATTGGTGCCCCTCCGGGTTACGTCGGCTATGACGAGGGCGGGGTTCTTACCGAGGCCGTGCGCAGGCGCCCCTATCAGGTGGTGCTGTTTGACGAGGTGGAAAAGGCGCACCCGGATGTGTTTAACGTGTTGCTGCAAGTGCTGGATGATGGTGTTCTGACCGATGGTCAGGGGCACCGCGTCGACTTTAAGCAGACGCTGATTATCCTGACGTCGAACCTTGGGTCGCAAGCGCTTAGCCAGTTGCCCGAAGGCGCGGATGCCGCCGAGGCCAAGCGCAGCGTTGACGAGGCTGTACGCGCCCATTTCCGGCCTGAGTTCCTGAACCGGTTGGACGAGATCGTCATCTTTGATCGCCTTAGCCGCGATAATATGACGGGCATTGTCGATGTCCAGTTGGCGCGCCTCAAGAAACGTCTGGAGACTCGCAAGATCACACTGGATCTGGACGCGGAGGCCAAGAAGTGGCTGGCTGATGAGGGTTATGATCCGGTGTTCGGCGCGCGTCCGCTTAAGCGGGTGCTGCAACGGGCCATTCAGGATCCGCTGGCCGAGATGTTGCTATCTGGCGATGTCATGGACGGCGCAGTTGTTACGGTGAGCGTTGGCCCTGATGGCCTAATCATAGGCGACCGCCTCAGCAGCACCAAGCGGCAGCCGCCCGAGGATGCGGTCGTTCACTAATATAGAGAGGCCGCACATGGCAACATGCGCGGCCTTTTGCGTCTGGCCTGCGGGGTGTCAGCGGCTTTCTACATCCGCCGATGACGGCGCGTTGTCGGGGTCCAGCGCGCGAGTGCGGTAGGCTGCGGACTTGGGCAGCCAGTCGTCCAGCAAGCCGCCCATCCGCGCCAGCGGATCGGTGTCGTAATCGACGCGCAGGTCGACCTCTTTCAGATCATCCGCGCCCATGACGACAAGCGACGCCGACTGCAGTGGCTCGCGCTCACTGCCCGCTGCCTCGCCTGCGCGGATAGCGGTTAGCAGGCGCTGGGCCAGAGCGCCTTTGCTTGCCTCAAAGGCGTCGATCATGGCGGGCATGACCCGGTCCGTGCCGAGGAAATTACCCAGCGCCATCGAATGTGCGCCAACCAATCCCCCGCAGTGATCAAGGCAAGACGCGCCGGTGTGTTGGGCCGCATTCCCGTGCATTGGAAAGACGCCGAGTTGCCGCCAGTGGAGGGCAACGGCGTGCGCCTTCATTGCGTTCAGCGCGGCCATCGCATCGCCCGGCGCCTTGCGCCATGCCTTAAGTCCGACCGAATGAAGACGCGGATCGGTGCGGGCCTGCGAAAACACGACGACGCCATCTGCAACCGCGCCGACGCGCGCGCCCACACAAACCGATGAGGTCGCGACGACATAGCCGATTTGTCCGCTTTCGGTGCAACGACCTGCTAGGGAAAACGTCATTCGGGTATCTCCACACCCGTTTGCTGAGTGATCGGGCCGTAATGTTCGATCCGGCGGTGCCGGGCAAAGTCAAAGACTGAGCGGCGGATATATGCGCCCATGTCGAGATCGCAATTATGCGTGATGACCTCGTCATCCTCGCTGGCGGCGCGCGCCACCACCTCGCCGGTGGGGGCGACGATCATCGACCCGCCGATCATCGCGAAACCGTCTTCGGACCCGCATTTGGCCGCCGCCATGACCCACGCGCCATTCTGGTAGGCTGCCGATTCCATGCTGAGACGGTGGTGGAATTCGCGTAAATACGCAGGCTCATGATGGTGGATATTTCGCGTGGGGGTGTTGTAGCCCAACATGAATACTTCGGCCCCGCGTAGGGCCATGACACGAAACGTTTCGGGCCAGCGGCGGTCATTGCAAATGCACATGCCGAAGCGACCTGAGGGCGTGGCAAATGTGGGAAAACCAATATCGCCGACTTCGAAATACCGTTTTTCTAAGTGCTCAAATTCCAGATCTCCGATGGGATCTACCGTGCCGGGCAGGTGGATTTTGCGGTATTTCCCAAGGATGTCGCCATTCGGGCCAACGAGGACGGAGGTGTTGAACCGCCGAGTGCGTCCGCCTTCTTGCACCTTTTCGGCATAGCCGAGATAGAAGCCGACGCCCAGATCCTTGGCGGCATCGAAAAGCGGGATCATCGCGGGGGATGGCAGCCCTTCCTCGTAGAATACGTCGTATTCTTCGGGAGTGTCATAGACATAGCGGGGAAAGAACGTGGTTAACGCCAGTTCGGGGAAGGTTACCCAAGTCGCGCCGCGCCCATGAGCCTCGCGCAACATTCCAATCAGCCGCGCAACGACCGCAGCCTTGGTGTCGGCCAGATGAATCGGCCCCATCTGGGCGACGGCAAAGACCTCGCTGCGCGACATACGGCTCTCCTAGAAACTGTGGCAGTTGCAAGTTTGCTAGACATGGAGGGCATCAGTGTGAAATAAAATTTCTGATAGAGTCCATAAGTTGAGGTTATCGAGGTGATTAACGCGCGCCAGTTGGAAGTGCTCTGCGCAGTTATTGAGCTGGGGACCACGGCGAAGGCGGCAGAGATGCTGGCCGTCAGCCAGCCGGCCGTCAGCAACATGATCCGCCATGTTGAGACATTGGCGGGATTCGCCCTGTTCGAGCGCGAGAGAGGCCGTCTGACGCCTACGCCCGAGGCGCGCCATATTGCGCAGGAGGCGCAGCACCTCTTTATGCAACAGCGCCGCGTCGCGTCGATTATTGAGGAGTTGCGCGGCGGCACCACCGGGCGGCTTAGCATCGTCGCAACGCCGTCGATCGGGCAGCGAATTTTGCCGCAGGTAATTGCCCAGTTTCTCGAATCGCGGCCCAAGCTGAATGTATCGCTGGATCTGGGACACACTGACCAAATCGCCAACCGGCTGGTCAGCGGGCAGGCTGAACTGGGCCTGTCGATCAGCCAGCCACGCCATTCGGCGTTGACTGTCCGGCCCATCGCCAAGGCGCAATTGCTGTGCGTTTGCCCCGAGGGGCATGAGCTTGCGTTATCTCGCGTGGTGCGGATTGAGGCGCTGAACCATGCACGTCACATCTCGTATTCATCCGAAACGCCGCTGGGCCAAATGATCGATGGCGCTTTTTCTCGGCGCGGGCTGGAGCGGCGCTATTTCTTTGAAGTGCGCCATACCATGGCCGCGCTTGAACTGGTGGCAAACGGCGTGGGGGTGGCGCTGGTCGATACCTTTGCACTGGCCGGGCGCGATCTGGCAGGTATGGCGCTGCGTCCCATTGATCCGGTGATGGATTTACAGGCACATTCGGCAACTTCAAAGCTATTTCCCACCTCGAATGTCGCGCTGCAATTTCAGAGCTTTTTCAGTCAGTATGTAGCCGAGCACCTGCAGATGATCCCGTCGTCGCCAGACAACCCAATATAATTTTATATTATAGCTGCACCCCTCCTTTTAATTTCAATGTTGTTATTGGCTGTGCTTTGCATAGTACAACTTTGGCGGACCTTTGCCGCCGGACAAAGAGGGAAGCGCATTCAGAATATGCCAGATACGATCCTCACCATCGCAGACGCGACCAAGCGATATGGCCCTGTGAATGCCCTCGACAGAGTTAACCTAGAGGTTGAGGAGGGCGAATTTCTGACCCTACTGGGGCCATCGGGATCGGGCAAAACGACGTTGTTGTCGGCCATCGCGGGCTTTGCCCCGCTGACCGAGGGGCGCATAGATCTGCGCGGCCGCGATATCACTGGCGAGCCGCCCGAGCACCGCGATTTCGGCATGGTGTTTCAAGGTTACGCTCTCTTTCCGACGATGACGGTGCGCGACAACATCGCCTTTCCGCTTAGGGTGCGAAAACGTCCCACTGCTGAGATCAAGAAACGTGTCGAATACTGTCTTGGCCTTGTGCAGATGGAGGAATTCGCCGACCGGATGCCAACCCAGATGTCTGGCGGGCAGCAGCA
>JAGXGX010000094.1 GCA_024636515.1 Roseovarius sp.
CGACGGGACTTGGGGGCGACTCAGCGATGGCGGCAGCACGGCAGGACAACGCGGATATATGGACGGCTGATTCGTCCAGCACCTCCTACTGGCTGGACGGCATGACGCCGCCTGTGCTTCCCGATACCGCCATGCCGGCCCAAGTCGACGTCGTTATCGTCGGGTCCGGCTATACTGGCCTAAACGCTGCGATCGAGACGGCGCGCGGCGGGCGCAGCACCCTCGTGCTGGAGGCCGAGACACCCGGCTGGGGATGCAGCACACGCAATGGCGGGCAGATCAGCACAAGCATCAAGCCGTCGCTGGCCAAGCTGACAGCGCAGCATGGCAGCGAGCGCGCAGACGCGATTCGCGGCGAAGGTCGCGCGGCGCTGCAATGGATCGAAGAGCGTATAAGCTCCGAGCGCATCGAATGCGATTTTCGCAGGGCAGGGCGGTTTCATGCCGCCCACACGCCCGCCGCTTACGAGGGGCTGGCCCGCGATGCAGCCGCGCTGCGCGCCGAGGGGATTGAGGCGCATCTTATCCCCCGCGCGGAGCAGCGGCGCGAGCTGGGCACTGATGCCTATCATGGCGGTACGCTGTTTCCGTCGCATGGCGCGCTGGACCCTGCGCGCTATCACCAAGGGCTGCTTCGCACCGCGCTAGACGCGGGCGCGCAGGTGCTGGGCCAGACGCCCGTTCAGGCGATCAATCGCGGGCCAATCGGGTATGAGGTGCAAACCCCCCGTGGCACCCTGCGCGCGCGTGATGTGATCGTGGCGACGAATGGCTATATTACGGCGCTGACGCCATGGCTGCAGCGGCGCGTTATCCCCATCGGCAGTTACATCATCGCGACCGAGCCTTTGCCCAAGGAGCTGATGGATCGGTTGTTCCCCACGGACCGGATCGCCAGCGATACCTGCAAGGTGGTTTATTACTATCGCGCCTCGCCGGACCGCACGCGGATCCTGTTCGGGGGCCGCGTGTCGGCGGCCGAGACGGACACCCGCATCAGCGGCCCGCGCCTACATGCCGACATGTGCCGCATTTTCCCCGAGCTGGAGGCGACGCGCATAAGCCATAGCTGGATGGGCACCGTTGCCTATACCTTTGACGAGCTGGCCCATACAGGCACGCATGACGGTGTTCACTACGCAATGGGCTACTGCGGATCGGGCGTGTCGATGGCGTCTTATTTGGGCGCGCGCATGGGGCAAAAGGTGCTGGGGTTGGCCGAGGGACGCACAGCGTTCGACGATCTGCCATTTCCCACGCGGCCATTCTACACCGGACGGCCATGGTTCCTGCCAGCCGCCGTCGCTTGGTATCGATGGCGCGACACACGCCAGCGCTTGGCCGCGCAGGCCGCAGCGGAATAACGCACCACAGAAGCAACCAAAAGGTCACCGGAAAACCGGGGCCACCACCCAACGGAGGAGATGACTATGAAACGCAAAACAGCACTCACACTGGCGGCATCGCTGCTGGCCACCACCGCATTGGCAGGTGCCGCGCAGGCCGAGGGCAAAAGCCTGACGATCGCATCCTGGGGCGGCTCGTACCAAGAAGCGCAGAGCAAGGCCCTGTTTGAGCCCTATGAGGCCAACACCGGCAACACCGTAAAGCAAGAGACGTATGGCGGCATGTCAGACGTGCGCCTGCAAGTATCGTCCGGTCAGGTGACGCTGGATGTGGTGGTGTCAGGCTCCGGCTCTGCCGCGCGCGCCGGCGAGGAAGGACTGCTAGAGCCGCTGGACTACGACATCATCGACGTCAGCAAATTCCCCGAGGCATTCTATAGCGAATTCTGCGTCGGCGGCGACGTGTTCTCGGTCGTGCCCGCGTGGAATACCGACAAGTTCGGCGAGGACGGACCGCAGAACTGGGCTGATTTTTTTGACACCGAGAAATTCCCCGGCAGCCGTGCCTATCGCGGCAAAGTCTCGGGCGCGCTTGAGCCTGCAATGATGGCCTTGGGCGTCGCGCCCGCTGATGTCTATGCCGAGCTAAGCAGCGAAGAAGGCATTGAGCGCGCACTGGACAAAATCCGCGAGCTAAAACCGAATATCGCTGTTTTCTGGACATCGGGCGCGCAGCAGGCGCAGCTGATGAAGGATGGCGAGGTGGATATGTCGACCGGCTGGAATGGCCGCTTTGACAATGCCAAGGCCGACGGCGCCAAGGTGTCCTATACCTATAATCAGGGCCTGCTCGACTATGATTGCTTTGCGATCCCAAAGGGCGCGCCGAACAAGGATCTGGCGATGGAGTTCATCGCTGAAATCTCGAAGGCCGATTATCAAGACGATCTGCCTAAGTTCATTACCTACGGCCCGACAAACGCGGATGCCTATGATACCGGCGAAATCAGCGCCGAAGTGGCCGCCGCGCTGCCGTCTTCGGCCGCGAACATGGCGATGCAGCTGCCCATTTCACTGGAATGGTACGCCGAGTGGGAGACGATCGCCGCCGAGATGTATCAAGAGATGCTGACTGAGTAAGGTAGCATCCGGCTAAGTTCGGCCATGGGCGGCGCGCTCGCCCATGGCCCAATAAATGACGAGGGAGCGAGAATTTGAGCGACAAACCCGAGGCCCTGCCGATTACCGTGCGCGGCGTGACCAAAACTTATGGTCGCGTTCACGCGCTGGATGATGTCTCGCTAGATGTGAAAAGCGGTGAGTTTTTGACCCTGCTAGGCCCGTCAGGGTCGGGTAAAACAACGCTGCTGATGGTGTTGGCTGGTTTCACGCGCCCTGACCGGGGCAGTCTGAAGTTCGGCGAGGATGAGATGATCCGCACCGCCCCGCACCTGCGCGGCGTCGGCATGGTGTTTCAGAACTACGCCCTTTTCCCGCATATGACCGTCGCCGGCAATGTCGGCTACCCCCTGCGCCTGCGCAAGATGTCCAAGGCCGAGGCATCGGGCCGCATCGACCGCGCACTGGAGCTGGTGCAGCTGGACGGCTATGGCGAGCGGTCTATCGATCAGCTATCGGGCGGGCAAAAGCAGCGCGTGGCGCTGGCACGCTCCATCGTGTTCGAGCCGCGGATTTTGCTGATGGATGAGCCGCTGTCTGCGCTGGATAAAAAACTACGCGACCGTATGCAGATTGAGCTGCGCCACCTGCACGAAAAGCTGGGCATGACGACAGTGTATGTGACCCATGACCAGCGCGAGGCGCTGACCATGTCCGACCGGATCGCCGTCGTAAATCACGGCAAGATCATGCAGCTGGCCACGCCTCAGCAGCTATATGACCGGCCTGAAAATCAGTTTGTTGCGGATTTCATCGGCGACTCAACGTTCCTGCCGGTTGTGCGGGACGGGCAGGGGGTGCGCTACGGCGAGACTACATTGCAAATGGACGCCGCCGTGCCGGATACCAGAACGCTGGCGTTGATGATCCGGCCCGAGCGGGTGCGGCTGGTGGACGGCGCGCCTGAGGGCATGAACATCCTGAACGCCACCGTGACCGAGCTGGTCTATCAAGGCGAGAGTTACCTACTTTACGCGCGCCTGAACGACGGCGCCGAGATTGCCGTGCGCGGCGCGATCCGCGAGGGCACGTTCTCAAATCTGCCGCGCGTCGGTGACGCGGTTAAGCTGGGCCTGCACCGAGCTGATACCGTCATCATCGCGGGCGAGGGGGCATAATGACCAGCGCTCACCTACATGCCGCCGGGCTACGCCGTGATGAGCGGATGGAGCGTTGGCGCCTCTTTGGCCTCGGCTCGCCCGCCTTGCTGCTGGTTCTGGTAATCCTAGTGATCCCGGTTGGCTGGCTGTTCTACGTGTCGTTCATCGGCGCTGACGGCAATTTCTCGCTAGAGAATTACGAGCGGATGATCGCGCGCAAATCCTATTCGCGCATCTTCATCACGACGTTTCAGGTCAGCCTGCTAACCACGGCGCTGTGCATCGTTATCGGCTATCCGCTGGCTTATTTCATGTCTCAGCTACCGACCAAATGGGCCAATCTGTGTCTAATTACGGTACTGCTGCCATTCTGGACCTCACTCTTGGTGCGGACCTACGCATGGCTGGTGCTGCTGCAAAAACAGGGTCTGGTGAACCAATGGGCGATCAGCATCGGCCTCTGGGACGAGCCGCTGAAATTCGTGCATAACATGACTGGCACGCTGATCGGCATGGTGCATATCATGCTGCCGTTTCTGATCCTGCCGGTCTACGGCGCGATGCGCTCCATCGACCGCGATTATATGAAGGCGGCGTCGAACTTGGGGGCCAGCCCGCGCCGGGCCTTCTGGACGGTGTTCTTTCCGCTCTCGACGCCCGGCCTCTTTGCCGGATCGCTGATGGTGTTCGTCCTTTGCCTCGGCTTTTTTGTGACGCCTGCGGTGCTGGGCGGGGGCCGCGTGATCATGGTGTCGATGAAGATCGTCTCGAACATCGAGCTGTTCGTAAACTGGGGTGCGGCCAGCGCACTAGGCGTCGTCCTACTGGTGCTGACTGTCATTATCTTGTGGATCGCGTCACGCTTTCTCAAGCTGGAGCAGATGACAGGCGGGGGGCACTAACACATGGCAAATTGGCTAAACTCCCCCGCATCAGAGACACAAGTGACCCACGGCCAGCGCCTTTGGCTATATGTGTTCGCGGGCGTCATCATGACCCTGCTGGTCCTGCCAACACTGGTGGTGATCCCGATGTCATTCTCGGATTCCCAATACCTCGAATTCCCGCCCGAGACGTGGTCGCTGCGCTGGTACAGAAACTATTTCGAGTCCGATGAATGGATGCGCGCGACGGTCACATCGCTCAAGGTGGCGGTGCTGACCATGCTGGTTGCCACGCCCATCGGCGTTTTGGCGGCCTACGCGCTGCACGCGTCGAAACTGCCGTATATCCGCGCGGCCTTTGTCATGCTGCTGACGCCGATGATGGTGCCTGTCGTCCTGATCGCGATCGGCGCGTTCTATGCCTACGTTAAGCTTCAGATCCTCTACACCATCACCGGGCTGGTGCTGGCGCATACGATCCTTGCGATCCCGCTGGTGGTGATCGTAACCGGATCAGCGCTAAAGAGCTATGACATGAACCAAGAGAACGCGGCGCGGTCATTGGGCGCACCGCGCTGGATGGCGTTTCTCACCATCACGCTGCCGCAAATCCGGTTTGCGGTCGTCACATCCATGCTGCTTTCGTTCCTCGCATCCTTTGACGAAGTCGTCATTGCGATGTTCATTTCGGGCGGGGATAACCCGACACTAACGCGCAATATGTTCAACGCGCTGCGCGATCAGATCGACCCGACTATCGCCGCGATTTCGACCATTATGGTCCTTATCACAACGCTGATGATGATCCTTGCACAGCTGTTTGGCCGTGGTAAGTCGTAGGCCACGATGGACCGTTATGAGTATATAATCGTCGGGGCCGGGTCGGCCGGCGCAGCGCTGGCCGCGCGTCTGGCGGGTGCGAAAAAATCTGTGCTGCTGCTAGAGGCTGGCGGCACCGGGCACCATCCATGGGTCAATATTCCGCTGGGCTATGGCAAGGTGTTCTACGACGAACGGTTCAATTGGAAATACGCGACCGAGCCTGAGCCTGAGCTGCATAATCGCCCCATCTATTGGCCGCGCGGCAAGGTGCTGGGCGGCTCGTCCGCGATCAACGCGATGGTGTGGGTGCGCGGGCATCCACAGGACTATGCCGAGTGGGACAGCGTCGCCCCCGGCTGGGGCTGGGACGATGTCGCGCCAGTATTCCGCCGGATTGAGCGATGGACAGGCGACGCTTGCGCGCATCGCGGCGCCGATGGCCCGCTGTCAGTGACGGACGTGGCAGGCGCCATGCATCCGCTGACACGCGCCTACGTCAAGGCGGCAGAGCAGGCGGGCATTCCGACCAATACAGACTATAACGGCGCGGCGATGACCGGCGCGGGGTTCTACCAGATCAGCACGGATGGGGGGCGGCGCGCCTCAACCGCGCAGGCCTATCTAACGCCGGCGCGCAAGCTGCCAAACTTGCGGATCGAGACGGGCGCGATGGCCACGCGCATCGTGATGGAAGGCAAACGCGCGACGGGCGTGGAATACATGAGGCGCGGCAAGGCGCAGGCAGCCTACGCAGGCGAGGTGATACTC
>JAGXGX010000095.1 GCA_024636515.1 Roseovarius sp.
CGGCGTATGTGCCGCTTTGCTGCAGGGGGGTGCCTGCCAGATTATCGGCCGTGGCGGTGGCTATGGCGGCGAGGGCGATCGCGGTGGATCGTCTGGCGGTGGATCAGGCAGTGGTGGCGGCAGCGCCCCCTCACGCGATTTCGACGACGAGATTCCGTTCTGATTAGGCTTTAACCAAATCTTAGGCATGGGCGCGGCTAAGTGGCGCCCATGCAAATCACCCTCACTGACCCCGCCACGGCCGATAATCTGGCAGGCACCCCCCTGCAGCAAAGCGGCACATACGCCGCCGTCCTGCGCAGTTTCGGCTGCGAGACGGCAGTGATGAATGTGAGCGAGAATGGTGCGCAGGTCGCACGCGCCCGCGTATACGCTCGACAAGTCGGACCGTTACGCCTCGCGTGGCTACCACGCGGGCCTGTCTGGGCGGATACCGTATCCACTGATCAAATGCGCCGCGCACTCCGCGCCCTGCCCCGCGCGGCACCCTGGAAAGCTCTCTGGGCTATGGGCGCGGATGCAGGCCAGCCGCGCCGCGGTCTGCCTGCGGTGCGAGGCATGCACGTAGCAGAATTAGACCTATCAGGCGACGAAGTCGCGCGCCGCGGCGCGCAGCACGGCAAATGGCGCAACCGACTGAAGCGGGCCGAAACAATGAAGCTGGCCGTCACGATCCGCCCCCTCGACATGACGCGCGATGCCCGGCTGCTGGCGATGGAGGCGGCACAGCGCACTCAGCGGCGCTATGCTGCGCTTCCGAGCAGGTTCACCGAAAAATGGATAGAATCTGCGCCGGACGGCACCCTCATGCTGATCGCGAAGGAGAATGGCGCCCCCGTCGCATTTATGCTGATGTTGCTGCATGCACCCACGGCGACCTATCACATCGGTTGGACCGGCGCGCGTGGGCGCGCCTTGAACGCGCATACTTTGTTGATGTGGCGTGCGTCCTGCCATCTAGCGCAGATCGGTTATACTAGGTTGGATTTGGGCCACACCGACACTGTGCGCTCGCCCGGCATTGCCCGGTTCAAGATGGGCACTGGCGCCAAACTGCGCCATCTGGCCCCTACGACGCTTTGTCTTTAGGCGTCGTGCAAAGGCGCATCCGACGCACACCTATCCGCCGATATAAGCCCCTAAACCTCTTTGCGCTGGTAAATCGCGCGCGCAAGCTATAGGGCGCTGAAAAAAACCCCAAGGAATGAACTGAATGGACCTTCGCAATATCGCGATCATCGCTCACGTTGACCATGGCAAGACGACGCTGGTCGACGAGCTGCTCAAACAATCGGGTGCCTTCCGCGCCAATCAAGCCGTGGACGAGCGCGCGATGGACAGCAACGACCTAGAGCGTGAGCGCGGCATCACCATCTTTGCCAAGCCGACCTCCGTCGTGTGGAAGGGCCTGCGCATCAACATCGTCGACACGCCCGGTCACGCCGATTTCGGCGGCGAGGTGGAGCGTATCCTGAGCATGGTCGACGGTGTGGTTCTGCTGGTCGACGCGGCCGAAGGCCCGATGCCCCAGACCAAGTTCGTCACGTCCAAAGCACTGGCACTGGGGCTGCGCCCCATCGTCGTGCTGAACAAGGTCGACAAGCCCGACGCCGAGCCGGATCGCGCGCTGGACGAAGTCTTTGATCTGTTCAGCAACTTGGACGCCGACGAGGATCAGCTGGATTTCCCGCATATGTATGCCTCCGGCCGCTCCGGCTGGGCCGATCATCATCTTGACGGCCCGCGCAAGGATCTGTCTGCGCTGTTCGAGCTGATCGTCAATCACGTCCCCGCGCCAAAGCAGGTCAAACGTCAGGGCGAGGATTTCCGCATGCTGGCGACTACGCTGGGCGCGGATCCGTTCGTCGGACGTCTGCTGACCGGCCGCGTCGAATCGGGCAAGCTGAAGGTCGGTGCGACCGTGCAGGCCCTGTCCCGCATCGGCCAAAAGATTGAGCAATTCCGCGTGACACGTATTCAGGCATTCCGCGGATTGGCGTCCCAAGACATCGAAGAGGCGCAGGCCGGCGATATCGTCAGCCTCGCAGGCATGTCCAAGGCGACGGTGGCCGATACGATCTGCGCGCTGGCCGTGGACGAGGCGTTGGAAGCGCGCCCCATCGACCCGCCCACCATCTCCATCACATTCGGTATCAACGACAGCCCGCTGGCAGGCCGCGACGGCAAGAAGGTACAGAGCCGCGTCATCCGCGATCGCCTGATGAAAGAGGCCGAATCGAACGTTGCGATCAAGATCAGCGACACACCCGGCGGCGATGCCTTTGAGGTCGCCGGCCGAGGCGAATTGCAGATGGGCGTCCTGATCGAGAACATGCGCCGCGAAGGCTTTGAGCTCAGCATTTCGCGCCCTCAAGTTCTCATGCGTGAGGGCCCGAATGGCGAGCGTCTTGAGCCAATCGAAGAAGTCACAATCGACGTCGACGACGAATATTCGGGCGCGGTCATCGAAAAGATCACCGGTACCCGCAAGGGCGAGATGACCGAGATGAAGCCCGCAGGCGTAGGCAAGACCCGCATCATCGCGCATATCCCGTCGCGCGGCCTGATCGGCTATCATGGCGAATTCCTGACCGACACGCGCGGCACCGGCGTGCTAAACCGCGTATTTCACAGCTGGTCGCCGCACCGGGGGCCAATTCCGGGCCGCCGCGCCGGTGTCCTTATCTCGATGGAGAATGGCGAATCGGTCGCATATGCTCTGTGGAACCTCGAAGATCGCGGCAAGATGTTCATCGGCCCGCAGACCAAGATCTATACCGGCATGATCATCGGCGAACATAGCCGCGAGAACGATCTGGAAGTGAACCCGCTTAAGGGCAAGAAACTGACGAACGTGCGCGCATCGGGCACCGATGAGGCCGTTCGCCTGACGACCCCCGTCGAGATGAGCCTAGAGCAGGCCATCGCCTATATCGACGATGATGAGCTGGTTGAGGTCACGCCGAACGCCATCCGCCTGCGCAAGCGACACCTAGACCCGCACGAGCGTAAGCGCGCTTCGAAGTCGGCATAAGCCTTAGGAATAAATTCTAGAACGGCCAGATGATTACATCTGGCCGTTTTCATTTTTGGAAATACTGGTAGCGACGCTTCAGTCAGGCCGCCCGATCAGCGTTACTCGCTTGTCTCGACGATCATCAGTTCGCGCTCAGACGCGCCCCGCGCGTGGTCTAGCGCCTCTTGATACTCGGCCGAATGATAGCAAGATTCGGCGGCCTCGACGCTGTCGAACCGGGCGACCACATTGCGAGGACGCGCCTTGCCCTCAAGCTGTACGAAGCGGCCACCGCGCGCAACAAAGCGGCCTCCGTGCGCCGCTATCGCAGGCCCGGCCAGCGCGGCATAGCGGCTATACGCTTCCTCATCGGTGACGGTGACATGGGCTATCCATAGTGCGGGCATATTCTCAACCTTTCAGCAGTGTACGTACGGCATCAATTGCAGCATCGGCACCCGACGCATCAGCGCCGCCGCCCTGCGCCAGGTCGGCTCGGCCGCCGCCGCCTTTGCCACCTAGATGACCAACGGCAGCGCGCACTATGTCAACTGCGGACAGCACGCCCGTCTTATCGTCGGTCACGCCTGCGCATACCGCAGCTTTTCCGCCGGTATCCGCAATCAGCAGTACCGCACCACTTTCGATGCGCTCTTTGTGTTGGTCGATCAGGCCCGGCAGATCCTTGGCCGGGACGCCGCTGACGACCTGCGCAATAAGCCGTGTGCCACCGATCTCTTCGATCTCGGCCTCGCCGCCCTGCCCCGCGCCGCCCGCCATGGCCAACTCGCGCCGCAGTTGCGCGACCTCGTTCGCCAGCGAGCGCCGTTCGTCCATAAGCGCGCGGACGCGGGCCTGAGCATCAGCGGGCCGCACCTTCAGAGCGCCTGCAACCTCGCTCAATGACCGGGACTGATCCGTCAGATGGTCTAGCGCAGCGGCGCCGGTCAGCGCCTCGATCCGGCGCACGCCCGCGCTGGACGCCGTATCGCTGAGTAGCACGAACAGGCCGATATCGCCCGTCTGGGCCACATGCGTCCCGCCGCACAACTCGATCGAATATGTATTCCGGTCTGCGCCCTTGCCCGACCCGTCCTGCGCCCCCATCGATACGACGCGCACCTCGTCGCCGTATTTTTCACCGAAAAGCGCTTGCGCCCCCAACTCCCGCGCCTCATCCGGCGTCATAATCCGTGTCTCGACCGGGGCATTTTGGCGGATGAACGCATTTACGTCCGCCGCCACACGCGCCAACTCGTCATCTGACAGCCCCTGAGTATGGCTAAAATCAAATCGCAGGCGCCCCTCATCGTTCAGGCTGCCGCGCTGCGCGACGTGATCGCCCAGCGTCTCGCGCAATGCCTCATGCAGCAGATGGGTCGCGGAATGGTTCGCGCGGATGGCACTACGGCGGTTGTGATCTACCTCAATCTGGACAGCCGCGCCTTTGGTCAGCGTGCCGCGCATCACCTCGGCAAAGTGGATGAACACGCCCGCCACCTTGCGCGTATCCGTAATACGCGCCTCGCCACCTTCGTACCGAAGGGTGCCACGGTCGCCCACTTGACCGCCCGATTCCGCATAGAATGGCGTCTGGTTCAGCACGATCTGAACAGCTTCGCCCTCGCTAGCGCTCTTCACCGTCACGCCGTCCTGAACCAATGCGGCAATCTGCGCCTCGGCGCTCTCAGTGTCGTAGCCGAGAAAATCGGTCACGCCGCTGGCCTCGGCGATGTCGTACCACACGCCCTGATCCGCGGCCTCGCCAGTGCCGGCCCAAGCGGCGCGTGCCTTTGCCTTTTGCTCGGCCATCGCCGCGTCGAATCCAGCGATATCCACACCGCGTCCCTTTTCGCGCAGCGCATCCTGTGTCAGATCCAGCGGAAAGCCGAACGTGTCATAAAGTTTGAACGCCGTCGCGCCGGGCAGGTCTGCACCCTCGCCAAGATCCAGCAACGCCTCGTCCAGCAGGCCAAGGCCGCGGTCCAGCGTTTGCTTGAAACGCGTCTCCTCCAGCCGCAGCATTTCCTCGATCATGTTCTGGGCGCGGCCCAGCTCAGGAAACGCCTGACCCATCTGCGTGACCAGCGACGGAACCAGCCGGTACATAACTGGATCCTTGGCGCCCAATAAATGCGCGTGCCGCATGGCGCGCCGCATGATCCGGCGCAGCACATAACCGCGCCCCTCGTTCGACGGCATCACGCCATCTGCCATTAGGAATGACGTCGACCGCAGATGATCGGCGATAACCCGGTGATGCACGTTGCCCGGCCCGTCAGCATCGGTGCTGGTGGCGTTTGCACTAGCCTCGATCAGCGCGCGCATGACGTCGGTGTCGTAATTGTCATGCTTGCCCTGCAGCAGCGCACCGATCCGCTCCAGCCCCATACCGGTGTCGATCGACTGCATGTCAAGATCGCGCTGAGTACCATCCTCAAACCGTTCATTCTGCATAAATACGAGATTCCAGATCTCGATAAAACGATCACCGTCTTCCTCGGGGCTTCCCGGAGGGCCACCCCAAATCTCGGGTCCGTGGTCGTAGAAAATCTCGGAACATGGCCCGCATGGCCCCGTCGCACCCATCGACCAGAAGTTGTCGTCGGTCGCGATGCGGATGATGCGATCATCGCCAAGGCCCGCCACCTTCTTCCAGATGGTCGCGGCTTCCTCGTCTGTGTGATAGACGGTGACCAAGAGTTTAGACTTATCGATACCGAAATCGCGTGTCAGCAACTCCCAGGCAAAGCGGATAGCGTCTTCCTTGAAGTAGTCGCCAAAGCTGAAATTACCCATCATCTCAAAGAATGTATGATGGCGCGCTGTATATCCGACGTTATCCAGATCGTTATGCTTGCCGCCCGCTCGCACACATTTCTGGCTGCTGGCGGCGCGCACATAGTCACGCCGCTCGACGCCGGTGAACAGGTTCTTGAACTGAACCATTCCGGAGTTTGTGAACATCAGCGTCGGATCGTTGCGTGGCACCAAAGGCGAGCTGTCGACAACGCGGTGATCGTGGCGATCAAAATAACTCAGGAAGGTCGAGCGGATATCGTTCAGCGTCGGCATGAGAACCTCTTTTCGCGGCGTTTTTCAGACGGGTCGGACGACGCTCTGATTATCCGGCCCCGCGACGCCTGTCCACCGCAAGAAAAAAGGCCCGGCCTGCATTTGCGGCCGGGCCTTCTTAACTTCCATGTAGGGCGATCAGCCCTCCATGAGATCTTCGTCGTCGCCGCTGCCACCTTCGGCAGGGTTGGCCATATCAAAGTCCAGGCCATGCGCCGCGCGGATCTTATCCTCAATCTCGAGCGCCATATTGCTGTTTTCCTTGAGGAAGGTCTTGGCATTCTCGCGGCCTTGGCCAATGCGCTCGTCCCCATAGCTAAACCAGCTACCGGATTTTTCGACCACGCCAGCCTTGACGCCCAGATCCAAGATTTCGCCCATCTTGCTGATGCCTTCACCATACATGATATCGAATTCGACCTGCTTGAAGGGCGGCGCGACCTTGTTCTTAACGACCTTGACGCGCGTGGCGTTACCAACGATCTCTTCGCGATCCTTCAGTGCGCCAATGCGCCGAATATCCAGACGGACCGAGCTGTAGAATTTCAGCGCGTTACCACCTGTCGTTGTCTCGGGGCTACCGAACATAACGCCGATCTTCATACGGATCTGATTGATAAAGATGACTGTACATTTCGTACGGCTTATAGAGCCGGTCAGCTTACGCATTGCTTGGCTCATCAGGCGGGCATGCACGCCGACGCTGCTATCGCCCATGTCGCCTTCCAGTTCAGATTTAGGCGTCAGCGCAGCAACCGAGTCGACCACGATCATGCTAACCGCGCCCGAGCGCACTAGCGTATCCACGATCTCTAGCGCCTGCTCTCCCGTGTCGGGCTGCGAAATCAGAAGCTCATCTAGATCCACGCCCAGTTTGCGCGCATACTGCGGGTCCAGCGCATGTTCGGCGTCGACGAACGCGCAAACGCCGCCCTTTTTTTGCGCCTCAGCGACGCAATGCAGCGTAAGCGTAGTCTTGCCCGAGCTTTCTGGGCCATAAACTTCAACGACCCGGCCCTTGGGAATACCGCCGATACCAAGTGCGATATCAAGACCCAGCGA
The DNA here is from genome assembly GCA_024636515.1 of Roseovarius sp. GTDB lineage: Bacteria > Pseudomonadota > Alphaproteobacteria > Rhodobacterales > Rhodobacteraceae > Roseovarius. Next base: position 7,154 of record JAGXGX010000095.1, read on the forward strand.
TCCGGTCGACGTCGATTCAATATCAGTGATGGGGTTGTCCCCCAACTTCATGATCGATCCCTTGCCAAATTGCCGCTCGATCTGCGCCAGCGCGCTATCGAGTGCTTTTTGTTTGTCTGCGCTTTTTTTATTGTCCATCGTCAAAAGATCTGCCGTTGCCATTGCATTTCCGTCCTTATTCCACACCCTGCCCCAAGCGGCAATTGCTCTATGTGTTCTCTTCTTGTTCCACCCTAGATGAAGACAAATAGAGAACATTTCAAGTCAAATGTTCATAACTTCACATTTGGCGATGAGTATTGATAAAGGGTTAAAAGCGGCGGGTAGCAGTTCCCTTTAGCTCACGGAGATAGACATGCTGGTGTTTTCCAAGCACAAATTGGTTTTTCTGTCGGTACCAAAGACAGGTACGACCGCTTGGCAATCGGCCCTCGGGCCTCACGCGTCGATGGTAATCAGCGACCCGCCCGAACTGAAACACGCGCCCATATTTCGCTACAATCGCTTTTTTCGACCCGCCTTGGAAAAATTCATCGGCGAAGATCTGCACGTCATCGCTGTCATTCGTGAGCCCATAGATTGGCTAGGCAGTTGGTATCGTTATCGGCAGCGCCCTTTCCTTCGGGGCCGTCCGACGAGCACGCATGACCTTAGCTTCGACGCATTCGTCCAAGGATACGTTCAAGGAAAGCAACCTCGTAACGCCAATGTAGGATCACAATCAAAATTTCTGGAACCGCAAAAGAACGGCACCTCCGCCACCCATCTTTTTAGATATGATGATCAGGTCGGCCTCACCAGTTTCCTAGAATCGAGGCTGGGCATTAGCCTTAGTACGGCTAGGATGAATGCATCGCCCAAAGATCCACTGATCCTGCTGCCCGAAACCGAAACCGTTTTGCGCCGAAAATACGCGCCCGACTTTCGGCTATACGAAAGTGTTGAGGCGAATGGGACGTACAGCCCAGAGCCGATCCCATCACCGGTTAACTGAGCATAGCCAGATAGCCTGATGATTGGCTCGGCCGTTCTGTCGCTTCCAGTATCAACGCCAGCGCTTCGCGATTCCTCTGAGTTCAGCAAACTAATAAGAATCTATTTGCATAAGCCTAGCCAGCGCGTCGCAATCAGCAGGTTCAGGCTTTTTGCCGTAACTATTGCAACTGACGCTGCACGATCTCGGTCAAATCCGTCAATGAAAACGGTTTGGGAAGGAAGACCGAATTGGGGATTCGTGCCTGCGTGTCACCAAAATCCTCTTCGGCATATCCGGAGACAAAAACAACGCGCGCATTTGGCCGCGTTTTCAGCGCCTGCTGGACCCAACTAGGACCATCGAGCCCCGGCATGACCACGTCAGTGACAAAGACATCTACGCTGACGTTTGGATCGGACAAAATTTCCAACGCCTCCTCCGCGGAATCGGCCTCCAACACCGTAAACCCACGCATCTGCAATGCACGCGAGGCAAAGGCGCGTACAGGAGCTTCATCCTCGACCAAGAGCACGATACCCTCAGCGGGGGTCTGATCGAATTGAGGTTTGGGAGCGATTTCGATAGGTGCGACGACGCTTTCATATGCCGGGAACATCAAGAAGAAAGTGGTTCCGGCATCTTGTTCGCTATCAACGAATATAAATCCACCTGTCTGCTTAACGATCCCGTAGGCGGTGGAAAGACCAAGTCCGGTCCCTTCCCCAGTTCGCTTTGTTGTGAAAAAAGGCTCAAATACCTTATGCAGCCGATCGCGCGGTATACCGCTACCCTCATCAGTAACGCTGATCCGAACCCAGCGGCCTGGTGACACAATGGCCCGATCACGGTGCAGCGGATCGCTCAATGTTACGTTCTGAGTTTCGATGCGGATTTCGCCCCCATTTGGCATCGCATCACGTGCATTGACCACAAGGTTCATGACCACCTGCTCGAACTGGCGCTTGTCTGCGCGGATCGACCACAGGGTAGGGTCGTGGTTGAGAGACAGAATGACCTTTTCTCCGACGAGCCGGTTCAACAAATGCGTCAGATCCGACATAGCGTCGCGCAGGTCCATGACTTCCGGCCTGAGCGTCTGCTTACGGGAATACGCCAACAGTTGGTTGACCAACGATGCCGCTCGGTTAGCGTTCTGCGCAATCTGAAGAAGATCGCCGTAGTCTGAATCGCCCTGATCATGGCGCAGCAAAAGTAGGTCGCAGTGACCCGAAATCGCCGTCAGAAGATTATTGAAATCATGTGCCACGCCGCCCGCCAGTTGGCCGATCGCCTGCATCTTCTGCGACTGAACAAACTGCGCTTCTAGCGATTTCAGCTCGGTCGCGTCGTTCAATACTGCAATCAGCACAGGCTGTCCGTCCTCTGTGGCTCGATTGAGTGTGACCTGAAGGAACACCTCCCGATCGGAGCGACGCACGCGCAAAAACTCTGAGTGCACCGTGCCGCGAGCAAGAGCCGCATCCTCTAGCCAGTCGGGGATGGAACGACCCAGGCCCTCAAGCAAATCGGTGATCTGTTTGCCTGGACAATCGCCGCACCCCAAAAGATCGCTCGCCGGTTTGTTACAAAGTTGGATTGCGCCGTCGCGCGTCAATTTAAGAAGCGGGACAGGCAATTCGTCGAAAAATGTCCAACCGTCAGAGGGACGCTCGGTCGCTGCGATGCCAGGCAGGACAAACACCTCGCGCCGACCCGCAATGCCTTCAAGCTCCACCACTAGGCATGACTGAACACCAGATTGTGTGCTAATGTTGTTCATCTGTCCCGATCTCAGCGGGAGCTTAGGGCAAATACGGTCAAGCGTACGGGCTCGCTCGCCAATAAGTAGGCGGGCCGCGTCATTCATAAAAAGAACCGCGTTGTTGCGCCCAACGGTGAGCATGGGGAGTGGCACCGCATCGCTGCGCCGTGCGGCGATATCAGCCGACTTCTCAATCCGCCACAAAAGCATCTCGGAACCGGCCTCATGAACCGACAAGCGTACATGGCCCGTCCCCGTCACCACATCCTCGTGGGCCGACCCTTCGGACACTGCACGCGTCCGAAGGCGGTAAAGAAGCGCGCCGGGATTGGCAATGAGCTGCTGCAAAGCCTCCGACAGGGTGTCGAACTTCCGCGCCTTGTAGGCTCGCTCAGCCGCATCATTACAGTAGATGACAGCGCCATCGGGACCGGTTACGATGCTGGGGGCCGCGTCATGCGCAATAATCGTACGAACGCCGTTCTCTACCTGCGCACCCGCCAAATCGCCGATCCGCGAAATAATCACGATCCAGAGCGCGCTGCATCCCAGCACCAGCGATACCAGCACGGTCAGATAACGCTCAGACCCCGGTTGGATTAAAAATGCGGTGAACGCGAACAAAACGGAAGAACACAGGACAAGTCCGGCATGCGGGCGCATCTGGGTTGCCGCGCGCTGAATCGGGCCGACAGTTTTTGCAAATATAGTCAAGCGAACAGGCCTCGTTTTACGGGTTCGGTCCCCAGACATTCGTTTAAACCGATTAATGCCGCCTTAACACGGACGGAAGAATTCAAATCTCGTACGCACTTTTATTAAGCGCGCGTCATCTGGGCCATGAAAAAGCCGTCTCCACCGTCGGTCACGTCAAATCTCTGAGCGTGCACTAGCTTCCATTCCGACTTGGCGTTCAAAAAGGCGTCAATGCGATCTTCGTTTTCAGTGCTCAGCAGCGAACAGGTCGAATAGACGAGCTGCCCCCCGGGTGCCACCAGCGCGGCCGCCTCAGCCAGTATCTGAGATTGCAATTGTGTCAGTGCGGTCAACCGTTCGCGTGTGAGGCGCCATTTTGCCTCAGGCGCGCGTCGCCAGGTGCCACTTCCTGAACAGGGTGCATCACATAAAACTATATCGAATGGCGCCTTACGCGGCAAAGCTGATGTCGCAATCTGCTCAATCTGCACACCAGCACGCGCCGCGCGGGTGGGGATGTCCTGCATTCGAGAGGGATCAACATCATGCGCATAAATTCGCGCATCCGACCGCGCAGCAAGCGCCAGCGCTTTGCCACCGCCGCCTGCGCAAAAATCGAGAATGCTCCGTCCACCGTCCAGATTAATTGCCTGCATCGCTGCCTGTCCGGAGCCGTCCTGAAGCTCGACCATGCCATTCAGAAAAGCCCGACTGCGCGCGAGACGGCGAGCGCCTTTTGTGACACAAAGTGCCGTCGTTGCAATGGGATGTGTGGAGGCGCTAATGTCATCTTCGGCGAGCAAGCCTATCGCATCGTCACGAGTTCCACGGCGCAAATCCACACGCAGCATAACAGGCGCGCGCGTGCGCAGTGCCAAGGCGGCAGCCTCAGCACCTTCGCCGAGTGAGGTGCGGAACTCCTCCAGCACCCAGTCGTTCAGATCGCATGCATCTGCACCGACTGGCGCGGTCCCTGCGGATAATTCAGTATCGGTGAGCAGCGCAGGCGCGTGGCCGGCGCCAGTAAAGACCTCTGCCGGATCCAGCCCTGTAGCGCGCAGCGCACCGATCATACGTCCGCGACCGGTCTGCGCGCCGCCAAGGCACGCGTACGACCGATAGCAGCGCAGCGCCTGAAACACGTGATCGCGCACCGCAGCCCTATCGCCCGACCCGGCAAAGCGCGAACGACGCCCCCAGCCGGTCAGCGCCTTCTCGGCAGGCTCGCCAGCATCAATCCGGTCGAGCAGATCAATCGCCGCCTGAATACGGGCGCCGGGTGTCATCGAAACACCTCGTTAGATAAATTAACCTTGTCGTATAGAGATATAATTTTGCTAGCCTATTCTGTAGTTAGGCGACTCGCGCGTAATTTGAACGTCATGGACATGGCTCTCGCTTAGGCCCGCGCCGGTGATACGGACGAATTCGCAATTGTGCCGCATCTCTTCGACGGTGGCGCAGCCAGTATAGCCCATGGCGGCGCGCAGGCCGCCGACCAACTGATGCACGACCGTGCCCGCCGCGCCCTTGTAAGGCACCTGCCCTTCGATCCCTTCCGGGACCAGCTTGTCGCTCGCCGCATCCTTTTGGAAATAGCGATCTGCACTGCCACGCGCCATAGCGCCAAGGCTCCCCATTCCCCGATACGCCTTGTAGGAGCGGCCTTGGAACAGGATCATCTCGCCGGGGCTTTCGTCAGTGCCGGCAATCATGCTGCCAACCATTGCACAGGAGGCGCCAGCCGCGATCGCCTTGGCGAAATCACCTGAGAACTTAATGCCGCCATCCGCGATGATAGGAATGTCGCCCGCAGCTGCGGCGCAATCCATGATCGCGGTCAATTGAGGCACGCCGACACCCGCGACCATGCGGGTAGTGCAGATGCTGCCGGGTCCGATGCCAACCTTGACGGCATCTGCGCCCGCATCGATCAGCGCGCGCACAGCGTCGCCGGTGGCAACATTGCCCGCGACGATCTGCACATCACCCGCGATTTTCCTGGCGCGGCGCACGGCCTCGGCCACGCCGGCAGAATGGCCATGGGCGGTATCGATCACGATCATGTCGCAGCCCGCATCAATCAGCGCTTGGCTTCGCTCAAAGCCGGCGTCGCCGACGGTCGTGGCAGCGGCGACGCGCAGACGGCCCAATTTATCCTTGCAAGCGACTGGATTTAGCACCGCCTGCTCGGTGTCTTTTAGCGTCAACAGACCGGTCAACTTTCCCTTATCGTCGGTCACGAGCAGCTTCTCGATGCGGCGAGCCTTCATGAGAGACCGGGCCTCTTCCAGATCGGCAGGCTCATGCAGAATGGCCAGATCATCCGACGTCATCATCGTCCTGACCGGGGTTGCCTCATCCTGTGCAAACCGCATATCGCGGTTCGTTACGATCCCCACGACCCGGCCTGAGGCATCGACTACCGGAAAACCGGTGACGCGGTACTGCTCTTGCAGCGCCTTGGCATCGGCCAGCGTCTGATCGGGCGTCAGAGTGATGGGATTATAAACAATGCCCGAGACAAAGCGTTTGACGCGGCGCACTTCGCTGGCCTGCTCTGCCACGTCGAAGTTGCGATGGATCACGCCCATTCCGCCCGATTGCGCCATGCAGATCGCCATGCGCGACTCGGTCACCGTGTCCATCGCCGAGCTTAGTAATGGGATATTGAGCGATATTGATTGCGTTACCCGCGTGCGCGTATCGGCGGTGCTGGGCAGCACGGTCGACGCGGCGGGAACAAGTAGGACATCATCGAAGGTCAAAGCCTCACGAATCTTCATCACGTTTCTCCATGAACAGATCGTTTGGCAAGTCCCTATTTCACGGATACCGATTGTGCGAAAGGCAAAACATATCTTGCCGCGATGCGCGCCGCGCGGCTAAGTGCCATCACACCTATAATTGGAGATCACAGCATGAGCGGAAATGACTACGATAGCGGGCGGCTGAACCTGCCCTTCGTTGGCATCTCGACCTTTGGCAAGCGGCCCTATGTCGCCGATTGGAGCGCTATTGACGCCGATATCGCAATCCTCGGCGCGCCCTTTGATGGCGGCACGCAGTTCCGGCCCGGCGCGCGTTTTGGGCCCCGCTCTGTGCGCGAGGCGTCGACGTTGTTCAGCTTTGGCCACGGCGGCGCGTATGATCATGAGGATGACGTGACCTATCTAGGTGCGGACGCCCGCATCGTAGATATCGGCGATGCCGACATTATCCACACAGACACGGCGCAGAGCCATGCGAACATTGCCGAGGGCGTGCGCGCAATTTTGGATGCGGGCGCCCTGCCCGTCACCATCGGCGGCGATCATTCGATCAATATCCCGTGCATCGATGCGTTTGAAGGACGTGGCGACATTCACATACTGCAAATCGATGCGCATCTCGATTTCGTGGACGAGCGGCATGGCGTGCGAAATGGGCACGGCAACCCAATGCGCCGCGCCGCCGAAAAGCCATATGTCACCGGGCTGACTCAGGTGGGCATCCGCAACGTCAGTTCCACCGCCAAGGATGGCTATGACGCGGCGCGCGCCATGGGATCAGACATCCTGTCCGTTCGGCAGTGCCGCGAGTTGACGGCCGAGGCGCTGGCCGCCCGTATCCCAGCAGGGGCACGCGTCTATGTGACACTGGATATCGACGGCTTCTGCCCCTCCATTGCGCCGGGCACTGGCACACCCAGTCATGGCGGGTTTCTCTATTACGAAGTGCTGGAACTGCTGCAGAAGGTCGCGCAGACCCATGAGGTTGTCGGAATGGATCTGGTTGAGGTAGCGCCCGCCTACGATCCTACCGACGGGACATCAATCTTGGCCGCGCAGGTGCTGCTGAATTTCCTCGGCTTTATCATGCACGCGCGCCAGGGCTAGCGCGCAGTCCTTTCAATTTGGCCAAAATACTCCGCCGGGGGCATCTAAACAATGCAATGCATCACAATACTCCCGGTGGGCGCAACAAATGCAAAGAATTCTCGCTTCCTGCGACATTTTATCTGCCGGACGCGGTTGACGCCCCCATCGCCCGCTCATAAGGTCACGCTCAAATGTAAAAAGGGAGTGGTCCAATGGTGCCGCTAGTTGTAGTCACACGGAAAACGCGCATGGGCCGATAACCGGACACCCAACAGGTACCCCATGCGCCCCCGCCACAACCGGGGGCTTTTTTATGCGCCGCGGCGCAATGATGTCACGAACGGAGCAAAGCAATGACACGTCAGATGACCGGAGCGAAAATGGTAGTTCAGGCCCTCAAGGATCAGGGCGTGGACGTCGTCTTTGGCTATCCCGGCGGCGCTGTCCTGCCCATCTATGACGAGGTCTTTCAGCAAAAAGGCATCCAGCACGTGCTGGTGCGCCATGAACAGGGCGCGGTGCACGCCGCTGAGGGCTACGCCCGCTCTACCGGCAAGCCCGGTGTCGTGCTGGTCACCTCCGGCCCCGGCGCGACCAACGCGGTCACGGGCCTGACAGACGCGCTCTTGGATAGTATTCCGCTGGTCGTGCTGACCGGACAGGTGCCGACTTTCATGATCGGATCTGATGCCTTTCAGGAGGCCGATACCGTCGGCATCACGCGCCCTTGCACCAAGCATAACTGGCTGGTCAAGGATACCGCGAACCTGTCGGCCACGATCCATGAGGCGTTCCATGTCGCCACCGCAGGCCGCCCCGGCCCGGTGCTGGTCGACATTCCCAAAGATGTGCAGTTCGCCAGCGCTGAATATACATCGCCGCAAAAGGCGCGCACAGGCCACTACAATCCGCAGGTCAAAGGCGATCTGGAGGCGATCACCGAATTGGTCGCCGCGATTGAGACGGCCAAGCGCCCGGTTTTCTACACTGGCGGCGGCGTCATCAACTCCGGCCCGGCGGCCAGCCAACTGCTGCGCGAACTGGTCGAGGCGACCGGTTTTCCCATCACGTCCACTCTCATGGGCCTCGGCGCGTATCCTGCCAGCGGCAAGGGCTGGCTGGGCATGCTGGGAATGCACGGCCTTTACGAGGCGAACATGGCGATGCACGATTGCGACCTGATGATCAACATCGGCGCGCGCTTTGACGACCGCATCACCGGGCGGCTGGATGCGTTCAGCCCCGGCTCGAAAAAGGCGCATATCGACATTGATCCCTCCTCGATCAACAAGGTGATCAAGGCCGATATCCCGATCGTCGGCGACATTGCGCATGTTCTTGAGGATCTGCTCAAGGTCTGGAAATCGCGTGGCCGCAAGACGAACGTGGAGGCTGTCGCCAAGTGGAACGTTCGGGTCGACGAATGGCGCAAGACCAAATGCCTAAGCTTCAAGCAGGAGGGCAAAACGATCAAGCCGCAGCACGCCCTTACCCGGCTAGAGGCGCTGACCAAGGATCATGATCGCTACATCACCACCGAGGTCGGCCAGCACCAGATGTGGGCGGCGCAATACCTAGGCTTTGAGGATCCGAACCGCTGGATGACGTCCGGCGGGCTCGGCACCATGGGCTATGGCTTTCCGGCGTCCATTGGCGTGCAGATGGCACACCGCGATGCATTGGTCATCAACGTGGCCGGCGAGGCCAGCTGGCTGATGAATATGCAGGAAATGGGTACGGCGATTCAATTCCGCCTGCCGGTCAAGCAGTTCATTCTGAATAACGAGCGTCTTGGCATGGTCCGCCAGTGGCAAGAATTGCTGCACGGAGAGCGGTACTCGCATAGCTGGTCCGAGGCCCTGCCCGATTTCGTCAAGCTGGCCGAAGCCTTCGGCGCCAAGGGTATCCGTTGCAGCGATCCCGCTGATCTGGACGACGCGATCATGGAAATGATCGAGTATGACGGCCCGGTGATCTTTGACTGCATGGTGGAGAAGCACGAGAACTGCTTCCCCATGATACCCTCGGGCGAGCCGCATAACAAAATGCTGCTGGGCGAGGCATCGACCAAGGATGCCATCGGCTCCAAGGGTGCGGTGATGGTTTAAGGATGACTTGTAACACACCCCATATCATAGATTTTCCGCAGAAGAACAGCGCGCCTACCGCGCCTCTGCAAAGGAGCTGACATGTCCGCACTAAAAATCAAAAAAGGCTCGAATAAGCATTCCGCCTATAATCTTCGCCCCACGTTTTCGGACGTGGAGGAACGCCATACGCTGGCGGTCCTCGTTGATAACGAGGTCGGCGTGCTGGCACGTGTCATTGGCCTCTTTTCGGGACGCGGCTACAACATCGAAAGCCTCACAGTCGCCGAGGTCGACCACGAAGGGCACATGTCGCGCATCACTATCGTCACTACCGGCACACCGCAGGTGATTGAGCAGATCAAGGCGCAAGTGGGCCGCATCATTCCGGTACACGAGGTTCACGACCTGACGGTCGAGGGCCGCGCGGTGGAGCGCGAGCTGGCGCTCATCAAGGTTATCTGCACTGGCGACAAGCGGGTCGAAGCCCTGCGCCTTGCAGATATCTTTCGAACGAATGTGGTCGACAGCACGCTCGATAGCTTCACGTTCGAGATTACCGGCACGTCCGAGAAGATCGACGCGTTTGCCGATCTGATGCGCCCTCTGGGCCTCTCAGACTTGGCGCGAACTGGCATCGCCGCCCTGCCCCGCGGGTCGCTGTAAGTTCGCCATAGGCAAACGAGAAAGAGCGGCCCAATTGGACCGCTCTTTCTCATATTCGGCTATATCAGTTTACCTTCAGGCGTAGGCGGCCATTCTGGCCTCGCGGAAGGGTACGACATTCGCCGCATAGTCACTATTGGCGGCCGAGGGCGCAGCAGATGGCACTACGCCTAGTTGCGCGCCTGCCCTGCGCAGATCGGAGCTTAGCGTCGGGTGACTGCGCTGCGTAATCAGCCGCGGCATATCGGCAAGGCGCATGTCAGCCGCTTCGTGCAACTCAAATTCCACCAGATCGCCGGCGGTCATCGCAGAATCGCCACCGACATCGCCTTTGTAATAGGCTAAGTCGCCATGATCCTCGCACCAAATAACTGCGCGGTTCTGGCGTTGATCACTCCAAAGGACGACACCGTACATATATTCCCCCAAAACCAGTCAAAAATTTGCCTTCGCGGTCGTGGCGTTTATCGCCGTCTGAACCAAGGCATCCTTATCTACTAAAATGTCGCTTTCGGAGGCATCAGGCCATGGTAGATACGCCCGTTGGCTTGATCCATTTGTGTCACGTTGCGCAAAAAGTGACGCCAACTAGCGTCACCCCGCGTGACAAGCCGTGTCAGCCGTGCTGAAATGGTGAAACGTTAATGAAAAGCCCGAAATGTAAGGCGTCCTCAATGACACATTTTAGTTCTCATTTACCCGACCAACATCTTTACAACTATGCATCCGACTGAATCCTCGCCGAGGGATGCGCGTCATGCCCTCTGACCTCAAAGCTATGCCAGCGCCCGCGACCGATCCTGCGCAGCTACGGGCGATCTTTGGCGACAACCTGCGCGACCTCAGCGCCGACTATCCTTCGGTCGCGGGTCTTTGCAGGGATCTGGGCATCAACCGCACGCAGTTCAACAGATACCTCACCGGCGAAAGTTTTCCCCGGCCGGACGTACTGCACCGAATCTGCCAGTTCTTTGGGACCGATGCGCGAATCTTGCTGGAGCGTAGCGACACCCTGAGATCTGCGTCTTTCGATTTACTGGGTCATCCCGTTGTTGCCGGATTCTTTGGGGCCGAGCCTGTAGCAGTTCCCGAAGAGCTGTTTCCAAGTGGAATCTATCGTTTTGTTCGGCGTAGTTTTGTGGACGATACGATGTTCGTGCGCGGCCTAATCAACATTCACCGCGAGGATGGATACACATTCCTGCGCGGCAGCGAGCCTATAGATGCGCTGCGCAAGCAGGGTCTATCGACTGCGCGGCGAGACCGCGAATTTCGCGGTGTCGTCATGCGACAGGAGGAAGGGATCATGATAATCGTCACCCATCGCAATTCAATGGCTTGCTCGTTTAACTTCCTCGCGCCCGAGACGTCGTTTCAACCCAATTTGTGGGAGGGGTATGTCACCCGTACAGTGCGCGAGAAGATCTCGGGTATCCGCGCAACGCGCATGGTGTACGAGCATCTGGGCAACAACACTGGCGCGATTCTCGCAGCCGCGCGCGGCAAGGCGTTGGTCGGGCTTGAGGATCTGCCGCCCTTCCACGCGCGCCTCTTGAGGCTCGATCAGCCGTTCAGGTAGCGACGTTGCGTCCTACATCATGTCGCAGTGAGAAAAGTCGCGTCGCAGACCGGCGGTCAACCGTGGCGTCAACGGGTCATAATTGACGCAGCCACATTTGAACGCAGGAGCCGCGCCATGACCCTAACCGACCTATCCTCCGTCCGTGCCCCAGTCGCTACGGCCAATGGCCTGCCCAACGCGCATTACATCGACCCCGCCGTGTTCGAGGAAGAAAAGCACGCGCTGCTCTTTACCCAATGGGCTGGCCTCGCTGTTGCGTCAGACGTGCCGGAGGCGGGCGATGCGGTACCGCTGACCTTCCTTGGGATGCCCCTCCTGCTGATCCGCGATAAGGATGGCGAGGTGCGCGTTTTTCAAAATATTTGCCGCCACCGCGGCATGATCCTGATCGAGGAGCCGCGCAAGATAGAAGGCGCAATTCGCTGTCCCTACCACTCGTGGTGCTACTCCACGAAGGGCGAGTTGGTCAGCACACCGCATGTCGGCGGCCCCGGCCAGAACACCCACCCCGCGATCAAACGCAGCGAACTAGGACTGAATGAGGTCCGTGCCCATGTCTGGCGCGATGTCGTGTGGATAAACATGTCAGGCGATGCGCCTGATTTCGAAATCGCGATGTCGCACATCATCGAGCGGTGGAGCGAGTTCGACCTGCCTCTCTATCATGGTGGTCACGGCAGCCGTTTCACGCTGGAGGTTCAGACAAACTGGAAGTTGGCTGTCGAGAATTACTGCGAAAGCTATCACCTGCCTTGGGTCCATCCGGGTCTCAACAGTTATTCGCGACTAGAGGATCACTATCACATCGAAGAGCCGGAGGCGTATTCCGGCCAAGGCACGATGGTCTACCGCCAACTGACCAACGAGGATGGCGACAAATTCCCTGACTTTGCCGAGGTCGGCGCGAAATGGAACGAGCAGGCTGAGTACATTTCGGTCTATCCCAATGTCCTCTTGGGTGTTCACCGCGATCATGCCTATGCCATCATCCTAGAGCCTATGGGCCTCGAACGTACAGCCGAGCATGTGCACATCTATTACGCAGAGCCGGGCGTCGACGAGGGGCTGAAGGCCCGCAATACCCAGCTGTGGAAGGGCGTATTCGAGGAGGATATCTTTGTCGTCGAGGGAATGCAGAAGGGCCGTCATGTCACGACGTTCGATGGCGGACGCTTCTCGCCGGTGATGGACAGCCCCACGCATTGCTTTCACTCGTGGGTCGCGGGCAAGGTGGTGGCGCATCGCGGACAGGCCAAGGCCGCCGAATGAGTGTCGATCTGCACACCCGGATGCTGGCCGCCCACGCGCGGCCCGACCACGCCGCGCTGATCGCGCTCTATACCGAGGCGGCGGATGCGGCCAATGATCTGGACGCGTCCTGCTTCTTTCTAACCCACGCTTATGTATTTGCACTTGAGGCGGGCGCGCCGCAGGCGCCGCAACTTCATCGGCGCCTTGCCATCCACGGACGCGAGGAGTGACACGTCGCCACCATGATCCGCTAAGGTAGCGCGGCGCAACGTCCGCCGTCTTCCTGAAGTCATCTTGGCAATACTATCTGGATCTCACCGCGTCAGCCGGGCCCAGGAGTTACTCGCCCTGCGCCTCAGCACGGCTTTTGCCGCTGACGTTCATCGCCAACGTTGCGGCCATGAACGGGTCCAGATCGCCGTCCAGCACGCCCTTGGTATCGGACGTCTCGTGCAAGGTGCGCAGGTCCTTGACCATCTGGTAGGGCTGCAAGACATAGCTGCGGATTTGGTTGCCCCAGCCTGCATCGCCTTTGGCGTCGTGCGCCTCGTTGATGGCCGCATTCCTGCGGTCGAGTTCCATCTGGTACAGCCGCGATTTCAGCGCCTTCATAGCGATGTCGCGGTTCTGGTGCTGCGACTTTTCTGACGATGTTACGACGATTCCGGTCGGATGGTGCGTGATCCGCACTGCGGAATCGGTAGTATTCACGTGCTGGCCACCCGCGCCAGAGCTGCGATAGGTATCGATGCGAATATCTGACGGGTTCACCTCGATTTCGATATCATCATCGACTACCGGATAGACCCAGACCGAGCAGAACGACGTGTGCCTCTTGGCCGCGCTATCGAATGGGCTGATCCGCACAAGGCGATGGACGCCGCTCTCGGATTTTAGCCAGCCATACGCGTTGTGGCCGCTGATCTTGTAGGCGGCGGATTTGATGCCGGCCTCGTCGCCGGATTGCTCGGATTGCAACTCAACGGTGTAGCCGCGCTTTTCTGCCCAGCGGACATACATACGCGCCAGCATATTGGCCCAGTCGCAGGATTCGGTGCCGCCTGCGCCTGCGTTAATCTCAAGAAATGTATCGTTGGCATCCGCCTCGCCATTCAAGAGCGCTTCCAGCTCCTTTTTGGCGGCGCGCTTGCCCAGTGCTTTCAGCGCTGTCTCGGCCTCGGTCACGATCGACGCGTCGCCCTCGGCCTCGCCCATCTCGATCAGCTCGACATTGTCCGACAGTTCAGACTGAATGGTGTCGTGTGTGTTCAGCGCATCGACCAGCGCTTGGCGCTCGCGCATCAACTTCTGCGCCTTTGCCGGATCGTCCCACAGGTTTGGATCCTCGACGCGGGCGTTGAATTCCTCCAGCCGATGCTGGGCGGTCTCCCATCCTAGCCGCTGACGCAATAACTCTAGTGAGGTGTCGATCTCTTGGGTGATATTCTGAATTTCAGCGCGCATCGCAGGCCTTCCTGAGGGGTCGCCTGCCTGATACCGCAGCGCGCCTGTACGGGCAAGCGCGCCTTAGTATAGCCCGCCCGACGACATTGATCCAAAGGTCGCTTTTTTACCCACCTGCCCGGTCTGGCCGCTTGAGGTTTTCAGATCGCGTACCACTTCGCCGCCGCTTTCCTGAAACAGCTCCAGATCCGTGCCCATGGCAAATCCACCATCAAAGGCCAAACCGAATATCGGATCTTCGCCATCGCGGAAATACTCAGCCACAACGCTTGGTCCAGAGGCGCTGTCAGGCAAACGGGCGCCAGTGAAGCGGTCGATCTTGATGAAATGACCACCCGGCGGCACGGCGAACTCGCCACCGCCATATTTCGCCGTCGCCTTTTGCATGAACTGGGTAAAGACCGGCCCGCACATACCTGCGCCATATGCGCCCCGGCCCAAACTGCGCGGCTGGTCAAATCCGATGTAGCATCCAGCTACGATATTGCTGGTGAAACCGATGAACCACACGTCGAGCGCGTCATTCGTCGTACCGGTTTTGCCCGCAACAGGCACCGACAGATTGACGTTGCCGGCCGCTGTGCCGCGCTGCACGACGCCTTGCATCATCGAGGTCAACTGATATGCCGTGATCGCGTCGATCACCCGCTCGCGGTTGGACACGATGCGCGGGCCGCGCCCGGCGGCCAGGGTGGGATCGTCGCAATCAGTACATGTCCGCTCATCATGGCGATAAACAGTACGCCCGTAGCGGTCCTGTACCCGGTCCACGAGCGTTGGCTCCACCCGCTCGCCGCCATTGGCGAACATCGCGTAGGCGGCCACCATGCGGTAGACCGTCGATTCCTCCGACCCAAGCGCGTTGGCCAGATACGGGCCCATCCGGTCGTAAACACCAAACCGCTCGGCATAAGAGGCGACGGTATCCATACCCACCTCTTGCGCAAGGCGGACGGTCATCAGGTTGCGCGATTGCTCGATCCCGGTGCGCAGTGGCGTCGGACCGTAGAACTTGTTGGATGAGTTGCGCGGCCGCCACAGGCCTTGCGGCGTGTTCACCTCAATCGGGGCGTCGACCACAATGGTCGCCGGTGAATAGCCACTATCGAGGGCAGCGGCATACACAAACGGCTTAAAGCTAGAGCCGGGCTGTCGCTTGGCTTGCGTGGCGCGGTTAAACACCGAATTTTGATACGAGAATCCGCCCTGCATCGCGATCACGCGGCCCGTGTTGACGTCCATCGCCATAAAGCCGCCTTGCACCTCCGGCACCTGCCGCAGCGTCCAGCGGACGAAAGCGCCATCTTTGGTCATGCGGCGCACATGCACCACCTGCCCTACCTTGAATGTGTCCTGAAAACTCTTGGGCAGCCATGCGATGTCATCGCGCGGGATGACCTGCGGTTCGGCTTCAGACTCTTGGATAGCCTCGACGCCAATGCGCATCTGCTGATCGCCGATCTCAAGTATCACAGCAGGATACCACTCACTGTCCAACTTTATGTCACGTGCAACAGAAACCTCGGCCAGCGCAGCGCGCCAAGCCTCTTCGCTCTCCAGCGCCTCTGGAGGCAGCGTCTTGCCGGTGCCCCGCCAACGGCCCAGCGTGCGGTCATATTGTTCCAGCTTGTCTTGCAATGCCAGCGCCGCCTCGACCTGCATTTCAGGATCGATGGTCGCCCGCACTGTAAATCCGCCTGTGAAAAATTCGCCCTCGCCAAAATCGCGGCTTAGCTGGCGGCGGATTTCGTCGGTGAAATAATCACGCGGTGGTAGGGATGCCGAAAACTGCTCAAAATCGCCGTTTTGGACGCTGGCGAGGGGCAGCGCCACTTCGCTGTCATAAACCGCCTCGGTGATATAGCCGTTTTGCTCCATCTCGCGCAGGACAAAGTCGCGGCGCGATTGCAGCCGCTCTTTGCTGCGCACCGGGTGAAAATCGCTGGGCGCCTTGGGCATCGATGCCAGAAAAGCGGCCTCGTGCGGGGCCAGTTCATTGAGGGATTTGTTGAAATAGGTCTGCGCGGCGGCGGTCACTCCATAGCTGTTCTGACCCAGATAAATCTCGTTCAGATATAACTCTAGGATCTTCTCTTTGCTTAGCGTCTCCTCGATCCGCGTAGCGAGGATGATTTCCTTGATCTTGCGCTCAATCCGGCGGTCACCGGACAGCAAAAAGTTTTTCATAACCTGCTGGGTAATGGTCGAAGCGCCGCGCACGCGCTCGCCGCGCGTCTGAACCGCCTCAATGGCCGCGGCGGCGATGCCGCGCGCGTCATACCCACCATGGCTGTAAAAGTTCTTATCCTCGGCAGAAATGAATGCCTCTTTTATCAGCGCAGGTATCTCCTCGGCGGGGGTGAACAGACGCCGCTCGCGCGAGAATTCGTCAATGATGCGCCCCTCGCCCGAAAAGATTCGGCTGATCGTCGGTGGGGTATAATTTGCAAGACTTTGGTGCGAGGGTAGATCGCGGCCATAGACGTAGAAAATCGCGCCTATGCTAAGCGCAATCATCATAAGGCCCATCGTCAGCAAGCTGAAGATTGATCCAAAGAATGTCAGGATATGTCTAAGCACGCGCGTCCCTCAAAAAAGGTGTTGCTGGTCATATAGGTACCCAGCGGCCCGGCGTCAAAACACAAGCGCGCCATAGGGTCGTCTGGCCGGTATCCGCGCATGTCGCCGCGCCTCACTGGCGCACCAGATCTGCATTGGCCGCATCCGCGATAATCCATGCGTCGATACTGTCGGCAATCGCCAGCGCCATGCGTGCGCGCCACTCAGGATCGATCAGATTACCCAGATCGCGCCCGCTGGACAGGAACCCTAGTTCAAGCAGCAGCGATGGGATGTCGGGCGATTTCAAGACCGAGAAACTGGCACTGCGGATGGGCTTGGAATTCAGCGGCATCCCTTCCTCCTCCAGTCCCAGCAGCATCGCTCGGGCCAGCAGATCGGCCCGAGGCTGCGTTTCCATCCGGGCTAGGTCCATCAATACATCCGCAACGACATCGTCGGTCCCGCTTAGGTCGAGGCCCGCCAGCATATCGGCGCGGTCGTGCCGCTCGGCCAGTGCGGCACTGGCGGCATCGGTGGCGTCGGCGCCCAGCTTATAAATCGTTGCGCCGCGCGCGCCGCCCTCGCCCAGCGAATCTGCGTGCAGCGACAGGAACAGATCCGCAGCCTCGACATGCGCGATCGCCACACGGCGCTCTAGCGAGACAAAGCTGTCATCTTCGCGCGTCAGCAGAACACGGACGTCGCCGCGCCGTAGCAGAGCCTCCTTCAACTCGCGCGCGAAGGCCAGCATCAGATCCTTTTCCAGCGTGCCGTCCTCGCCCGCGCCGGGATCGATGCCGCCATGGCCGGGGTCCAGCACGATAGTCAGCGGCGCCCCCGGATTGCGTGCGGCAGCAGCGCGGCCGACATCTGCGGCCTCTGGAAGGTCCCAGCCGGGCTGATGCGGCACGCCGGCGCCGGCGGCAAATGCCTTGGGCGTCGTCTGCTCCAGTACCAATTTCAGCTTTGCGCCCCCGCTTGCCGAATCCGACAATAACGCCGCTTGCGCCAGCGCATATGGCCCCGCCAACTCTAGCACCATCCGTGACCAGCCGGGGCGAAATCCACCCACGCGCGCCGACAGAACCATATCCGTCTTCACCAGTTCCGGGCCTAGCGTCCCGGCCCAGTCCACTTCGCGAAAGTCGACTACAATCCGCGGCGGAGTATCGAGGCTGAAGATGCGAAATGGTACGCCTTGGCTAAGCGCCAGATCGACGGTGATCGCTCCCGCCTCGCCAGTGATAGCACTGGCGCCCGGGTCAAGCCGGGCGAGCGCACCAAAATCGCTTTGCTGCGCGGCCCCGGCAGCACCGACCAGCGCGAATGCGGCGCCAAGGATCAGATGTTTCATTATTGCCTGTGTCCAATTCTGCGTCGCTGGGGCCATGCGTTGCCACGTTAGCATTTGCGCCCAGCCCATCACTAAGCGAGGAGTACCCGCCGGAACCCAAGCTTGCCCGACTTTTCGCTAGAAGTGCGGTCAGCCTGCCGCCCTTTTCATCCTGAAACGCCCTCTTCGTCAATCCGCCAGAGCGCTAAATGATCTGCATTTGTTGATCGCCTTGATCTCGCCCGCCGGCCATATGCCGCCGAAATCCATACCACGGGAGCCGCCGGCCTCCTTCCAAATGGGTCAGGTGGTTGGCAAAGAGCGCAGGATGTGCTTTCTGCGGCCAAGAATGCGCGGCATTGATCCGCGCCAAAACCATTTCAAAACGGAGTCGATGCACATGAACCGCACCGCCATACTGACAGGGGTCGGCGTGATAGTCGCCGGAGCTGCGCTGACCGCACTGATCGTGCCCGACCGCGCACCACCTCAGCCCGTGCCTGCCGCAGAAGAGCAGAGCATGGAAAATACCGCGCCCGCGGTGACCAGCACGCCTGAGATCGGCCAGTTGGACGACTCCGCATTCGGCGCGCGCGTGCGCAACTACCTGATGGCGAATCCCGAAGTTATCTTTGAGGCCGCCGCCGTGATGGAGCAGCGCCAGCAGGACATGCAAAGCGCCAATGACGGCGATCTGATCGAGCAACATTCAGAGGCGCTATTCGACGACGGCTATTCCTGGGTCGGCGGCAATCTGGACGGCGACGTGACCATCGTGGAATTCATGGACTATCGCTGCGGCTACTGCCGGCGCGCCTTTCCCGAGGTTGAGGAGCTAATCGCCAGCGATGGCAATATTCGTATTATTATAAAGGAATTCCCGATTCTGGGCGAGCAGTCGACAATCGCCGCGCAGTTCGCCATCGCAGCGCAGCAAAAGCTGGGCGATGACGCCTACAAGGCGCTGCACGACGCCATGATGACCTACAAGGGCGACATGGCTGTGCCTGCCCTCACCCGCCTCGCCGAGGCGCTGGAGTTGGATGCCGCCGCCATCGTTGACCACATGGACAGCGATGAAGTTGCCAAGGTGATCGATGACAATCGTGCGCTGGGACAGGCGATGCAAATCTCGGGCACACCGTCATTCATCATGCACGATCAGGTGGTGCGCGGTTATGTTCCGCTGGAAGGGATGCAGGATATCGTCAAGGATATTCGTGGCTAAACTTAATGCGCCGCCCGGTTGACGGTCGGCGCTACTCTGCCGCCTCGTTCGCGGCAGCGGCGTCGATTTGGGCCGCACGCTCCTCGACCTGCTCGACAATATGTTCGATCATCTGATCGTTCGACAGCTTATGGCTCTGCTTGCCCGCCAGATAGACCATGCCGGAGCCGGCGCCGCCGCCGGTAAACCCCACATCCGTCATCAACGCCTCGCCCGGCCCGTTTACGACGCAGCCGATGATGCTCAGGCTCATGGGCGTCTTGATGTGCTCTAGCCGCTGCTCCAGAATTTCAACCGTCTTGATCACGTCAAATCCCTGCCGCGCGCAGCTGGGGCAACTGATGATATTGATGCCCCGATGGCGCAGGCCCAGCGATTTCAGGATCTCAAAGCCCATCTTAACCTCTTCGACCGGCTCTGCCGAGAGGCTGACGCGGATCGTATCCCCGATTCCGGCCCATAGCAGATTACCCATGCCAATGGCCGATTTAACGGTGCCGCTGATCAGCCCGCCCGCCTCCGTGATGCCCAGATGGATAGGCGCGTCCGTGGCCTCGGCCAGCTGTTGATAGGCGGCAGCGGCCATGAAAACGTCCGACGCCTTCACGCTGATCTTGAATTCGTGAAAATCGTTATCTTGCAGGATACGGATATGCTCCAGCCCGCTTTCGACCATCGCATCAGGGCACGGCTCGCCGTATTTCTCCAGCAGGTGCCGCTCCAGACTGCCGGCATTGACGCCGATCCGGATGGAACAGCCATGATCCCGCGCGGCGGCGATCACGTCGCGCACGCGTTCGGGGCTGCCGATATTACCCGGATTGATCCGCAGGCAGGCCGCGCCCGCCTCTGCCGCCTCGATCCCGCGCTTGTAATGAAAGTGGATGTCGGCAACCAAGGGCACCGGGCTTTCGCGTACGATGTCCTTCAGCGCCTTTGCCGATGCCTCATCGGGGACCGAAACGCGCACAATATCCGCCCCCGCATCGGCGGCCGCCTGGATCTGGGCGACGGTCGCGGCAACATCGGTGGTGGGGGTGTTGGTCATTGTCTGCACCGTGATCGGTGCACCGCCACCCACAGGAACATTGCCTACATGGATCTGGCGGCTCTGGCGGCGTTCGATATTGCGCCAAGGGCGGATGTGATTCAGAGACATGGAGGCGGTCCTTCCTCCGGCAGGGAGATAGCCGGTCGGTTTGCGTTCATGTCACCAAATAGGACGGTTCCGGCCCGGCTTCAATCGCCGAGGCGCGTTACTCGGATGGCTGCGCGACTGGGCCGATCACAGGGCCGGCTGTTAGATCATCGCTCAGTTCAGCGACATACCGCTCTAAGTCCGAATCCTGCGCCAGATCAGCCACCTCAAGCGTTTCTATGAGGTCTGCCGGAAGCAATGCGAGGTTCGACGTCACGGACCCGCGCGGGCCTGCCGGACCATAGTGCTGACCTGCTACCTTGAAATAGATCGCGCCCGATTCGCCCACGCGCAGCGTCGGCGGCACTTCGGTCAGCGGCACGTCATAGGTGTCGCCGCCATTCATAATGCCCTCGAAAATCACGGTACCATCCGCGGCACGCACGCGCACCCAAGCTGCACGTACGGCCACCATCTGGACGCCTCCCGGCGCGTCGGCCACGACCTGCGGGCTGACAATAGACGCGATCGCCGTGTCGATTGCGCTGGGTTCGATTGCGGAGGGTTCGACTGACGCGACCGATACACCCGGCAGCGTGCCGCCGCGCATCGGATCAAGCGTCGAGATAGGGCCATCTCGCGCGACCATGACAGGCACATCCAGCGCCTCAGGGCGGTAAAGCCGGTCCAGATTATCGCCCTCGGGCGCGGTAATGCCTGCAGTGGCGATCACGTCCTCGCCCTGCCCCGAATTTGCTGCGTCGCCAGTGACGGCGCCCTGCGATGCACGCCTCTGGGCACCCGCGAGGGGGTCTAGATCAGCCAGCACATCAGGGGTATTTTCGACGGCAGATACCTGAACGCGCTGCACCTCGTTCAAAACGCTCCACCCACCGTAGCCGATGGCGCCAATTAGCGCGATCAACACGGCAACCGATCCAATGGCACCGGGCTCAATACGGGAAAACATGCTCTCACTAGCGGGCACGAAGGGCATGCTGGGCGCAGTCAGGCGCGCATCACCCCGACCTGTCGCGCGCGGCAGAGATGTGTCGCTTCGCCGCACCGAAGATGCAGCCGCCGACATGCCGTGTGCGATGGAAAATCCGCTTTCGTTGCAAAAAGTTGCGAATGCGCGGTCAGGATCCATGTTCAGGTAGCGGGCGTAGGACCGCACATAACCGGGGATGAAACCAGGGGTATCAAATGCATCCGGATTGGCGTTCTCAATGGCAGCAACGTAGCTGGCCTTGATGCGAAGCTCACGCTCCACATCCAGCAGCGACTTGCCCATCGTGGCCCGTTCACCGCGCATCAGGTCGCCAAGCCGCAGATCAAACGAGTCAAAACCACCTGGTTTCGCCTCTTCAACCGCGACCTTTCGCGTAAACCGGCGCAAAATCATGCAAGCTGCCCCTCAATCCTCAAAAGCCTTGGTTCGAACGTCCCGATTCGACCCTGCTCTTTGTTTTCAGGCAACCTAACACATCACAAGAGGCATTGCACGTTTTGGTGATCTAAGCGCTCAGTTCGGCGCGATTTAGCGCACACTGACTCCAAAGCGCATCCATCGCGGTAACGAGGTGATTAATTTCCTGCGTCCCATGCACTGGCGACGGGGTAAAGCGCAAACGCTCGGTCCCGCGCGGAACAGTGGGAAAGTTGATGGGCTGCACATAGACGCCGTAGCGATCCAGCAACATATCGCTAAGCTTTTTGGTATGAACGGGGTCGCCCACAATGACCGGCACGATATGGCTGCCGTGATCAATCAGCGGCAGGCCTAACCCCTTCAGCCTGAGTTTCAGGATCTTGGCTTGGGTCTGGTGCCGCTCTCGAAGGGCAGTATCACGCTTGAGAAATGCAACGCTCGCCGCTGCCCCCGCCGCTACGGCAGGTGCCAGCGACGTGGTAAATATAAAGCCGGGCGCGTAACTGCGCACAGCGTCGCACATCCGCGCCGACGCGGCGATATATCCGCCCATAACGCCATATGCCTTGGCTAGCGTGCCATTGATGATGTCGATTCGATGCGCCAGCCCGTCCCGCTCAGTTACGCCGCCGCCTCTGGGTCCATACATTCCGACCGCGTGCACCTCGTCGATATAAGTCAGCGCGCCAAACTCATCGGCCAGGTCGCACAGCGCCTCGATGGGGCCAAAATCGCCATCCATGGAATAAACGCTCTCGAACGCGATCAGCTTGGGCGCGGAGGGATCGTCGGCGGCTAGTAATTCGCGCAGGTGATCGACGTCATTGTGCCTAAATATACGCTTGGCCCCGCCATTTCGGCGCACGCCCTCAATCATCGAGGCGTGATTTAGGGCATCTGAATAGATTATGAGCCCCGGAAATAGCTTGGGCAGAGTCGATAGCGTGGCGTCGTTGGCAATATAGGCGCTGGTGAACAGCAGCGCCTCCTCTTTGCCGTGCAAATCGGCCAGCTCGGCCTCAAGCCGCTTGTGATAGACAGTTGTGCCTGAAATGTTGCGCGTACCGCCCGATCCGGCGCCAGTGGCATCAATCGCCTCGTGCATCGCCGCTAAGACATCAGGGTGCTGCCCCATTCCCAAATAATCATTACCGCACCAGACAGTTATCGGCCGCTCCTCGCCTCCCGGGCACATCCAGGTTGCATGCGGAAACTGGCCCCGGCGACGTTCGATATCGATAAATGTGCGATAGCGGCCCTCACTGTGCAGGCGCTCCAGTGCCTCATCCAGCTTCGCCGTATAATCGATGGGCTGATGCAAGAGGCATCCTTTCCTTGGTCGCGTCCGGCAGGTAGAGGCCGGACAGGGCGCAAAGCGCGCTTTTCCTCTGGATTTAGCAGTTAATATAGACCTGCGGTTTTTCTTGCAACAGGGTACAAAATGCCGCGCCGCACTATGTTGATCTATATCAACGAAACGGTCCTTTTCCGCAGCATTGCTGGACAGCGCGTTGCGGGCTGATAGGGTCGCCCTAAATTCACCATGCGAGGCCCTGTCCCATGTCCCCGAGCGCAACTCTGAGCGATGTCCTGACCCGTATCGATAAGCAAGTGCCGGACGCAGTCCAACGCCTGCTGGCGTTTCTGGCGATCCCGTCGATTTCTACCGATCCCGCCTATGCGAGCGCGTGCCAAGACGCTGCCGACTGGCTTGTCGCAGACCTGCAAAGCATCGGGATAGAGGCTGAAAAGCGCGCGACGCCCAAGCATCCGATGGTCGTTGGCCATGCTGGGCAGGACGCCCCCGAGGGAGCGCCGCATCTGCTATTCTACGGTCATTACGACGTGCAGCCAGTCGATCCACTGCCCCTCTGGACGCGCGATCCGTTCGATCCCGCAGTCGAGCAAACGCCCAAGGGCGAGGTCATTCGCGGGCGCGGCACCAGCGATGACAAAGGCCAACTAATGACCTTCGTCGAGGCCTGCCGTGCCTGGTGCGAGGTGCATGGCACCCTGCCATGCCGCATCACGTTCTTTTTCGAGGGGGAGGAGGAATCAGGCTCGCCGTCCCTCGTCCCGTTTATGCAAGACAACGCGGATGAATTGCGCGCCGATATCGCGCTGATCTGCGACACCGGGCTGTTCCAGTCCAAAACGCCTGCAATCGTTACCATGCTGCGCGGCATGGTCAGCGACGAGGTAACTATCACAGGCCCGGACAAAGATCTGCATTCCGGCTTCTTCGGGGGTATCGCGGCCAACCCGATCCGCGTGCTGTCGTCAGTATTGGCAGGCCTGCACGACGACACCGGGCGTGTTACGCTGCCGGCTTTTTACGACAATATCCCTGACCTGTTGCCCGAAGTGCGCGCCCAGTGGGAGGGGCTTGGCTTTGATCATGCCCGCTTCCTCGGCGATGTCGGGCTCAGCCAACCCGCAGGCGAGGAGGGGCGCAGCCCGCTAGAGATGATCTGGTCACGCCCAACGGCCGAAGTGAACGGCATCTGGGGCGGCTATACCGGTGACGGCTTCAAGACAGTGCTGCCCAGTCAGGCATCAGCCAAGATCAGCTTTCGCCTTGTCGAGGGGCAAGATCCGACAGCGATCCGCGACGCGTTTCGCGCATACGTGACCGC
>JAGXGX010000096.1 GCA_024636515.1 Roseovarius sp.
ATAACATCATGTGTCGGAATTTCGCCCGAGTCGGGATCAACTAACTCACTGTAGGATATCCGCCATTGCTGGACAGTTTCGCCCGACGGGTTAATAAGTTCGGCAACCGTCACATGCTCTGGCAACTCAATTCTAGCTACAAAAAGAAAACCGGGCTGAGCCAAGTCCAAGTTGTAAACAGTGTACCGCTGATCGGGAACGTCTTTGCCGCGCGCAAAATAGGAGTATTCTCTAAGGAACAATCCTGTTTTTCTAAATGACTGTAAATAAGGCTTTATTTCTAGAATAGTGGACATCGGCCAACTGCCTTTATGGCCGATCCACAATCCCGCAATCAACGTAAAAGCGACCAAAAGCACAATGCCGCAGAGGACTGTTATCCAACGCATTTTCAGATCAACCTCGTAACTGCACTTGCGACAATGCATCTGACCTTTAGCAAAAGCAAGACATGATGGCCGCTGCCGAACCAGCACTGACGCGGTGAGCTTTTGTGAGGTAACCGCGGCCCTTTGATTTATCCGCCGCATATAACGCGCCCGGCGGAGACTATTTGGGTCGGTCTCGATCTGACAAAAAACCCATTTCAGTTGCACCTAGTCGACGGCGTAGGACGAGCGCTTCTGCACAAAGGGTGCGACTGACACAACTCGTAGAGGTCTTTAATAATCGCCCTCCAATTGGGTCATTTAGCAACGCTCAGGATGCACGTCTTTGGTTTAGCTTTCGAGATACAGCGTCTTCGCGAAGCGCTCACTATGAATGAGGCGAGTCAAGATTTTTGAACGTTTTGTTCGGTAATTTTGGAAGCCCGGAGAATGGCATAGTGGGCATGACAGAATCGAGTGCCGCCATCTGTTGGTCCCATTATAATTTAACGCATGGTCAGCCTCTGGTCTATTGGGACGATGCTTTGTCACGCCGGTGGCCGATGGCAGAAATCGCTATATGGCATGGTGGTTCTGTAGTGGCGCCGTAGACGCTCAACCAAATCTGGGGCCTCGCGCCTTGAGCGAAAGACCCTAAGTTCAGAAAAAATACTTTGAGCGGGCATTTGAGCATTCAAAATAGACGCTCTCAGAACGCAAATCCAGCGCGCGAAAATGAGATTATTTTTCCAAATATACTGGTCTGCATTGCTACCCCGATTTAATTTAACGCTTCCTCCGTTGAACATCCTCAGCGCTCTAAGCGCCTTAACTTAAGGTGGCTTAAGCATAATTTATTCGTGTTCCTCTTACTTTCCAGTCATCCTTTTAGCCCTCCAAAACCGGAGAATCACACGTCCCGAAAGATGAACCATGTTCAGTGCATGCATTTCACTTCATCGATCAGATTTGAGGTCGGATCAGTAGGCCAACGCCATCGGTTCTCAGGCGTTCGTCGCAGCGATGTAACCAAGCTTGTTCTGCAAAATATGACAGTAAGCGGAGACCTTGAGATGTTCTGTCAGCAAATAAGGCTATCAAGCATCGCCGTTGTCATTGGGCCGCCCCGCAACCGAGAACTTTATTGGCGTTTCGACAGCGTCCTCCAAAATCAAGATAGACGTCGCTTAAACCCAATCCGAGTAAAGTTTTTTCAGGGCCTTAGCGGCGCAGCCGATATGACGTCCTGCCTCTTCACTTCCGGTCTTCATCACACCGCGAACCTTATGATGCTCGATCAGTTTGCCTCTGGTGCCGAGGTCGCCTTAGGTCGCGGGATTAACGGTTGTAATCATGGATCATCACGGCTTCTTCTGGATTTGACAGACCACGAAAGGCGCCTCTAAGTGTTCATTTTCCAACGTCATTCAAGTAACGGCGGCGATGCGCTTTAGATCCGGAGATACTCACCGTAACGGTGGCGTTCTTCAGCCAAATCGGTGGCTTGGCTGATGCACCTATCGGCTAGCAGCATAGCAAACGGCCGAAATCTCCAATCGACAGCCGCACGCGCATTCCCAAGGTGAATTACCTTTGCGGGTGTTAAAATTCGACTTACCCGCCAAGATATCGGTTAAGTGTCTTGGAGTATGGCGAATGTTTACGAGTTGAATTTGATCTGGGAGGTGCAAATGATTGAGTGCGATATTCTTGTAGTGGAAGACGAAGTGCTCATCGCAATGGACATTCAGATGACGCTGAATCACGCTGGCTACGACAAGGTTGCAGTCTGCCACACCATTGATGCAGCGATAAAACAGCTAGAGAACTGCCCGCCGAAAATGGCACTTTTGGACTTTAACCTTGGAAACAACATAACGAGTCTGCCGATCGCGCAGCGGCTTCGTGACGCCCGGATCCCTTTTATCTTCCTGAGCGGACATACCGGATCGAAAGGTTTGGACCCTAACGAACTTGACGATACCCGGCGTATCGCCAAACCGTTTCAGAGCAACAAACTGTTAGAAGTTGTCCGAAGCATTTTCGCAGCTCCGTAGCCACCTATAATTGTTGTAAATCAAGCGCGTGAAAGCCATCGTTACTGTGATAAAATAGGCGCTGATCTGTAGCGATCAGACCCTGATCGGGCTTGGCCGAAGACAGATCTATTGCAGTACCTGCACGTGTTTCGCAATATTTCGCGCGACAGTCACCCCTTACAATTGATCCTGCGAGGCCGCGCCCCGCAGGATCAAAGTTGCCTATTCGCCCACGTCCGGGCGCGGATCCTCAACAAAGCCGTCCGCATTGGGCATCTCGACTGTCGCCATCGACGCAGCATCCAGCATTGCATCCGGCTCGGTCCCGGTAATGCCCGCCTTTCCCAGCACATAGGCGCTGATCGCATAGACCTCGTCCGTGGTTAGCGAGCCGGGCGTCGTCATCGGCATGGCGCGGTGGGTATAGTCGAAGAAAGTGCTGGCGTAGGGCCAATAGCTCTCGACAGTCTTGACGGGCTTGTCAGAGGCGAGTGTGCCGCGCCCGCCGATCAATTGCGGCGCGCCAAGTTCCGATATTCCCATCATATCCGATCCATGGCAGGCGGCGCAGATCGTCTCGTACAGTTCCTCGCCCTCGGCGTAGGTACCGCTGCCTTCGGGCAAACCGCGGCCATCGGGCATGACGTCAATGTCGATGGCCGCGATCTCGTCTTCTGTCGCAGGCTGCCCGATGCCGTAGTCATTATCAGCGGGCGCGATATCGCCCACGGTTTCGCTGCTGGACTCCGGCACCTTCGCGGGGGCACGCTCGCCCGTCTCCTCCAACGTTTCGGGCAATGCGGCGGCGGTACGCGCATCATCCTGCGCCAGTGCCGGTCCAGCCAAGGCGCCACTAAGTGCACCCATGGCGCAGATGATCGTCAGGTTACGCGTGAACATTGGTCACCTCCCCGTCCGGCGCGATATGCCAGCTTTGAATTGCGTTCAGATGATACACCGACTTTAGCCCGCGTACCTCGACCAGTTGCTCCAGCGTCGGCTGGATATACCCGGTCTCATCCACCGCGCGGCTTTGCAGCACGGCCTCCTCGCCGGTCCATGTCCATGGCAGGCGGAACCGCGTGTGGCACTTGGAAAGGACAGGCCCGTCCAGCGCGGCCTCTTGCCAAGTCGCGCCGCCATCAGCGGACACCTCGACGCGTGTAATCTTGCCACGGCCTGACCATGCAATGCCCGATACCTCATAAAAGCCCGCGCGCGGCAATTTCATCGCGCCCGACGGGAAGGTGATCACCGACTTCGCCTCCATATCAAGCGAGAATTGGCGCGCAGTGCCGTCCGGCATGAGGTCGGTATATTTCGACGTTTCCTCGCGCGTCATGAAGGGCTTGTCGCTGACATCAAGGCGGCGCAGCCACTTAATGTGGGTGTTGCCCTCGTAGCCCGGCAATAGCAGGCGCAAAGGATAGCCCTGCTCGGGTCGCAGCGCCTCGCCGTTCTGGGCATAAGCCACAATCGCGTCGTCCATCGCCTTATCGATGGGAACCGAGCGGGTCATTACCGCCGCATCCGCACCTTCGGCAAGGATCCAAGCAGCACTGTCCTGCACGCCCGCCATTTCCAGCAGGGTCGACAGGCGCACGCCGGTCCATTCCGACGTCGAGGTCAGCCCATGCGTGCCTTGAACCGTCTTCAGCGTCGGCTTTGCCCATTCGGTCAGGCCGTTCCCGGAACATTCGATAAAGTGGATTTTGCTGACCGCAGGCAGCCGCTTCAGATCGTCCATGGTAAAGCGCATGGGCCGGTCGACCATGCCGTGCAGGATCAGCTCGTGCGTCGCAGGGTCAATCGTCGGGATGCCGCCGTGGTGCCGCTCAAAGTGCAGACCGGAGGGCGTCATAATTCCCTGCCCCGAGGCCAGCGGCGTCATCGACCAGCTGGAATCGAGACTGGCCGTCGGATAGCGCCAGCGCACCTCGTTCTCGAATTGCGAGCGTGAACCATAGCCGCCATCGTCAAGGATCAGGCGTCCTTGCTCTTTGGTAGGGTCGGGCTGAACGTAATATTCGATCGCACCCGGAGGCGCATCAGCCATCGCACGGCTGCCAGCCAGCGCGCTACCGCCCAAGGCTACGCCGCCCATAAGGAGGCCGCGCCGCGTGACGCCATTGAACATGCCGTCCTTGCAATCACACTCTTCTTCTTCCGCAGCTTCCAGCATCTGGTTCTCAATCTCGACCATACTCTCGGCCATGCGCCGTTCGGTGGGGCCATAGATTGATGCGGGGAATTGTTCGGTATCAGACATTGTCACCTCCCTAATGGTTACGCAGCGCCAAGAGCCGTCGCGCGGATGGGGACCGGGTTCCCCAAAGGTACGGCGCGGACTCAATAGTAACACCCCTGCCCGACGGTTAATTAGCTTCGGGCAAGCCTACGCACCTTAGCACAAAAAGCACTTCCCCCGAACCATGATTGCGCCTATGCACAGGCGCTATCTGGGGATTGGCATAAATCCGCTGAGCGATCAGCAGCGCCTTTTCAGGCGGCCTCACACCGACGTGCCAGTTTTCGCTCACGCCTTAGCGGCCAACTTCGATTTTTGACATATCCGCGCGATCCTCGCGGGTAACCGCGCCAGACGACAGCGCGCCGCCCGATGCAGCCCCGGCACGATCTGCGACACGTCTCTGCCAGCTCCGTGTCACCTGCGCGCGCCCGCACCAACAGGCCGAAGCGCGCGTTCCTCGGCGCGAATACGGATGATCAGGACCGCCACATTGAGCACGCTAAAGATCAGCGCGACCCACCAAAGGCCCAGAACCAGCGGGGCGATGGCGATCTCGGCCACGACCAGCACATAGTTCGGATGGCGCAGCCAGCGGTACGGACCTCGCACTACAAGCGGCGTATCGGTGATGATGATGCGCGTCGTCCAGCGTCGCCCTAGCGTCGCCAGTATCCAGATGCGTAGCCCCTGAAGCAGAACGAAAAGCGCCAGCCAGACTAGGTGCACCGGTTGGTCGTATCCAAAGAAGATAAGGCACAAGATCCAGGCCGAGTGCATGGCAACGATAAGCGGGTAATGACCCGGCGCAACCTCACGCGCGCCCTCGGCCATGAGGCGCGCAGTGTTGCGCCGCGCGATGACCAGCTCTGACAGGCGTTGCACGATCAAAAACCCAAGGAAGAGCGCTGTGCCCGTCATCATGCCGCCGCCCCCACGTTGAACGGCACGAACGCCGCCGAGAAGCCGGGGCCAAGCGCGGTCGCCATCATCTGGCCGCTGGCGCCCGATTGCAAAACCTGCTCCATCACGAATAGTACGGTCGGCGCTGACATGTTGCCAGCCGTGCGCAACACTTCGCGCTCGGCGTCCAGCGTGCCGCTTGCCAGGTCCATGGCCTCCTCAATGGCTTTGACCACCTTGGCTCCGCCGGGGTGGCAGACAAAGCGCGCGATATCAGCGCGGGCCAGTCCCGACCGCGCCAAGGCCCCATCCACG
>JAGXGX010000097.1 GCA_024636515.1 Roseovarius sp.
ATGTCCGGCTCTAGCGCCGGGTTCGCCTTGAGAAATGCCGCCTCGACCACGCGCGCGGGCAGGGTAACAGCGCGGTCCAGCTTGGCAAAAACATCCGGCAGGGCGATGCGCCCATAAGCCTCGCGGGCCAGCGCATAATAGGCAGGCGCGCTTAGGCCGGTGCAGCGGCCGTGTTTCTTCCACTGGTACCAAGCGAGGCCGCCGCTGCCCATGATATCAGTCATCGCGTCCGTCATCGCGCGGGATGGCGGGCGCTGCGCAGTGGGGCAAAAACTGGGCCAGCCGCGATGATATTGCGGCCAGAGGCCATGCAGCGTCCAGCCTGTATCCGCTGTATACGCGCACTCAGGCGCGGCGCGCGCGTCGCCAGTGGTAGCGCACCATGTCGGCGTCCAACTGAGGGCCAGCACGTAGTAGTCAAACGCGCCAGCCTTCTCGCCATCGGCCCACGCGGCAGAGCAGGTCATGGCGCAGGCCACCAGTTGGATCAAAAGGGCGCGCATATTTCGGTCTTTCCAAATGGCATGGAGGGCACTATACGAGGGGCCAAGTTTCCCGACAATGGCGACCCGCTTCGGACCAAACCGAAGCCTCCTGGAGACAGGAGACAAGGGAGGCATGTTCGGACCTGTTACGTTTAGGAGATAAATATGGCGAAACCACTAATGGCCAAGGCCACCGCCGTCTGGCTGGTGGATAACACTACGCTCAGCTTCAAGCAGATCGCGGATTTCGTTGAAATGCACGAGCTGGAAGTGCAGGGCATCGCCGACGGCGACGTGGCCACAGGCGTCAAGGGATTTGATCCGGTCGCAAACAATCAACTGACCCAAGATGAGATCGACGACGCTGAAAAGAACCCGGCGCACAAGCTGAAGCTAAAGCATAACGCCGCCGCCGATGGCGAAGAAAAGCGCCGCGGCCCCCGGTACACCCCCCTATCCAAGCGTCAGGACCGACCCGCGTCGATCCTGTGGTTGGTCAAGTTCCACCCCGAGCTGGCCGATGCCCAAATCTCCAAGCTGGTGGGCACGACCAAGCCAACCATTCAGGCGATCCGCGAGCGGACGCATTGGAATATCTCAAACATTCAGCCTATCGACCCTGTCGCGCTGGGCCTGTGCAAGCAGTCCGAGCTGGACGCTGCTGTGCAAAAAGCCGCCGCCAAGAAGGCCAAGGACGGCGCCGCGATGAGCGACGACGACCGCCGCAAGCTGCTGAGCACAGAGCAGAGCCTGGGCAGCGACGACGATCACAAGATGCCCACGGCCATCGAGGGTCTGGAGACGTTCACTCTGGGCGAGGCCGATCCTGAGGTCACCGAAAAGCAATACGACGCTGACAGCCTGTTCAAGGTGCCCGCAAGCGGGGATGAGGACGAGGACGAGGACGCCAAAGACTGAACGGCGCCTTACCAAACATCATAATATCCCGGCTGCGACACCGCATGCCGGGATTTTTTTGCCCGAAGGGAAATTAAACCTTGCCAGAATCTTTGATGCGTTTAAATGGCGAGTTCAAGACGCCAACGCACGCGCCTCTGGCCGGTCAGCCTTTTTTGACTGACCTCCGGTTCATGTAGCGACGGTAACGTCTCTGACTGCCGATCCCCCCGGATTTGACCGGGGCTATCCTTTTGGAGATGACCCATGACAGCCATGATCCCCGGCACCCTGCGTGTCGACACGCCTTCTCTTTCCAGCGCGGACTTCCTAGCCGATCCCGCCGCCGCGTTCATCGCATTGCGCACGTTTGACCGCCCGACGCTGGTTGTCAGTCGTGCGCGCGTCGCGGCGCAGTATGACGCGTTGGTCGGCGGATTGGGCGATGCCCGCATCCATTACGCCGTAAAGGCGAACCCAGCCCCCGAGATCATCCGCCTCTTGGTGCAGAAGGGCGCGCGCTTTGACGCCGCCAGCCGGGGCGAGATTGAGCTCTGCCTGTCTCAGGGTGCCTCCGGCGCGGACATTTCATTCGGCAACACCATCAAAAAGCCTGCTGACATTGCCTATGCCCACGCGCACGGTGTCACGCTGTTTGCGGCCGATAGCGAGGCCGAGATCGACAAGCTGCGCACTCATGCGCCCGGTGCCCAAGTCTATCTACGTGTCATTGTCGAGAATTCGTCGGCCGACTGGCCGCTGAGCCGCAAGTTTGGCTGTGCGCGCTCCGCTCTGGCGGGGCTGATGGGCTATGCCCGGGATCAGGGCGTCGATGTAGCGGGTCTGTCCTTCCACGTCGGCAGCCAGACGCGCCGCCCCGAATTCTGGAACCCCGTTTTGGACCAGATTGCCGAGCTGTGGACGGCTGGCCGTGCCGCCGGGCACGACCTGCGCGTGCTGAATCTGGGCGGCGGATTCCCCGCCACCTACGAGGAAGACATCATGGACGCGGGCACCTATGCCGCCGCCGTGATGGAGGCCGTGGCCGCGCGGTTTGGCGATGTGCCCTATGTCATGGCCGAGCCGGGCCGCGGCCTAGTGGCCGAGGCGGGCCATATTGTGGCCGAGGTGCTGCTAGTGTCGCGCAAGTCCCCAGATGATCTGCACCGCTGGGTTTACTTGGATATCGGCATGTTCTCAGGGCTGGCCGAGACGATGGGCGAGGCGATCCGTTACCGCATCGAGACGCCGCATGACGGCGGCGAGACGGGCGCATGCATTCTGGCCGGGCCGTCCTGTGATAGTGCGGACATCCTTTACGAGCAGCGCCCCGTCATGCTGCCCGTCGCACTGACCGGCGGTGACCGAGTGGTGATCCGCCACTGCGGCGCGTACACTAGTAGTTACTCGTCCGTCGGCTTTAACGGATTTCCTCCGCTGGATGTCGTGGTGATTTGATACCTGCTGGGTTGCCCTTGGTGGCAGCGTCGGCCTAGGCTGGGCAGGTTCTGAACAGGAGCCTGCCCATGCCTCGCCCTCTCGATATTGCCTGCCTGCAACTGCGCCCGATGCCTGACATGGACGCGGCGCTGGACGAGGCGCTGCCACTGGCCAAAGAGGCCGTAGCGGGGGGCGCGCAGATGCTGTTTCTGCCCGAATATTGCGGCGGCCTATGCTCGGACGGGCCAGCGGTCGCGCCGCCGTCTGCGCCCGAAGGTGACCACCTATTTCTGACCGCAATGCAGGCGTTTGCGGCTGAGAATGGCGTCTGGATCAATCTAGGGTCCATCGCCGTTGATGGCCCGGACGGACGCATCATCAACCGGGGGTTCATGCTGACTCCGCAAGGCCATATCGCCGGGCGTTACGACAAAATCCACTTGTTCGATATTCAACTGTCCGAGGATGAGACCTACCGCGAGAGCGACCGGGTCGATCCCGGTACTTGCGCTGTGATCCACGACACGCCGCTAGCGCGGGTCGGCCACACGATCTGTTATGACCTACGGTTCGCGCATCTCTTTCGCAGCCTCGCGCAGGGCGGGGCCGAGATACTGGCTTGCCCGGCTGCCTTTACAGCCAAGACGGGTGCAGCGCATTGGCATGTGCTGAACCGCGCCCGCGCGATCGAGACGACGCGCTTTGTCGTCTCGGCCGCGATGACCGGCCCGATACCGGGCGGTGGCGAGACATATGGCCATTCACTGATCGTGGATCCGTGGGGCACAGTGCTGGCCGATGGCGGGGCGGGGCCGGGCGTGGTGGCAGCGCGGATCGATCTGGATATGGTCGCGCAGACCGAAGCGCGTATTCCCAGCCTGACCAACGACGCGGATTTCGCGCGGGTTTAAGAAAATTCACCGAATTTTCTTGGCCTCCGGCGGGGATATTTTTAGCAAGAAGAATTGGGGGCCGCGTGCGCGCAGCGCCCTCACCTACTTGGGATAGCCGATAGTTTTCAGCGCCTCGGCGATCTCATCCAAGATCGCGGGATCGTCGATGGTGGCGGGCGGCTTGAATGTCTCGCCGTCGGCGATGCTGGCCATGGTGCGGCGCAGGATCTTGCCCGAACGGGTCTTGGGCAGGCGGTCTACGACAAGGGCCAGCTTGAAGGCGGCGACGGGGCCAATTTTGTCGCGCACGAGAGCAACGCATTCGCGCGTGATGTCCCCAGCAGGGCGATCAACGCCCTTGGTCAGGCAGACAAAACCGATGGGGACTTGACCCTTCAACTCATCCTTGGCGCCCAGAACGGCGCATTCGGCGACGTCGGGATGGCCCGCGAGAACTTCCTCCATCAAACCGGTGCTCAGGCGGTGGCCGGCGACGTTGATGACGTCGTCGGTGCGGGCCATAATGTAGAGGTATCCGTCCTCGTCTATCATGCCGGCATCCCCCGTCTCGTAGTAGCCGGGGAAGGTGGCGAGGTAGGATTTGCGAAACCTGTCCTCGGCATTCCACAGCGTCGGCAGGGTGCCGGGCGGTAGGGGCAGTTTGATTGCGATAGCGCCCAATTCGCCCACAGGTTTGGGCGTGCCGTCCTCGGCGAGGATCTCGATTTCGTAGCCGGGCATCGGCACGGCGGGCGAGCCGACTTTGACAATCAGTGGCTCGACGCCGACGGGATTAGCGGCGATTGCGCAGCCGGTTTCGGTCTGCCACCAGTGGTCATAGACGGGTTTATCCAGCACCTTTTGCGCCCAGTGGATAGTATCGGGGTCAGCTCGCTCGCCCGCCAGATAGAGCGC
This sequence comes from Roseovarius sp., assembly GCA_024636515.1. Lineage (GTDB taxonomy): Bacteria > Pseudomonadota > Alphaproteobacteria > Rhodobacterales > Rhodobacteraceae > Roseovarius. Next base: position 4,631 of record JAGXGX010000097.1, read on the forward strand.
ATTGAGGCATGACAGATCATAGTTTTTCAGCAACTCGCCGTTCGGATCCTCGCGCTTGACCGCGCGGATGGCAGTGGGTGCGGTGAAAAAACTGCGCACTTTATGTTCCGAGATGACGCGCCAGAACGTGCCAGCATCGGGGGTGCCTACCGGCTTGCCCTCGAACACGATGGTGGTGTTGCCGTGGATCAGCGGTGCATAGCAGATATAGCTGTGGCCCACGACCCAGCCCACATCTGAGGCTGCCCAGAACACATCGCCGGGATCGACGTTGTAGATATTTTTCATTGTCCAGTTAAGGGCCACTAGATGTCCGGCGGTGGCGCGGATCACGCCCTTGGGCGCGCCTGTGGTGCCGGAGGTGTAGAGGATATAGGCCGGATGATTGCCCTCGACGGGCAGGCAGTCCGCAGGCTCCACGCCATCTTGGAACGCGTGCCAGTCGAAGTCGCGGCCCTCTGTCAGTGTGGCGATCTCCTGCTCGCGCTGCAAAATCACGCAGAAGTCCGGCTTATGCGTGGCTTGCTCAATCGCGCCGTCGACCAGAGGCTTGTAGTGCACCACGCGGCTCGGCTCGATTCCGCAAGATGCGGCGATGATCGCCTTGGGCGTGCAGTCGTCGATGCGCACGGCCAGCTCATTGGCGGAAAAGCCGCCAAAAACGACAGAATGGATCGCGCCAATGCGCGTGCAGGCCAACATCGCCTCGACCGCCTCGGGGACCATCGGCATGTAAATGATGACGCGGTCGCCTTTTTCCACACCCTTGGCGCGCAGGGCGCCAGCTAGGCTGGCGACGCGGGACTTAAGCTCCGCGTAGGTAATGTGATTTTTCGTGCCGGTGACGGGGCTATCGTGGATGATGGCGACTTGCGCGCCGCGCCCGGCGGCAACGTGGCGGTCAACGGCATTGTAGCAGGTGTTTACGCGTGCGTCGGCAAACCACTCATACATGTGGTCGCCGCGATCAAACAACGCTTTGGTCGGAGCCTCGTCCCAGTCGATGGCCTCGGCCTGCTTTAGCCAATAGGCTTCTGGGTCGTCCTTCCAGTTGCGGTAGATATCGGCGTAGCGCATGTTCGTCTCCCTGAAGCCATACTTATGTGTAGGGCGGCCACAGGGTGCGGGGCAAGTAGCGATGCGTTTTTGGCGCGTAGCGAACCCAATCCAACGCCGCCCGAGGCTGCATCGTTCCTGCCCTGCGCACGCTATGGGGGTTGCCCTATCGTAATGAGCCAAAAGTGGCCGAAGCGGTCCTACCATGGGCAAGTCTTGGCCCATAAAGGAAAAGATCCCGTGGCGGCCCAAAATATGCCTCTTGAGTTTTGGCCGGACTATGCCACATTTCAGACAGGGCAGGCATGGTGCCGCCCTTAACCTGAAGAGAAGTCAGTAAGATGGCAAACACACCCAAACCCCAGCAGAAGCAGTCCGATCAGAAGTCCGGCAGCCAGCCAAAGTCGAAGTAAGCCCAACTTCGCAATAGAATTATCGCCGCCCCGGAAACGGGACGGCGACGTGTGTTTCTAAGCTGTTTTTTTTCTTGCCGCCACGGCTCGGCTCGTAAGGCAGACAGGCTCACGGGATGGAGCGTGCTGGCCTAATCGCAACGCCACATACAACGGCCCCAGCAAAAGCCGCCTAAGCTCAGCCATAGTGCGCGACTGGCGTGCCGGCGATGGCTGCCATGTTCAGCAGCCCGCGCGGCGTGATTGCGGGCGACACGATATGCGCGCGGTTGCCCATGCCCATCAAAATAGGACCAACCTCCAGCCCGCCGCCCTTCATTTTTAGAATGTTGCGCACGCCCGAGGCCGCATCGGCGTTGGAGAAGATCAGCACGTTCGCCGCGCCCTTCATCCGGTTGCCGGGCAAGAGGCGCTCGCGCAGTTCCTCGTCCAGTGCCGCGTCGATGTTCATCTCGCCCTCATAGCAAAAATCGCGCGGCGTTGCGTCTAAAAGGGCAATGGCGGCCCGCTGACGCTTGCCCGAATCTTCGCCTTGGTTGCCGAACTGCGATTGCGAGCAGAACGCGATGCGCGGCTCAATGCCAAAGCGGCGAACGTGGCGCGCTGCGCCTATCGCTGTCTCGGCCAACTGCTCGGGCGAGGGGAAGGTGCGCACATGCGTGTCCGCGATAAAGAGCGGCCCGTCCTCCAGGATCATCATGCTAAGGGCGCCGTGCGGGTGATGGTCCGCATCCCCCAGCACTTGGGTCACGTAATTCAAATGCCAGCGGTATTCGCCGAACGTGCCGCAGATGAGGCTGTCAGCCTCGCCGCGATGCACCATGACCGCGCCGATGGCAGTGGTGTTGGTGCGCATGACCGCCTTTGCCAGATCAGGTGTGACGCCGCGGCGCTGCATGATCTCGTGATAGCTCGTCCAGTAGTCGCGGTAGCGCGGATCATCCTCTGGGTTGACCAGCCGAAAGTCGCGGCCCGGCCGAATATCGAGGCCCATCCGCTCGCAGCGCGTCTCAATCACCGAGGGACGGCCGATCAGGATGGGCTGCTCGCTCGTCTCTTCCAGAACGGCTTGGGCCGCGCGCAGCACGCGCTCGTCCTCGCCCTCGGAGAACACGATGCGGCGCGCGTCCTTTTTCGATGCCTCAAAGACGGGGCGCATCAGCAGGGCGGATTTGAATACCGACGCATCTAGCTTCGCCTTGTACGCGACCAGATCGTCCAGCGGGCGGGCAGCCACGCCGCTCTCCATCGCAGCGCGGGCGACGGCGGTGGACACAATGCCCGACAGGCGTGGATCGAACGGCTTGGGGATCAGGTAGTCGGGGCCAAAGGTCATCGTCTCGCCGTGGTACGCCGCTGCCGCCTCGGCCGATGTGGTGGCGCGGGCAAGCTCGGCAATGCCGTCGACGCAGGCGATCTGCATGGCGTCATTGATCTGGGTCGCGCCCACGTCCAGTGCGCCGCGAAAAATAAACGGGAAGCAAAGGACGTTGTTCACCTGATTGGGAAAGTCGCTACGCCCCGTTGCGATGATCGCGTCCGGCACGGCCTTGCGGGCGATGTCTGGCATAATTTCCGGCGAAGGATTGGCGAGGGCAAAGACGATGGGGCGGGACGCCATTCGCTGAACCTGCTCAGGCTTTAGCACACCGGGGCCCGAAAGGCCGAGGAAGAGATCCGCGCCGTCGATCACATCGTCTAGCTTGCGCAGATCAGTCTTTTGGGCAAATTCGGCCTTTTGCGGGTTCATATCCTCGACACGGCCCTCGTAAACCAGCCCATGGATATCGCACAGCCAGATATTGCTACGCCTCACGCCCAGCTTCACCAGCATGTTGAGGCAGGCGATGCCCGCCGCGCCGCCACCGGTGGACACGATCTTGATATCTGCCCATTTTTTACCCGCAACATATAGCGCGTTGGTGGCGGCGGCGCCGACAACGATGGCCGTGCCGTGCTGGTCATCGTGAAAAACCGGAATGCCCATCCGCTCGCGGCAGATCCGCTCGACGATGAAACAATCGGGCGCTTTGATGTCCTCAAGGTTGATCGCGCCGAACGTAGGCTCCATCGCGCAGACGATATCGGCCAGCTTTTCGGGATCGGGCTCGTTCAACTCAATGTCAAAGCAGTCGATGTCTGCGAACTTTTTGAACAGGACAGCCTTGCCCTCCATCACCGGCTTGGACGCCAGCGCGCCGATATTGCCGAGACCCAGAACGGCAGTGCCATTGGTGACGACCCCGACCAGATTGCCGCGGCTGGTATAACGGCTAGCGGTGGCGGCATCGGCCTTAATCTCGAGGCACGCCTCGGCCACGCCGGGCGAGTAGGCGCGTGCCAGATCGCGACCATTGGCCAGCGGTTTGGTCGCACGTATCTCCAGTTTGCCGGGTTTCGGGAACTCGTGATAATTCAGTGCCGCGAGGCGTGCGCTGTCGGTCGTGTCGCTCATAATGCGGAATCCTACCTGAATTTGGTTAGCGCTAAACTCGTCCCACCGTATCGCTCGGAGGGTAGCTTTGAAAATGCATCTTTGCACGAATATGCGCAACCTGTAAGGAATCTGGCCCCGGCTGGAGACCCGCTGTGCGGCGGGCATTTGCGCCCCTGCCATTGCCCGCGCCGCGTACATCTGCAAAGACTATGCAAGCCATTTGCCGAAGGAACGCCCCATGCAGCAGCACCTGACAATCGTCAAACACCCACTCGTCCAGCACAAGCTAACGCTGATGCGCGAGAAGGACACATCGACCGCCGTATTCCGCCAATTGCTGCGCGAAATCTCGCAACTCTTGGCGTATGAGGTCACGCATGAATTGCCGATGACCACGCGCGAGATCGAGACGCCGATGCAGGAGATGGACGCCCCTGTGCTGGCAGGCCGCAAGTTGGCGCTGATTTCGATCCTGAGGGCGGGTAATGGCCTGTTAGACGGAATGCTGGAGCTAATCCCCTCGGCGCGGGTCGGCTTTGTCGGGCTTTACCGCGACGAGGCGACGCTGAAGCCGGTGCAGTATTACTTTAAGGTGCCAGACCAGTTGGCCAAGCGGTTGGTGATCGTCGTCGATCCGATGCTGGCGACAGGCAATTCGTCTGCGGCGGCTGTTGACTTGCTAAAGCAGGCAGGCGCGACCGATATCCGGTTTTTGTGCCTCTTGGCCTCGCCCGAGGGGGTCGCCCGAATGAAAGAGGCACATCCCGACGTGCCGATCGTCACCGCATCGCTGGATGATCGGCTGGACGAAAAGGGTTATATTCTGCCGGGTCTGGGCGATGCAGGCGACCGGATGTTCGGCACGAAATAAGCCGCCCGTCCGCTGCTTGTCTGTTTACTAGTTCTCTGAATTAAGGCAAGATCACCCCTACATCTTGTGGGGGCAACATGAAACTTACACGCTTGATAGCGCTTGCGGTCATTGCGGCGTCTTGCGGGCTGGGTATCGCTCAGGCCAAAAGTCTTCGTGAAACAGGCGCGCCCGCTGAATTTCCGCCCAGTTCCTACACCGGACGTCAGTACGTCGACAGCGAAGGCTGCGTGTATGTCCGAGCGGGAATTGACGGCAATGTGACATGGGTGCCGCGCGTGTCGCGCGCCCGCAAGACATTGTGCGGACAGCGGCCAACGCTGACAGCGCGCGCGCCGGTCTCAACGCCCAAGGCACAGGCCGCGCCGCAACCCAGAGCGACGATTGCACCTGCACCTGCACCCAAGCGTACAGTGAGCGCACAGCCCGCCCAAGCGCAGCCCACCCAGACGGTCCGCGTGCGCAAGGTGACCATTTCAGCGCCGCGCTCTGCGCCGATCCTTGTTCCCGCCGCGCAGCCTGCAAAACAGCACGTTCGCCGCAAACCGCGCGTCGCTGCTGCACCGGTCTGCCCGGGTGCGAGTGCAGTATCGTCGCGATACTATGCTAACGCCGAAGGCTTTGCCGTACGGTGCGGGCCGCAGACCACGCCGCACGTGACGCGCGTTCCCGGCACGCAGGCGGCGCGCCAAGCCCCGCGCGCCGTTCCCGCCCCCAGCTATGAGGCGTCTGCCTACGGCGCAGGCGCGCCGACAGCCGTGCCTGCCTACGCCGTACGCCCGGCACCAGCCGCGGCGCAGGCCCGCACCGTCCGGCAGGTCGTGCGCGTCGATCCCTACACCACGCGAGTCGCGCCCCGCCACGTCGCCCAAGAGCAGGCCCGCGCGGCGCAGGGCGTCGCTCTTCCGAACGGATACAAGCGTGTTTGGATGGATGATCGCCTGAATCCGCACCGCGCGCACCAGACCTTTGCCGGCAAGGCGCAGATGGATATGATGTGGACGCAAACCGTGCCGCGTCGCCTGATCCTGACTAGTACCGGCCGCGAGGTATCAGGAAAATTTCCCGACCTAGTTTATCCCTATACCAGCTACGAGCAGCAGCGCGCCGCCATGGCGGCGCATAAGCGAAGCGTGATTTTATCGACCAAGTCGCGCCAGCCTGCGGCGCGAGCTAGCGGTCAAAACTACGTCCAAGCTGGCGTTTTCACCACGCGCGCGCAGGCGCAGCAAGCGGCGCAGCGCCTGACCGGGGTGGGCCTGCCTGCGCGGCTGGGCAGCATGACGCAGAGCGGCACGAAATATAGCCTGCTGCTGAGCGGACCTTACGCCAATGCGCAGGCAGCACAGGGCGCGCTGGCGCGGGTGCGCGGCGCGGGCTTTGGGAATGCACGCCTGCGCTAAAGTCGTTTATCAACTAAGAACCAGCAAGCGCCGGGTCCAAGAGAATCCGGCGCTTTGCGTTTATTATCCGCCGCATATCCCCTGAAGGCGCAGCCAGTCGCCATCGCTCAGCAGGGGGGGCGGCAACTCGCCTGCGTAAGGATCGGCCTCGATCAGGGCCAACGTGCTTTCGCCCGATATGTCGCGCGCATATGCGTAGGGCGCGGCACGAATGGACCACGCCTTGAACCCCTCAAGCAGAACGTCGTCGGGAACGGCCATGGTAGGCGCATCGGCCAGCAGGTATTCGGCGTAGCTGCGCAGCGCGTCGGTGCCGGGATCGCCGGTGGTCAGCAGGCGGAACGCGGCGGTAAGTCCCGCATGATCCAGCAAACGGCCCAGCGGATCGTGTGCGCGGGCGCGCAAACGCTCGGCCACAATATAGCCGGCGACTACGTCTGGCTCCTCAAAATCCTCGACCAGTGCGCGGTGGATTAAGATTGTGCCGCCGGGCAGAGTGGCCGTGCCAGCGACGCCGCCGCGCACGACCCGCAAAGTGCCTGTGCCGCGCGTTGCGGGAATACGTTGCCCCAGTCTGGCCAGCGCTGACACGCCGCCCGGCGCGCGGCAGGGCGGGCCGGTGACGGACTGCATTTCGCGCTCCAACGCCGCACCGATCTGGGCGCGTTTGACCGCCGGCACGACGCGCAGCGCATGATCGCGCACCGCACCCGGCAACCAGAAAATCGCCAGCGCGCCAATCGCAACCGCCGAGCCCAGTATCATGCCCAGCCGCAGCCGACCCGGCTTGGGGCGCTGGCGGGCGATCCCGGTGCGCAGTTTCTCGATGGCGTCGATCATCTGGGCCTCCGGCTCGGCCAGTTCCAGCGTTTCGCCGGCGTCGCCATCGGGATGATAGAGTGCTGGCAACTGGCCAGGGTTGGCCCGGTTGATCGCCGGAATCGACCAATGCGTCAGGACGCGGTCGCGCATGTCAGTGATGATCAGCGTCGCGTTGCCCATCGACACGACGACCTCGCTGCGCTGATCGCCGGGGGCCGCGCGCCAAAGGCCCGGCGCCTCCAGCCGCTCATATTCGCTAAGTGCGGTCATCCGTGATTTTGCCCTGCTCTTTTGCCACAGAGCCTAGCATGGCGGCGCAACGCCCGGCAACGCTTAGCGCGCTGTGATCGGTGTTGCGATGATGCAGGGTTTGGGAGCCTCCGGCGGGGATATTTGATGCAAGAAGAATGGCTGGAGTGCCAAGAGGGTGGCAGTGCGCCTGCCGATGGGCTAGCGATTGCGCATAGCGTATGCGAGGTCGCAAGATGCCACAGCCGACAGTCAAGCCAGTCAGGATCGCCATCAATG
>JAGXGX010000098.1 GCA_024636515.1 Roseovarius sp.
CGCATGTGAAGCCTCTTCAATGGGGCGGTCCGGTCGCAGGCTACTAACTAGCTGACTGTCTTGAACGCGAAGTTAACGAATACGGCTTATTCCATGCAAATCAAAGCAAGAGGGCAGCCCCGATCGTGATCGCCAGAACGGCCCGCCATGCGCGCCACAAGACCGCCACGGAGGCATCGATTTGTACAGGGCCGGGCGTACGCATGCCATCTGGATTCACAAATGGGTCATCTGTCATTTGTCCGTCATATGCACGCGGGCCGGACAATGCCACGCCGATGCTGCGCGCCATTGCGGCCTCGGGCCAGCCGGCATTGGGCGAGCGGTGCTGTCGTGCCTCATGCGCGATGTCGCGCCAGTGAGGGCGGGGGCAGGCGAGGATCGCGATCAGGGCGGCTGTGGCGCGGGCGGGTATTATATTGAGCGCATCATCGAGGCGTGCCGCCGCCCAGCCAAAGCGCGCGTAGAGCGCGGTGCGGTGGCCGATCATGCTGTCAGCGGTGTTGATCGCCTTGTAAAGGAGGAGACCCGGCAGCCCTGCGACAGCCAACCAAAAGATCGGTGCTATCACGCCGTCGCTAAAATTCTCAGCCGCTGATTCAATAGCGGCGCGGGTGACAGCGGGTGCATCCATACCGCCAGTATCGCGGCCAACGATCATTGCCACCGCGTTGCGCCCCGAGTCTGTCGATTGGCGCAGGGCGGTAGCGACGGCGCGAACGTGATCGGCGAGGGAGCGTTGGGCAATCAGGACGGCCGCAACGAGCACGCTGGCAAGCCCGCCCAACTGCGCAAGGATCGCGCCGATCCCTAGCGCAACGACCGCGAGGATCGCCACTGCGGCGATGCCTTTTGCGCGCCGGGCGCTACCTACGTTCAAGCGAGTTTCCAGCAGAGTGACTGCGCGCCCCATGAGGACCGCGGGGTGCGGGACGCGGGTCCATATCCAGCGCGGCTCGCCCATAGCGGCGTCCAGCATCATGGCCAGTGCGACGATTGTTGCGATGTCCATGGCGCCGTCCTTTCGCATAGATCGAGAATGCTGCGAGCGTTCAAGCGGATAACGCCCATTCATGCAAGGACGGAAGACCTGCGGCCCGCGCAAGGTTGCGCAGCCACTACTTGAGATTTTTCAAAATCTTAACTTGATCGGAACGAGTTTGACGTCATTCTTGGACAGGTAGCAATTTACGCGAGGGGTTAGCCATGGATATGCATCTACCACCCGACGTGCAGGAGGGTTTGGATGCGGCGCGCCGGGCCGCGCTGCTGAAGAGTAATCGCCTGAAGGTCGAGGTTGGCGGCGTGTCCTACCGCATCTTGCGGGCTTGGCCTGGTGGATTTGCGGTCGACGCGGCAGATGCGGCCAATATGCGCGGGCTGGTCGATCTCTATGACGGACCTCACCACTTGTCGCAATGCCTTATCGTCGCCGCCTCCGAGGAGGGTGACGAACGGAATTTTGATTACAAGCGCATGACCCACGTGGCAGGCGGTCAGCCTGCCGATTTTGTCCGTGCGCCGACGGCGCCAGCCGCCCTGCTTGAAAATATGGGTGTTGCTAAGACGGTGACTGACGGATGATTTGATGTGCCGGGCGGTACGCGACCGCCCAGCAGGTGACCTACTGAAGGTCGCTGAACGCGTCTGTCAGGCGCTCCGCCGCCTCTGCGACGCGCGCACGCGGCGTCGCGAGGTTGAAGCGCGAGAAGCTTTCGCCGCCTGCGCCGAAGGTGGGTCCGTGACTAGCGGCGATACGCGCCTTTTGCTGGACACGTGCGTTAAATTCGTCGCGCGCCATGCCCGTATCGGCGAAATCGACCCATGCGAGGTATGTCGCCTCCAGCGGCATTGAGGCGAGGCCCGGGATCGCATTGATTGCATCGTCAAACAGCTTGCGGTTGCCATCGATGTAGAGGCGTAGTGCATCGACCCATTCGGCCCCTTCGGGGGAATATGCGGCCTCGGCCATGAAGAGGCCGAAGGAGTTGGCCGACATCCCCATCGCCGCCATCCGCGCGGCGAAGCGGGCGCGCAGGGCGCCGTCCTGCACGATCACGTTGCCAGTGTGCGTACCGGCGATGTTGAATGTCTTGGTCGTGGCCGTCATCATAATCAGCCGGTCCTGGACGCCCTGAATACAGGCCATGGGGATATGGGTATGGCCGGGCATCACCAAGTCGTGGTGAATTTCGTCCGACACCAAGATCAGGTCGTGGCGGCGAGCAAAATCTGCGACGCCCTGCAATTCGGCCTCGGTCCAGACCCGCCCACCGGGATTGTGCGGCGAACAGAGGATCATCATCGTCTCGCACCCTGTCATCTGGGCGTCATAAGCGGCAAAATTCAATTCGTACCGGCCGTTTTCGCGGGTCAGTTGGCATTCCACCACCTCACGCCCCGACGCTTTGATCACCTTGGCAAACGCGTGATAGACAGGGGTAAAGAGCACCACACCATCGCCGGGCGCGGTGAAGGCGTCGATGCACATGGACGTGCCGTTGACCAAACCATGAGTGGTCAAGATCGTATCGGCCTCAACGCTCCAGCCGTGGCGCTCTTTCATCCACCACTGGATTGCGGCGCGGTAGGCCCTGTCATCGCCGTAATATCCATAGATGCCGTGATCGTGCATCTTTGCGACCGCTTCGGACACGCAGGCAGGCGGACGAAAGTCCATGTCGGCGACCCACATCGAAATCCCGTCCTCGGGGTCGACGCCGTAAAGCGGCTTCATCATGTCCCATTTGCTGGAATGGGTGCCGACGCGGTCGATGATTTCGTCGAAGTTCATGTGGCTCTCCTGCTTGCCGCGCACCTGCGACCCTGTTCAGTCCGCGGGCAAGCTACGCGGTTTAATGCTGGGCGCAAGGGGCGTTGCACCGCAGGCCCTCTTGGCCTACATGCAGCCCATGAAAATGCCCATCCTGATCCACCCCGATCCCCGCCTTAAAAAGCTGTGCGATCCCGTCGCGGACGTGACGGGCGAGTTGCGCACGCTTGCCAATGACATGCTGGAGACGATGTATGGCGCGCCCGGTATTGGCCTTGCGGCGCCGCAGGTTGGCATCCTTAGCCGCCTGATCGTGATGGATTGCATCAAAGAAGAAGGCGAGGCGCCGCAACCGATGGTGATGTTCAATCCCGAGGTGACAGCCGCGTCGGACGCGCAAAACGTTTATGAGGAGGGGTGCCTGTCGATCCCCGACCAGTTCGCTGAGGTGACCCGCCCCGCCGAGGTCGAAGTGCGCTGGATCGATATAGACGGGACCGAGCGGACAGGCGGCTTTGACGGCCTCTGGGCGACCTGTGTTCAGCATGAGATTGACCATCTGAACGGCACGCTCTTTATCGACCATATTGGCCCGATGAAGCGGCAGCTGATCACCCGCCGAATGCAGAAGCTGAAACGCGAAATGGCGCGGGAGTGATGCCATGAGCGTGCGCCGTTGCATACCTTGGCCCGACACGCGGCTCCGCACCGCTGCCGCCCCGGTAGAGGCTATCACCGACGCGATCGCTGCGCATTGGTCCGATATGATTGACACGATGGAGGCGATGCCGGGCGTCGGTCTGGCTGCGCCGCAGATCGGCGTGATGTTGCGCCTTGCCGTTGTTGATGCCAGCGACGAGCGGGGCCGCGCGATCCGCATGGCAAACCCTGAGGTGCTGCACGCCAGCACCCAAATGCGCCCGCATGAGGAGGCAAGCCCTAACTTGCCCGGCCTGTCGGCGCTGGTCGCGCGCCCTCGCGCGGTGACTGTGCGGTTTTTGAACGCGGCGGGCGACATGGAGGAGCGCGATTTTGTCCACCTGTGGGCTACCTCGGTACAGCACCAGATCGACCATCTGAACGGGCGCATGTATTTCGACCGCCTGACCAAGCTGCGCCGCGATATGCTACTGCGCAAAGCGCGCAAGATGGTGGGTTAGGTATGCGCGTTATCTTTATGGGAACGCCCGATTTTTCGGTGCCTGTTCTAGAGGCGTTGATCGCGGCGGGCCATGATATTGCCGCTGTATACTGCCAGCCACCGCGCCCTGCGGGGCGGGGCAAAAAGGACAGGCCCACACCCGTTCATGCGCGCGCGATGCAGCTGGGGCTGGAGGTGCGCCACCCTTCCAGCTTGAAGGGTGCAGATGTGCAAGAGGCATTTGACGCACTGAACGCGGATGTCGCCGTGGTGGTCGCCTACGGCCTCATTCTGCCGCAGGCTGTCCTAGACGCGCCGCGCGAGGGATGCCTGAATATTCACGCGTCGCTTCTGCCTCGCTGGCGCGGGGCCGCGCCGATCCACCGGGCGATTATGGCCGGGGACGCGGACACCGGCGTTTGCATCATGCAGATGGAGGCGGGGCTGGATACCGGGCCTGTGCTTCTGCGCCGCGAGACACCGATCGGCGCGGAGGAGACGACTGGGCAGTTGCATGACCGCCTCAGCGCGATGGGCGCGGCGCTGATTTGCGACGCGCTGGAGCGGCTGGATGATCTGGTGCCGCAGCCTCAGGCGGCGGCGGGCGTCACCTATGCGGCCAAGATCGACAAGGCAGAGGCGCGTGTCGATTGGCACCGCGATGCCGCTGAGGTGGATCGGCAGGTTCGCGGTCTGTCGCCGTTTCCGGGTGCGTGGTGCGAGGTTGAGGGGGTCCGCGTCAAGCTGCTAGGCTCGCGTCTTGCAGACGGGCAGGGCGCACCGGGCGAGGTGCTGGCCCGCGCAGAGCCGGGCGATTTGACCGTGGCCTGCGGGCGCGGCGCAGTGCAGCTTTTGCGCTTGCAGCGGGCCGGGCGCGGTGCGCAGGATGCGGATGAGTTCCTGCGCGGCATGGCTTTGCCTGCCGGAACACGGTTATAGGCGGGGCATCATGTTTCCTACCATCATGGGCACGGTCGTGATCGCTGGGATCGTCGGCTATATCTCTGAGAAATCTGGCTTTACGCGCAATGGCTATCTGGCCTCGATCATCATCTGCATTGGCGGCGCGTTCCTGTTCTACTTTGTGCGGCTGATGTTTGGATTTGGTTTCGGATCGTCAGGACTGAATGCGATTGTATCGTCGATCGGCGCGTTGATCATCGTGCCGTTTCACTGGCGCGGTCGGCGCTGATCGGCGGCCTATTTGCGCGGCGGGCGCGTTTTATAAACGGGCAGGGACCAGCCCAGGCTAAGCGATCCGGCGCGCAGGGCCCAAGTAACCGCGCCGCAGCCGCCAAAGATGATCAGTGGATCGGATGAGACCTGCTCAAGCAGCACAGCCGCAAACGCCCCAGCGAACGCGGCGCTGACATACAGCTCCCCCTGTTTTAGCACCAGCGGCACCTCGCCGATAACCACGTCGCGCATCAGCCCGCCCATGCACCCAGTGATCATGCCCATCAGCACGACGATCGGCGCAGGCTGCGACATCAGCATCGCCGCCGACACCCCCGCCGGGACGGCGACGGCCAGCGCAAACGCATCGAGCCAGAGCAGCCAGCGATAGCGGCTTTCCACCAAATGTGCGGTAAAGAAGATCAGCACGGCGGCGGATACGGCTATCAACAGATAAGTCGGATCGCCCATCCAAAAGACCGGGTATCTGTCCATCAGCACATCGCGCAGGGTGCCGCCGCCCACTGCCGTGAGGCATGCGATAAAGGCGAAGCCGACGATATCAAGCTGCGCGCGGCTAGCGACCAGTGCACCAGTAAGCGCGAAGATCAAGACCGAGGCGTAATCAAGCAGCACTGGCGCGATCATTTGGCGGTCACTTTTTTGAACGGGGCCATGCCTTCGCGGGCAAGCTCGTCCGCGCGCTCGTTCTCGGGGTGGCCTGCATGACCCTTGACCCATTCCCACGTTACGTCATGGCGGGCTTGGGCCTCATCCAGCCGCTGCCACAGCTCGACGTTTTTTACTGGTTTTTTGGCAGAGGTTCTCCAGCCGTTGCGCTTCCATCCATGGATCCATCCGGTGACGCCATTTTTGACGTATTGGCTGTCAGTGATGATGGTTAGGGTCGACGGTTTGGCCAGCGCTTCCAATGCGTTGATGGCGGCCAGAAGTTCCATCCGGTTGTTGGTGGTGTTGGCCTCGCCCCCGCTTAGGCAGCGCTCCTTGACGATCCGGGTGCCGTCCATCGCGCGCAAGAGCGCGCCCCAGCCGCCGGGGCCGGGATTGCCCGAACAGGCCCCATCGGTATAGGCAAAAAGCTTAGCCATGCGCGTGCACCACGACCCAATCGGACGGCTCACCCGAGAGGCCGATGTCGCGGCCCGTCCAACTGGCGTGCGGCGCGAGGCCGACGGCGGCCAACAGGCTGCGCAACTCGTCCTCGCTATAGTAGGTATAGAGGCGGCCGATGCTGTCGCGGGCCTCGCCAGTGCCGGTCTTGACGCCAATGTGAAACAGGCCGCCGGGTTTCAATGCGCGGCTGAGGGCCGCAAGATGCCTTGGCATGTCGCCGCGCGGAGCGTGCAGCAGGCTGAAATTGGCCCAGATGCCATCGTAGATCGCGTCCCCGGTGATATCGTCAAACGTTGCCTGCCATGCGGTAACGCCGGGGCGCGCACCGGCCATCGCGACCATTTCGGCGACCGCGTCGGTGGCATCCACCGCAAGGCCCTTGACGGCCATCTGGCCTGCCGCCCGTCCGGGTCCGCAGCCAAGGTCAAGAACGCGCGCGCCGGGCGGCATGGCATTGATGAAGGCGGCGAGGTGCTTGTTGCCTGCCAGATCTACTGTCAGCTCAGCGTAATCCTGCGCCTTTGCGCCATAAACGGCGAGAGTTTCGGCGTCGATGCTCATGCAAATACTCCCACGGCGAGGCAGGCCAGCACAATCGCCGTCAGCAATACGCGCAGGTGCATGTACCATTCTGGCGCGACGCCGTAGCGCCAGAAAAGCCAGTCGAGGCCCAAAAGGCCGATGAATCCCGCCATCAACGAGATGCCCGCGCTGGACGGCCCGCCCCCGGTAGTGAAAAACGCCCAGAGCGCAGGGATTACTGACAGCGCGTATCCGGTGGCCGCCTGCGCGCCCTCCAGCTTGGTAGCAAAGCCCCAGAGGACGCCGGACATGAACGCAAGAATGATTGCGCCGTAGAACAGCATAACATATGGCCCGGCAAAGCGCGGTCCGATGGCGCGGATCGTCCAATCGGCAAGGGCGGGCTGCAACACTGTGATCGCGCCCCAGATGAATGGGATCAGCCCGGCAAGGCCGAGGAACAGGGCAGAGCGGGGAATGCCGGTCACGCGGGCGCCCTCAGCACGCGAGGCACCTTGAATTCAACGTTTTCAACGGCGGTTTCGACCTGCTTGATGGTGACGTCATAGCGCGCCTCAAGCGCCTCGATTACCTCATTCACCAGTACTTCGGGGGCAGAGGCGCCGGCCGTGACGCCGATGGTGCGGATGCCCTCTAGCGCCCGC
>JAGXGX010000099.1 GCA_024636515.1 Roseovarius sp.
CTCTGTTGGGCTGCTTAAATTCAACGACCCTATGACGCGCCTGCACGCCCCGACGAAGGTAGGCACAGTCGGTATCGGCGCGCTGCTATTAGCGTCAATGATACATTCGTACGCAATCGGGCACGGCGCGCTGCACGAGCTGCTGATCATGGGATTTCTATTTGTGACCGCGCCTATTTCGGCCAATTTTATGGCGAAGGTAAATATCCATCGTCGCGATTGCGATTTGCCGCCGCCGCCGCCCAAAGACAAAACGTGGTCTACTATGGATGTTCCGGCTGCCGATCGCGAAATGGTGGAGCAGGCCAACCCCTGATCGCGCTGGCGCAACCCGTCTAGCGCCCGCTTACCCTGTCATCGTGGCCCGCAGTCACCGCATCGGGCTTCTTCAGGTCGCGGCTGAATGGGATGTGACGCCCCCGCCCGCGATGCTTGGCAGTATAAAGCGCCGTGTCCGCCTCCAGCATCATTTGCCCCAAGTCGAGCTGATGATAATCGCATGACAGCACCGATCCTGCGCTAGCAGATATTTGATAAACCTGCCCAGCAAAGCTTAGAGGCTGCGACAGCCGTGTGATCAGGCGGGCTGCGATATCGTGGACTCGTTCTGGATTTATCAATCGCTCTAGGACCAGCACGAATTCATCACCGCCAACACGCGCCACAGTATCATCGCTGCGCGTTTCCTCGACCATGATCCGCGCCACCTCGCGCAGGACATGATCGCCGGCGGCATGCCCACCAGTGTCGTTGACCGCCTTAAAGAAATCCAAATCGATATGGATCAGCGCAAAGTCCTGCTCGGCCTCTGCGAGCCGGTCCAGCACGTAGTCCAGTGCGCGCCGGTTGCGCAGGCCCGTCAGCGTATCGGTGTACGCCTGCTCTTCGGCAGCGATCATGGCGCCTTGTAGACGCAAATTCAGTTTGCGCGACGCCTCCATCGCGGCAGTCTTGGCTTCGACCATATACAGCATTTCGACCGCAAGATCGGTCGCGGCAAAGTCGGTGCCGGTCAATCCAAAGTCGCGGACCGCAGCCACGACCGAGATACCGAAGGACAGGTTAATCAGCGCGCCGCCTTCTGGTCCCCAGCCCGGTGGCAACGGGACCAGCACACCCTTGAGGTCAGTGCGCGCACCGCCGCGGATACGCAGGTGCATCTTGTCCCCTGCCCGGCCAATTAGTGCGGCCATGGAGCCGTCGCCACGCGGACGCTTGACCTCGAACAGCTCAGTAAAGCGCGCGCCGATCAGCGGCGTATCTGCAAAGAGTTTGAGCAGGGTGGGACCTGCATGGGTTAAGTGCCCAGTGTCGCCTAGCACGACGTGCATCGGACACAGCACGTCCATCATTGCCGCAAGCCTATCGCTTGGTGCAGCTTGCCCGCTCTGTATGGCGCGGCCCTTGGTCATATGGCCCTCGCAGCCAAATCGAAGGCTCGCCCGCGTGTATGCTCGGCCGCGAGCAGCCGCACATCAATGATCTCGCAGCCATCGCGCGTACCCTTGTGCTCTAGCAGCGCCAGCGCGCCGTAGTCATCGGCTAGCGCCCGCAGCAGGCCGACGATGACATGGCCGAACCCCGGTAACTCGCCCCGGCAGTGCACGCTGTAGGCATCAGCGCCATGCTCGCATAATTCTAGATCCGGCAGGTGCAGGTCGGGTACAGCCAGTTGCGCACGCGCCGGAAGATCGTCAAGCGAATGGAGGAACTCGGTAAAGGTCGGGCCGCCGAATCGTAAAAGGCGCCGCAATGCCTCCACCTTGGGATGGGACACCAGATAAGTGCCGATATCCTCAAGTGTATCCGGCAGGGGCCGGTTCAGATTGGCGGCAAGCGCGTCCAGCACACGGTGCGTAACATCGCTTTCATAGCTCAGCATCGATTCAAATTCCGTGAATTCCAAACCGGCATCCCGCACCACGGCCCCCCAGACATCCCGTCCATAGGTATCGCGAACGAACCGTTCTATGGCCCGGTTGATGAGTCCATGCATGACACTCTCCGCTGCATTCACACCCAGATATGCCTTCCTAATCTTAACAAATTACGAACGTCGTCAGTTTTGCGGAAAGAGCCGCATGCCTCCGACTTCTAGCACCCGGCGCGGCGCAGGCAGGATATCAAAGCGGCCCGCAAAAATATCGCCAATGATTTCAGGCTCCACCGCGGGGTATCTGCCCTGAACCAGATCGCGAGGGTACCCATCATTAATTAACGCGCCGTCCTTCAGCGAGAAGGATACAATACGCGGATTGCCTCCGGTCGTCATAAAAAACCCAATGACCTGTTCCGCGCCGCTGCCCTCAGGCTCGTACTGCGCGATGACCATGACGCAGCCGGGATGCCCGCCCGCAACGCGGCGTTTGCAGGCATCGACGATCATGCGTCGGTCGTCGCCCGGTAGGCTGTTCAACGCGCCGGGTGGCAGGGTGCGGCCCTCGGGTCGCAGCGGCACGATCCCGTCCATGTCTGAGATGTCCGCATTGCCCTGCTCAGCCTCGAAATCCCATTTTGTGTCGATCCTGCGCGCCTCGGAAATTAGCGCCACCAGTACCTCATTACCGCCCGCCTCCGCCTTCGCCTCAAGTCGGGCCAGCCCCTGTCTGCCGGCCCTGCCCCAGAGATGCGCCATTTCCCACAGCGCCAGCTTATCGTTATCGACACCCTTTTCGTAACGGGCCAGCTGGCTGGAAGTCGACAGGCGCTCGGCATTCAGCAGCGGCGTCAGCCACGCTGCAGCGATTACCAGCGACGCAATTGCCATCCAGCGATTGACGTGCCGCTGCCTAGCCCGCCACCCACGCCTGTGCATGACAGCGCCCGCATAGGCCAGCGCATAGACGGTCGCAACGCCGGCAGCGATCAACGCGGCGACACGGTCGGGCGTCAGGCCATATTGCTCCACCCGCAGCCACACCGCCCAAAGCGCGAGCAGCGCGGGGACCGGCAGCATTAGGCTTAGCCCCCAGGCGGCGCCGCGCATCACCGGCCCCTGCACCGATAAGTCATTGTCGCGGTGGATCGCGGTTGTGATCAGCGTGACGCCTGCGGCCGTCACACCCAGCAGAGTCGCCGCCGCTGAAAACTGACCAAATAGATTGCCAAGGCCCCGTACCGGCAGCGCCATTATAAAGATAGCCAGAACCACCAGCAGCGCTGGTAGCAGCACGCGCAGCAACTGGATCACCAATAATGGCGAAACATAATCTCGCAGCTCGTGCACGATTGCGATGCCCAAACCCAGCATGGCGCCGCTGATGAGATACGGCGCGGCGTCTACCTCAATCAGATCCTCGATGATGTTCAGGCCTACCAGCCCCAACAACTCGTTCGACAGCAGTAGAACGGCCCAGAATACGCCGACGAATAGCCACGCAGCAGCCCCTCGCACGACCAACTCCCACGCGGCGTCAAAGAGCATTCCGTAGTGCCGCCAGCCGCCGTGCCTTTGCAGCGCGGCTATCGCAAAGGGCATTCCGATGGCCAAAAGATAGATAAATGCAGCCAGTCCATAACCACGCTCCAGAAATGTGCTGACATCCACATGCCGAAAGCTGGCCCATAGCAGCAGCGCCGCCGCTGTCACCGCCATTATGGTGGCCGCCGCCGCCGCCGGTATCAGGCGAACCGGCCCCAAAAGCGCCAGAAGTACGGAGAAGAAGCCGAGCCCTGCAGATATCAACAGCAGCGCAAGCCGCGCATTGCCGAGTAGAACAGGCACCAGTTCAATCAACATCCACGCCGATACCCCCGCGACCGCCCCAACAAGAGCATATGACAGCCGCGTCGCGGCAGACTGGGATGGACGGATCATAGGCGGCTCTCCGATTTCAGTCGCTTGCAGGCCATTTGGCGGACCCTGAGTTTTGTCCGCATCCTACCGCGTTGATGCCGGAACATGAATGACCGAATAATACCCCCGCACGTGGGCGACTGAGCGTCCCGGTGAACCGTATGAAAACCGCGCAAACCCGCTTGCCCTTGCCCCGCCGCGCGGCTAGGTTTGGCTGTATCCGTTGGGGGGCTCCGCATTGCCGGGGCTGAGAGGCGCAGATGCCGACCCATCGAACCTGATCCGGTCAGTACCGGCGTAGGGAACGGAGACATTGCACGGCGCACCTGCGCCGCGCGCATCTTTGTACCTCCCCTCGCCGCCATCTGACCAGCCATTGCACCGCGGCCATGCCGTGCGCCTAGGTCCGCTCTCTATCGCGGTGCCTCGGATGCACGGTCCATGGCAACCAGATTTGGAAAGTCACCGATGAAAGCCCTTGCCCTCGCCGCCGCCCTTTTTGCCGCAACGCCCGCCCTCGCCGAGGATGAGCTAACCGTCGTTCTCGACTGGTTCGTGAATCCAAATCATGGCCCGATCATCATCGCCGAGGAGCGCGGGTACTTCGCCGATGCTGGCCTCAAGGTCGAGGTGGTCGCACCTGCCGACGCGTCGGCTCCGCCCAAGATGGTGGCCGCCGGGCAGGCCGATCTGGCAGTGTCCTACCAGCCGCAACTGCACATGCAGGTGGCCGAGGGGCTGCCTCTGATCCGCGTCGGCACGCTGATTGCCAGCCCGCTAAACTGCCTGCTGACGTTAGAGGATAGCCCGATCAAGGAGATCGCGGACCTCAAAGGGGCCAAGATCGGCTATTCCGTTGCCGGCGTCGAAGAGGCGCTGCTGACGGCGATCCTTTCGGCCCACGATATCGCCCTGACGGATGTCGAGTTGATCAACGTCAACTGGTCGCTTGGCCCGTCGGTTATGTCGGGGCAGGTTGATGCCGTCATCGGCGCCTACCGCAATTTCGAGCTGAACCAGATGGATATCGAGGGCGTGCCCGGTCATTGCTTCTACATTGAGGAGGAAGGCGTGCCGCCCTATGATGAGCTGATCTATGTCGCCAATCCAGAAACGATGGATACCGAAGTCATCTCGCGGTTTTTGCGCGCGACCGAACTAGCAACGCAGTACATCGTTAACCACCCCGAGGACAGCTGGGAGATTTTCAAGTCAACGTCCGCCGAGCTGGACGATGAGCTGAATTCGCGGGCATGGGTCGACACGATCCCTCGCTTTGCCCTGCGTCCAGCGGCTGTTGACGTTGCGCGCTACACCGGGTTTGAGAAGTTTATGAGCGAGGCAGGCCTGATCGAAGGCATCCGCCCGGTATCGCAACTGGCGATAGATCCCGGTGCACGCCAGTGAGGGCGCGCTAATGTACGGCACGACTTTCACCGCATGGCGGGCCGAGGCAGCAGAACTATGGCACGACTATACGCATCATGCGTTCGTCGAAGGGCTTAGGGACGGCACACTGCCCCGCGCCGCCTACGTGAACTATTTGGTGCAGGATTACGTCTTCCTCATTCATTTCTCGCGCGCGTGGGCGCTGGCGGTGACCAAGGCCGAGACGGTTGAGGAGATGCGCTTTGCTACGCGTATCCTTGATGCGCTGCTGAACGAA
>JAGXGX010000016.1 GCA_024636515.1 Roseovarius sp.
AAGACGGCTCTGCCATCGTCATTCACGAAAATGCGGATAGCTATCAGTCCGATGCGGGGGCAGGTGGGCGCATTGCTTGCGGTGTGATTACGCAAACCATGTAGGAGACTGCCTCAGTCCGGGACGTTATCGATGCCGGAGCCACCCCACGGATGACAACGCGCGATGCGCCGTAGGGTCAGCCATCCGCCGCGGATACCCCCATGCAGCGCCAGCGCCTCAAGCGCGTAGGCGCTGCATGTCGGCTGAAACCGGCAACCATGGCCCACCCATGGGCTAAAGAGCAAGCGGTAGCCGCGCACTGGCAGTGAGAAGGCCCATGCCAGCGGGGTCATTTTGGCGCACTGCCGGATTTGCCGTGCAGTTTGCGCAGGGCATAAGCCAAATCGCCTTTGAGTGCAGTGAAATCGCGCTTATCCGTCACAGCGGCCCGGCCGATGAGAACATAGTCCCAGCCGTCCTGTCCCTGCTGCGGCAGGATTGCGCGAGCAGCCTCGCGCAGGCGGCGCTTGGCCCGGTTGCGGGCCACGGCATTGCCAACTTTTTTAGAACAGGTGAAGCCGACGCGGACGCCTGATGCCGTCTCGCCGTCTCGGCGCTTACGAGCCTGCACCATCATAGACGATGTGCCTTGGCGTTCGGCGCGGGCGGCCTGCAGGAAATCCTTGCGCGTCTTGAGGACGGTCAATGGCGCAGCCTTCGGACATGACAAAACCGCCGGTGGCAGCGTCCCGGTCTGGTGATCGGGGGCCTCCGGCGGGGTCATATAACCATCCGTCTCGCTGGCGCTTATGCGCTCAGCGACTTGCGGCCGCGGGCGCGGCGTGCGTTCAGGATCTTGCGGCCGGCTTTTGTAGCCATGCGCGAGCGAAAGCCGTGGCGCCGTTTGCGAACCAAGTTCGAGGGTTGAAAGGTGCGTTTCATCGCTCCGTCTCCAAATTTGTGCGAACGAGCGCGCTCTTACGGGAATCGCGCAGCCATCCGGGTATCTCCGAAGTTCGGTCTATAGTAGGCGGTTTTACCCAAGTCAAACCCCGCCCGGCCACTTATTGCAACAAATACGCAGCGTGATGTTACAATAATCGGCTTTAGACGCCTCAGCCAGCCCTCAGGCCTCACGGGCGATCAACGCCGCGTGATACGGCTATCCAGAGCTGCGACTTGTCGTCATCTATGGTGGATTGCCGCAATTCCGAGGAAAGTACGACATATGCAAAAGGCCGACCAGACCGACGAGCAGACCGCGCAAAAGCACCCGGTCCTGCGACACGCGCCTTTGGCGCTGATCGTGCTAGTGGCGGCCATTGGTGCCTTTACCCTTCGCGATTACCTTAGCTTTGACACGCTGCGCGAAAACCGCGAGACGCTGCTAGCCTATCGCGACGCGCATTTTGCAATGATGGTCGCGGGATTCGTCGCGACATATTTCGTCATCGTGGCATTCTCATTACCCGGTGCGGCGGTTGCGTCGGTCACTGGCGGGTTCCTTTTTGGCATCATGTGGGGAACCATGTTCAACGTGGTCGCCGCGTCGCTCGGTGCCTTCGCCATTTTTCAGGCAGCGCGCATGGGGCTGGGCAAATCGCTGGCAGCAAAGATTGACGCGAGCGATGGCACGCTGAAACGCATCAAGGACGGGCTGAGTGAGAATGAGATCAGCGTTTTATTCCTCTTGCGCCTTGTCCCGGCGGTGCCGTTCTTCGTTGCCAATCTGCTGCCGGCGCTGGTCGGCGTCAAATTTCGCAATTTTGTGCTGACCACCGTGATCGGCATCATACCGGGCGCGCTGGTCTTCACCTCGATCGGGGTCGGCCTTGGTGAGGTGTTCGACCGCGGCGACAGCCCCGACCTCAGCCTGCTGTGGGAGCCGCAGATTATCGGGCCCCTTCTGGGCCTCAGTGCGCTGGCCGCGCTGCCGATGATTATAAAGGCCGTACGCGGCAAGAAAGGTATTTGAGCCATGAAACGGATCGAGACGGATATTCTGGTGATCGGTGCAGGCTCGGGCGGCTTGTCGGTTGCGTCGGGCGCGGTCCAGATGGGCGCGCGCGTTGTCCTGCTAGAGGGGCACAAGATGGGCGGCGATTGCCTGAACTACGGGTGCGTGCCCTCCAAGGCGCTGATCGCCTCGGGCAAGGCGGCCTACGCGCAGGCAAATGCAGCGCGCTACGGCGTGGCAAATGTAGTGCCTGACGTCGATTATGCCGCTGCCAAGGATCATGTCGTGGGCGTCATTGCCACCATCGCGCCAGTCGACAGCGTCGAGCGGTTCGAAGGGCTGGGCGTACAGGTGATCGAGCAATACGGCGAATTTATCTCGGATACCGAGGTGCAGGCCGGCGATACAGTTATCAAAGCCCGCCGCATCGTTATTGCGACCGGGTCGTCTCCACTCGTGCCGCCCATTCCGGGTCTGGATAGCGTGCCATATCTGACCAATGAGACGCTGTTTGACCTGCGAACGCGGCCCGAACATCTGCTAATCGTCGGCGGCGGCCCCATCGGCATGGAAATGGCGCAGGCGCATCGGCGCCTTGGCTGCAAAGTGACGGTGATCGAGGGGGCCAAGGCGCTGGCCAATGACGATCCCGAAACAGCCGCTATCGTGCTGGATACACTGCGCGAGGAAGGCATCGAGATAGCCGAAGATGCGCTCGCTGCGGAAATACGTGGCAAGGCGGGCAGTATCGAAGTTGAGGTCAAGGATGGGCGCGTTTTTGAGGGCAGTCACCTTCTGATGGCGGTGGGCCGCAAGAGTAACGTGGACAAGCTGAACTTAGACAAGGCAGGCATCGAGACGACCAAAAGCGGCGTCAAGGTGGACGGCCGGATGAAGACCACCAACAGCCGCGTCTATGCCATCGGCGACGTTGCAGGTGGGCTGCAATTTACCCATGTCGCGGGCTATCACGCGGGCATCGTCATCCGCTCTGCCGTGTTGGGACTGCCGTCCAAGGCGAAGACCAGCCACATCCCGTGGACCACCTATACCGCGCCCGAACTGGCGCAGGTTGGCATGACCGAGGCGCAGGCGCGTGAGAAGCACGGCGACAAATTGGAGGTTGTGCGCTTTGAGTATGAGCATAACGACCGCGCCATAGCCGAGCGCAAGACGCGCGGTCTGATCAAGGTGATGGTCGTCCGAGGGCGCCCAGTGGGTGCGTCCATTGTCGGTGAACAGGCGGGCGAGTTGATCGGGCTGTGGGCTTTGGCGCTGGCTAACGACATGAAGATGAGCCAGATTGCCGCCATGGTCGCCCCCTATCCAACCATCGGAGAAGTCAATAAACGTGCCGCTGGTGCCTATTTTAGCCCGCGCCTATTTGATAGTATCTGGGTAAAGCGCGCGGTGCGCTTCGTGCAGCGCTGGCTGCCATAGGCGGCCCTAGGGGCAGGAGGGCAAGATGAATTCACTCTCAGGCCGTTTTCTGATCCTTACAGCGATCTTTGTGATGCTCGCAGAGGTTCTGATTTTTGTGCCGTCCATCGCGCGTTTTCGCGAGGATTTCTTGCTGTCGCGGTTGGAGAGGGCGCAGATCGCGTCACTCGCCCGTCTGGCGGGCGACGAGATCAGCCCAGACCTAGAGGATGAGTTGCTGGCCAATGCCGGCGTCTATAACGTGGTGCTGCGCCGCAACGACGCGCGCCAGCTGGTGCTGTCGTCGCCGCTGCCCTCGGCCATTACTGCCACATACGACCTGCGCGACGCAGGCGCATGGACGTTGATGCGCGATGCACTGGCCCGCCTGATATCGCGTGAAAACCAAGTGGTGCGCGTCATCGGTATGCCTGTGCGCAGCGCTGGAATGCTGATCGAAGTCACGATGGAGACGCAGACGCTGCGCATGGCCATGATCGACTACGGTCTGCGCATTCTCCTTCTATCGGCCGTCATCTCGATCATCACTGCCGTGCTGTTGTTTCTGGCCGTGCGTGTGTTCCTCGTGCGGCCCATCAGCCGCGTCGTCGGCTCAATGAAGGCCTATGCCAGCGCGCCCGAGGACGCGCGCGGCGTCATCGCCCCCAGTTCGACCATAACCGAGCTGCGCGAGGCCGAAGAGACACTGGCGCTGATGCAAACCCAGCTGACTGGAGCCTTGCGGCAAAAAGAACGCCTTGCCGGATTGGGCAGCGCAGTGGCCAAGGTCAGCCACGATCTGCGCAATATCCTGACCAGCGCGCAGTTGTTTACCGACAGGCTTGAAACGTCGGAGGATCCGATGGTCAAGCGCATGGCGCCAAAACTGGTCAATTCGATCACCCGCGCCGTCAACCTGTGCGAGTCCACACTAGCCTATGGCAAGGCCGAGGAGCCGGCGCCGCGATTGTCGCGCTTCGCTCTGCTCGACATCGTGACGGACGTTATCGACAGCGAGCGGCTGTCTGCAGGCGAGGCCGACATCAGCTTCTCTGAGGATGTGCGCGCCGGATTTCAGCTGCGCGCCGACCCCGAGCAGCTGTACCGCGTAATTGCCAATCTGGTACGGAACGCACGTCAGGCCATCGTCACCAGCGGCCGCCCCGGCGAGATCGCCGTTCAAAGCAGCGAGACGGACGATACTGTCCTAATCCGCATCAGCGACACCGGCCCCGGCCTGCCACCCAAAGCGCGCGAACATCTGTTCACACCATTTCAGGGTGGCGCGACAAAAGGCGGATCGGGCCTTGGACTGACCATCTCGGTCGAGCTTATACGCGGCCATGGCGGCACTCTGGAGCTCGAGCATACTGGCCCAAACGGCACTTCGTTCCTTATCACCCTGCCCAAAGGCCAATTGCCGGGCGGCCCACCACCAAAGCCGGGTATCGCCTAGCGCAGTTTATGCCCATCGCACCGACTAAGTGGTAATCGCCCCTTGCAATGCCCGAACGCAGCCGCTAATTCCTGCCCGCGTGGACCGATAGCTCAGCTGGATAGAGTACCTGACTACGAATCAGGGGGTCGGGGGTTCGAATCCTCCTCGGTCCACCATAATTTCCCCCTGAAATTCCAGTTAACTCACTGAGTTTAAAGATAATATACGCCCTTTGCGCGCTTTGGCTCCCGCTGTCGGCATGACATTTTGCATGACAAATTGCATGACATTGGTTTATAAGTGCGAAGCCGATGGGATGGGGTTTTGCGATGCAAAAAGACTTGAAGCTGACCAACCGACGCGGTGTCTGGTACCTTGTGCGGCGCATCCCGAAGCGGTTTGAGACGGTCGAGGCCCGTAAGCGTATCGTGTCAATCTCACTTGAAACAGACTCTCACCGGTTGGCCCGAGATAAGGCGGCGGGCGCTTGGCAGGCGCAACTTGATCACTGGCAGGCCAGACTTGATGGGCGGTCCGCTGATGCCCGTTCGGCATATGAGGCAGTCCGTAAGGTAGCGCAGGGCAGGGGATTCAATTATCTTCCGGTGGCACAGGTTGCGACCCTTCCAGGCGATGCGCTGTTGAATCGGATAGAGGCCATCGGGGATACTGAGAGC
>JAGXGX010000100.1 GCA_024636515.1 Roseovarius sp.
GCCGAGAACGTCGTGCCCGGCGGCACCTATGAGGGCGTGACAGACGATGTCACCACCCTCTCGGTCGGCGCCCAATGGGTGACCAGTGCCGATCAGCCCGAAGATCTGATCTATGGCATCACAGCTGCCTTGTGGAATGAAAACACCCGCAAGCTGCTGGATTCCGGCCACCAGAAGGGCAAGGTCATTACGGTCGAAACGGCCCTCGACGGTGTCGGCATCCCGCTGCACCCCGGCGCCGAGAAGTTCTATCGGGAGCAGGGCCTGATCGAATAATCAACGCCCAGACCATACCGGCCCGCCACGCGCGGGCCGGTTTTTTTGCATCTCCACACATCTACCAGCGAGGCGGCAATGTCACAGACATCCGAAGCGGAGCGCGTCAAGGAAATGACCGACGCGGAAATGAAGGCTCTGGAAGAGAGATACGATCCAGAAGTCCGCTTTCGCCCGTTGCTGCCCAGCATGGAATGGCTCGTCGGTGGCGCGCTGTTCGTGCTGTCATGCTATCACTTCTACACCGCCGGTTTCGGCATCCCGCAAGCCACCGTGCATCGCGGTACGCATCTGGCGTTCACGCTGGGTCTGATCTTTTTTTCGTTCACCGTCTTTGGCGCGCGGCCAACACCGCGCAACACGCTGGCCACGCCGATGGGCGTACCTATCGCCGACTGGATTCTTGCCGCAGCGGGGATCGTAGCCGCCCTATACGTGCCGTGGGTATTCAACGATCTGGCCTTCCGAGTCGGCAATCCGCTGATGATCGACGTGGTGATGGGCACCATTCTGATCGTCGTGCTGATGGAGGCGACGCGCCGCGCGATGGGTTGGCCGCTGCCGGTGATCGCCATCCTGTTCATGGCCTACGCCTATTTCGGTCAGTCGATGCCCGGCGTATTAACGCATCCCGGTGCGAGCTGGACCAACATCGTCAATCATTTATACCTGACCTCTCAGGGTATCTACGGCACCGCGCTGGGCGTGATCTCGACCTACGTGTTCCACTTCGTGCTGTTCGGCGTAATGGCCACGCGCATCGGTCTGGGCCAGCTGTTTATTGACCTCGCCTCGGCCCTCGCGGGCCGCTTTGCAGGTGGCCCGGCCAAAGTGTCGGTCGTCTCATCGGCCATGCTAGGCTCGATCTCAGGCTCGTCCATCGCCAACACCGTCACCACAGGATCGCTGACTATCCCGGCGATGATCCGCATCGGGTACCCGCGCCACTTTGCGGCGGCGGTTGAGGCAGCATCATCCACAGGGGGCCAGATCACGCCTCCCGTCATGGGTGCGGTCGCGTTCCTGATGATCGAATACCTCGGCGTGCCGCTGACCACAATCCTGACGGCGGCGCTGGTGCCGGCCTTCATGCACTTCTTTGGCGTTCTGGTGCAGGTCCACCTAGAGGCGCGCCGCCGCGGCCTTCGCGGCATGACCAAGGACGAACTGCCCGTCGCATGGGCGGTGTTCAAGGCGGGTTGGCTGACCACCCTGCCGCTCATTGTGCTGGTGGCAACGCTATTGTCCGGCAAGACGCCTTATCTGGCGGCCTTCTACGGCATCTCTGCGTGCATCCTCGTGCTGGTTATCCAGAACCTGCTGCGCCACGGCAGCGATCTTGCGGGCTTTGCGAAGCAGACGGCGACCGAGCTGTGGGACAGCTTTGTCACCGGTGCGAAATTCTCGCTTTCGGTTACGGCGGCAGCGGCGCTGGTTGGCGTGATCATCGGTGTTGTCACGCTTACCGGCGTTGGCTTCAAAATTGCGTACATGGTCACTTCGGTCGCCGCAGTCTGGGCGGGGAACGTCTGGGATTTCCTGTCATTCCTGCCGTTCGAAGTGATGTCGGTTTCGGCCCTGACCCTGATGTTCACGCTGATTATGACGGCCATAGTCTGCATCCTGATGGGCTGCGGCATTCCGACCACCGCGAACTACCTAATCATGATTGCAGTTGCGGCACCGATCCTAAGCATGCTGGGGGTGCAGCCGCTGGTCGCGCATTTCTTCGTCTTCTACTACGGGGTCATGGCCGATATCACGCCGCCCGTCGCGCTGGCCGCCTATGCGGCAGCGGGCATTGCGGATTCCAACGCGTTTAAGACGGGGAACACGGCCTTCCGTCTGGGAATGGGCAAGGCGCTGGTGCCGTTCGTGTTCGTCTTCTCACCGTCGCTTTTGCTGGTGGTTGATGGGTTCACATGGACCGAGTTTGTGATCGGTGTGTCGGGCGCAATGGCGGGGATATGGATGCTGTCTGCGGCCTTCGCCGACTGGCTGATAGGCCCGATGCGCGCGTATGAGCGCGCGCTGTTGGCCGTCGCCGCGATCCTATTGGTTGCCCCGAATATCTACGCGACGCTCGTGGGTCTCGCGATAATCTCGCCGGTGTTCCTACGCCAACTGCCCATGTTGCGCATGACCCCGGCAGAGCGGATAGCGGCATAGAAAACAGCGCCGGGCGGCATATGCCCGGCGCGATACTTACAGTGGGCTTCCGGCGGCCCAATCCCAATACATTTCACGCGCGCGGCGCGTGACGGGGCCGACCTGATAAGACGTGTCGTCGAATGCCGTCACTGGCGTCACCTTGGCCATGTTGCCCGTTAGAAACACCTCGTCGGCGCTATGAAAGTCTTCAAAGCTGAGCGTAGTGTCATGCACGCGGATACCTTCCTTGCGCAGGTTGTCGATGTGCCGCGCTCGCGTGATCCCGGCCAGAAACGTGCCGTTAGGTGCAGGCGTGAATACCTCGCCATCCTTAACCATGAAGGCGTTAGCGGTCGCACTCTCGGCGACATTTCCCAGCGCATCGGCGCACAGTACGTTGCCAAATCCTTTGGCTCGCGCCTCGGCCAGCATCCGCGCGTTGTTGGGGTATAGGCAGGCGGCCTTGGCGTTGACCACCGCATCCTCCATCACCGGGCGGCGAAACCGAGTGCGCGTCAGCGTGGTGGATGACCCTTCGAGCGGCATCGGAATCTCTTCGAGGCTGACAGCGAATCCGGTCGAGGTGCTATCAGGGACAATGGCCATATAACCGGTATCCTGCCCCCAATACATAGGCCGAATATAGACCGCAGCCCCCGGCGCATAAGCCTGCAAACCTTCGCGGATGATCTGCACCATATCGCTGGCATCGACGGTCGGCTCCAGCATCAACGCCTTGGCCGAGGCGTTCACCCGCGCGCAGTGCAGATCCAGATCCGGGACCAGCCCATGCGCCAGCCGCGCCCCGTCAAAGACGGCACTGCCGAGCCACATCCCATGATCCGCAGCCCGCATGACCGGCATGTCGCCCTCGTGCCATGCACCCTCGAAATAGGTCCGGATATTGGTGCCAGTCGCCATTGAATGCCTCTTCTTTCACTTTTCCAAAACCACCGCCGCTGGCGGGGTGTTATCTTCGTATCATACGTTTTCATGGCGTCCCAACCCCCTTTAAATAAGTTGGACCGTTAGAGGTTTGGAGCACAAAAACTTGTGTGCAGGCCAGTTTTTGAGGGAGCAGCTTGGGCTAGGGCTCGGGGCACTTGAACAGGATGGTCCTGAAAATACGTGTCCTCACCGGCGGTGAGGAGGCGGACCAGACGCGAGTGCTGTGTCAGTTTACCCGTCGCGTATGGCGTTGGTTTGACCCGCCCTAAGCATTCGATACTTCGATGAATTCCAGCCCGTCTTGACTCAGCCACGCGGCCGACAGGCGGTTTGTGTGCCAAGCCCCAGTGTCCACAGCGATCCGCCCTGATTGGGCATGTGCCTCATCCATGATCGTATGGCCGTGTGCCACCCATAGACCATCGTAGCGTTTCTGGCGTAGAAAGGCGGGGTGTCCCCAAAGATGTGTTTGCGCTGACTGGCCTGCGATTTCACGACTGGGATCGGCCCCAGCATGCGTCACGACAAGCGTGCCTTCGCACCAGACAAGGGGAAGGGCGATTACCCACTGTGCGACTTCGCCCGGCATGGCCTCAGCAAGGTCGGCGGCAAGGCTCTCCAGCCGCTTGTCGGCACTGACGTCGCTATTGCGTGTCCAAGGCGAAAGGCCAAAGCTGGCCAATGTCTCATTGCCGCCGTTTGCCAACCAATGTGGCCCGCATCGCGCCGGGTCATCCAAAAAATCTAGCATCATGCGCTCATGGTTGCCCATCAGGCAAATGATCTGCTCCGGCGCTGCTGTGTTTAGCTGCACGAGGCGGCTCAGGATAGCCGCGCTCTGAGGCCCTCGGTCTATCATGTCGCCGACAAATACTGTCCGATGTGCGCCTGCATCTGCCCGCGCGTCTATCGCGTCCAGCATTCGCCCTAGCAGGTCCAGACGGCCATGAAGATCGCCGACGATGCAGATAGGGGTTTCAGGGCAGGGAAGGGGCGCGAACGCGTCTATCGAACCTGTTGGTGGTCGGCGCCACGATAAGAGGTCGCGAAGGCGGCGCATGATATCTCCCTAAGCCTTGAGAACCTGAAGGCACGGAATGTTAGCGCCGTTCCGCCCTCGGCTGCAACCAATCCGGCGTATCGAGGCCGCTGCACTAGCGCCATAACTAGCAACAGCATCGTGCCTGCGATCCCACCAAGCATATAGGCCGTCAGCGCAAGGAGAAGGCCATATCCCATCGCCGCAGTGACGATTGCCGAAATTAAACCCAAGACAACCCCAACTAAAAGGCATGCAAAAATCATGGGTACTGCTCCTTTAAAATTGTGAGCCTCTGGCCCAACCTACACTCGTCTCAAGTTTCGAGGGTCGCAATGAAATCGGGCATAAATATGATCCAAAAAGTTATTCTTGCCTTAAATGTGAAAGTAAGAGTTAAGGCAGGATTTTTTATCTGCGTTAGCCCAGCCTAGGCAGATTGATCAGCGTCAAAGCAGCCTTCAGCAGAAAGCTACCTCTGTCCGCGTCTCAGATAACGGAGGCTGACAGCAGCAACCCTAAGGCGCGCGCGGCAACCTCGTTTGGTAGATGTCTAGCTGCACAGATTAATGCGGAGACGCGCCTAACGAAGGCCCAAATTAGATCATTGGGTTTGTGTTGGCCGCGCTTCGCGTTCTCGCAGGACTCGCAGCAGCGTGTCGATCGCAACGGCAAAGGAGCCAATAGCCAAAGATGAGAGGCATCCGAACAGGGTGTAGAACCACAGGCACATTAGTATGGAGTATCCGGCGAATAGCGCAACGGATGCGGCAGACATACCAACGAGCATCCCAATTGCGATTATGCCAAGTACCATTTCCTACACTCCCAGCGTGGATTAGCGTCAGGGCGACCCTGTATTGCGCATACGAAAGCCGTCGCGCATTCTTCTCACTTCAGGCAGCCTCCGATTCATGACCAATTTGGGCGCATCAGGTTAATATTTGGTAAACGTGTGCTCGTTCATAAAATGCAACCTACGCATGCGTGTCGTGAGGGTAAATAGGCAAAATCACGCTGATCTATACAATCCGTCGTAGGACTACGTACCATATTTGGCGCTGGCCGTAATCAAAGATACAAAATACTGCCTCAGAAACGAGGCAAATTTGCATCAGACCAAATTGAGCTGCGAGAGAATCACGATTCCCACAATTACGAAGCCAATGCCTGTGATCTTCTGCAAAGATATAGATTCTGAGGACAAAATGTACCTCGATATGAGAATATTGGCCATTGCCATCCCCTTGATGGCCGGGTGTTCATCGCGACCAGTGATAAGGGCAGATCGTTGATGGTTGAGCGCATTGCATGGCAGGACGGTTTAAAATGACACCGATGCGAAGTTTGGCCGTGGCACTCATCCTTCTGGCCGCTGTAACCAATCCGCGTCCATTGGGCGCTAATGATACGGTGCGCATCTTGCCCTTTGAACGGTTCCAGACCTTGCGGGGCTGGGAAGTCGTGGCGCATTTCTGGAGCTTCGAGACCCGAACCAACCGGGCTAATGCAGAATGGCCGCGCAACCTGAGCGCGGTGCTCGACGAACTTGTCAACGCCTGCGGAATCAACCGAGTGCGGTTAGAAGTTAGGTCCGGCCTTGAGAATCCGGTCGATTATTGGGCGCTATGGATGAGCGGCGATATCGAGTTTGCGGAATTGAAACGCCATCAGTACGAGACGCTCAACGACAATGATGACCCGGGTGAGTTGAACCCTGCCGGTTTTCAGACGGCGTTTTTTGACGACGAGGTCGAGCTGATCGTTCTGCCGATGAAAGAGCGGCTCAATGCGCGGGGCGAGGATCTGTATTTGACCGTGAATCTGGTCGATTTCAGCACAAAAAAGGGCCTGCTTGAGGGGGATTTGGCGCTTGCGCTAGACCCAGAGGAATATGCCGAGTTCATCGGATTCTATTTCGTTCGATTGCGCGATAAGTACGGGCTGATCCCCGATGCCTTGGAGGTCACGCTTGAGCCTGAAAACACCGATCACTGGGGCGGTAAGCAAATCGGCATGGCCATCAACGCCGTAACGGCGCATCTACATGAATTGGGCTTCGATCCGGCGATCATTGCCCCTTCCGTGAGGGATTCGTCGAACGCGGTGCGCTATTACGAGGAGGCCCGGCGAGTGCTGAAGGACCCGGGAAAGATCTCGGTGTTGGGCTATCACAAATACGATGGCGAAAAGTTGGAAGTGCTACGCCGGATCGCCGAAACGGCCCGGCGCGACGGCATCGAGACGGCGATGCTGGAACTGACCCGGGGCGGCATCGACAGCCTGTTCAACGATCTGCTGATCGCACAGGCCACGGCATGGCAGAAGTACGGGATCGTTCGCGAGATCGTTCCGGGGGTCAAAAGCACGTCGGACAGCTTTATGCTCGATGCGGTTCTCGACGGCACGAACTCGAAGATCACGCCGTCTAAGCGCGGCCGACTGCTCTGCCCAGTTTTTTCCGCCTTTCGGCAGGGCGCGGTTCGGATCGGCACTCAGGATCATGGCGAATGGCTCCGCAGTGTGGCCGTCCGAAACCGCGACGGTAAGGTGGCAATTGCCATCCGGACAACCAATGCCGGATCGTTCGATCTGTCGGGGCTGCCGGGCGGAACCTATGACGTAGTCTTCCACGCCGAAGCCGATGGCAGCGTCGAGGCGCTGCCCCAGCTAGAAGGAGACGGATCCTCCGGCACTCAGATTACTGTCATTGGCAGTGGCGTCGTCATTGTGACGCGGGCTGACATGACGTTGCGATGAGTTGTGAGTGACGAGGGCGAAAGATCGGGTGGGTTTCGTCGCTCGTGAGCAAAAACGTCTGAGCTGTCGGATCGGCCTGTCGCGGGTTGGCAGAAGTTCAGGCTGCGTGCTATAAATCGGGCGTATTTTAATTTCACAATTTATCTGGTGAGCGAGTGTATATTCCAATGACGAATTTTAGCGATCCTTGTGTTTGAGTTCGCCTGACATGGATGTACCTAATCCCAGATATAGCCGCGCTGATTTCGTATGGCTGGCCGCAATCCTGATTCTCGCGACGGTCGTGCGCCTGATCGGGCTTGATGCACCGCTATGGTTTGACGAGATCGCAACAATCAGTACGCATATCCGCCTTTCATGGAGTGATATGATCCGCGACTATTCGATGAATCATCATTATTTTTTCAGTTTGCAAGCAAAGCTCTCGGCGATTATTTTCGGAGACACTATCTGGGCCTACCGCCTGCCGGCAATGGCGTTCGGTGTCGCTACGGTTGCCGCGATCTGGTGGCTTGCCAAAGATATAGCAGGCTCAGCAGTTGCGCATAGTTCCGCATTGCTGACTGCGATTTCCTATCATCAGGTCTGGTTCTCTCAAAATGCGCGCGGATATACAGAGCTGGCATTCTGGAGCACGCTTGGACTCATCTTCTTTCTCCGGGGGATGAAAACCCCGACATGGCGTGTCTGGATCGCCTTCGGCCTGTCACTCGCTGCTGCGGTGTTCACGCATTTGACTGGCGCGTTCTTTTTTGCTGCTTTGGGGTTGGTCTGGATCATTACATTGCTGATGCCCGGCTCGCATAAGAGGACAGCGTCACATGTGGGCCTGCCGATATTTGGTGCATTGCTGGGGGTGGGGCTGGTTGCTGTGCTTTATCTACCGATCCTGCCAAGCCTTCTGGAAACGGTAGGGTCAGTGTCCGGGACATCGGCAGTCGATCCGATGCAAGAGTATCAAAACCCGCTTTGGACTGTTGTTGAAGGGGTGCGCACTGGGCTTGGAAGCGTGGGCGCGCTGACATCACTGGTGGCCGTTTTGATTCTAATCATCATGACCCTCGGCGCGGTAAGGGCGCACCGTAACGCACCATTATATACGCCCGCTGTGCTGGCCCACATAGCGCTGACCATTGGCGCGCTTCTGTTTCTGGGCATGAGGATATGGCCGCGGTTTTTCTTTGTGGACATCGGGTTTTTCCTAGTCTTGATCGTTATTGGCAGCCACGTGGCCGCCGGTGTGGTTGCGCGCGCCCTCAACAAGCCAAAAGGTGAGGGAGTGATGTTTGCCGTAGCGGTCGCCCTAATGGCTTTGGTGTCTTTAGGTCTATTGCAGCGCAATTACGCCGCCCCAAAACAGGATCTGGCCGCAGCTTTCGTTCTGGCCGAAGCGACGCGCGTGCCAGGCGAGCCTGTGTATTCAATGGGACCAAGCGGGCCTATTTATCAGGATTTCTTTGATGCGGACTGGGGAAACATCAGAACGCCTGAGGATTATGATCAAGCGATGGCCGAACCCGGTCCGCTGATACTGGTCGTGGCGTTTCCGGTGCGTATGTTCAGAACCATACCAAAGATGAAACAGGATATGGGCGAGGAGCTGACGCTAGTTCGGCGATTTCCCGGAACACTTGGTGATGGGGATGTGCTAATCATCAGTCGAAATTGACGCCGGGAGCAACCCGCTACCGCACTCAACCGATACCAAGGTGTTTATGTGCGAACTGCCGTGCGACACGCAATGTGCGCCGCACATTGAGATAAGCCCCGCCGCGACCCGCAAGATGCGCCTGCCAGCGGGAAATATCGGTGTAGTAAAACATTTCGAGCCGCGGCAGATCATGAATATCTGAGCTTGGGGTTGCCGCCCCCATCCTTGTGCCAACGGATGTTGCATAATGACGGGCGATGCAGTGGCGCACTATGTCAGAGGATGACCCGTAGGGGGGTGCAAAATGGCGGATCGGCTGGCCAAGGCGCGCGGAAATGTCATGGCCCGAGCGGGCGACCTCGTATTCCAGCGTGTCTGGATCCAGCGATGCAAGATCAGGATGGGTGATGCTGTGGGCGCCAAACCCCACCCCCTCGGCTGCCAGAGTCTCGACCCTGTTCCAATCCATAAGTGGCCGCGCCGGAGTGTTGGAGCCGGTCCAGTTCTCAACTCCGCCGATACATCCGGTGGGCAAGTACACAATCGGGCGGAAGTTATAATCGCGCAGGATTGGCCAGGCGACCTGATCAAAGTCGGCAAACCCATCGTCAAAGGTAAGTATGACTGAACGCTCGGCAAGGCTCTCCAAGTCAGCCAGTGCATCAATTGAGACCACCGGCAGGCCCGATGCAGCCAGCGCCTGCATCTGCGCGGCGAAGATGTCGGGCGTGATCGACGTCGGCCCACCCGCATCCGAGATCGAGTGATACATCAAGATATCGATCTGGGGTGCGGCAGGCATCGCTTAGTCCTCTACGATGTGAGTGGCGAACACCTCGCGGTAGCGCCTCCATTTATCGCGGTCGACCTGACCTTTTGCATCAATGCAATCGGCCGCACCGTAGGCCATGGCAAATGCATGATGGGTATTGTCATGCGCAAACAGCCCTTGGCGGCCAAACACCAGCAATCCATCAAGGCCCAAAAGCCATTCATCGACGACATCAACTCGCGACTGAAATTCTATATCATAGACCGGATAGGCATGGCTAAGCCGACGGGTTTCACAGCGCCGGACCGGCACAGTAACAGGCAGATTCAACTGCCCCAGCCAGCCGGTGAATTCGCGGCCTAGTTCCTCATCGGACATGTCCCACCATTTTTCGCCAGGATCGCAGGGCAATTCGGCGCAAAGAACTGTGATGCCCTTGGGCTCAGAGCTGGCGGAATAGTTCTTGGGCTCTGACATACGGCTAATCGGTATTGAGGCCTCCGGAAAGTAATGCGCGTCGAACTCGGTAAACTGGTCCGTTTCCAGCACCAGATAGAGCAAGATCATACCGCGAAAGCGGATTGCGCGGGCGGCCTCTACCACTTTGGCGGGCGGCTGATCAATCAGGCGTGTGAGGCCGGTCAGCGGAATAGTTGATAGGATCAGATCGCCAGTCAGTTGTTTTTCACTATCGCCATCGCGAATGGTGACCCCGGTGATGCGGGTCCCGTCGCGGGTGATCTTGGTGATTTCGGTGTTGAACAGAAACTCGGCACCGTTACTGCGCGCGCTTTCTTGCATGGCGGCTGAGATCTGCCCGAATCCCTTGCGTGGATAGAAAAACCGCCCGCCTGTCTCGCTCCGCAATCCGGGCATGAGGCGCAGCATCTTCATCACGATCTTGCCGACCGAGCCACTGCCGACCCGCCGCTCGGCCAGGGTGACGGCCAGTTTTTCCGGCTCAAGCCCCCAGAGCTTGCGCACGTAAGGAAAGTAGAAATGGTTCGAGATTGTCGGTCCAAGCCCGTTATAAAGCACGGTCGAAAATGTCTCGGCCCCAGTAGGTTTCTTGCGAAATGGCTTTAGCACCATGTCGCCAATCAGCGACAGGGCAAAGGGCTTTGGCAGGCGCATCAGTGCATCAGTCAGCTTGAGCGGGAAGTGTATCCATTTTCCACCCAAGCGAATTCGCCCATGCCGAGGCCTGAGCAGCAGGTCGTCGCCCAGCAATTCCTTGACGTCGGCCAGCACCTCGGGTTCAGCCGCCGGGTGAAACCGGTGCGAGCCATAATCGCAAGTGACACCCTCTATCGTGAAAGAGGCTGAGTTACCGCCAGCCTGAGCAGCGCGCTCAATCACTGTCACTTCGGCCTGCCCCGAACGGGTCAGGGTATGGGCCGCCGCCAGCCCGGCAGGGCCAGCGCCCAGTATTATGACGCGGGGTTTGCCAATCTTGGATTGGGTTGGGTTAGTCATGTGTGTGCTCTCCCTGTACGGGGCGTTTTTGGGTTTTACGCGTCAAGCCGGACAGGGCTAAAACCAACGCCCCGATCCCGCCTGCCGCAAACAAGACTGCCTGCCACATCAACCCGGCTGCAACGATCACTGCCGCGTCAGCTCCGAATGGGGTCAGTAACGCCGCCAATGTAGCCTCGCGGAGGCCGAGACCATTCAGCGATACGGGCAGGATGGCTATGATTTTGGCCAGTGGCCAAGCAAACATCCAATGCCCGATTGTCACCTCGGCATCTGCGGCGATAGCCAACCACCAAGCCAGCGAGACTAACAGTGCCTGAATCGCGACGGATGCTGCAAAAGCGATAGCTAATGTTGCGGGTTTGCGGCCAAGGGCACCAAAGGCCGTAGCCAGCCGTTCAGCAAAGCCGCGGCCGGGCAGGGCTGGGATAATCCGCCATAGAAGTGGTAAAAGCCGGGGCAAGGCGATGATCCCGGCTAGGCTGGCAGCAATCACCAATGCGGCCTGAACGACAAGCCCGCTGTCCATGTCGCCGCGTGCAGATAACACAAGCCCAAGCACCGTGATTGTCAAAAGGGCGATCATGTCAATCAGTCTGTCAGCAGTGCCAGCTGCCACCACCCGTGGGCCGTCCTTCATCGCTGTCTGAGCGATGCCAGCACGCACCGCATCGCCCCCGATAGCACCAGGAAGGCAGAGATTGGCAGCAAGCCCGGCAAAATGTGCCTGAATTGCCAGAAATGGCGATATGGCACGATCAAGCAACAGCCACCATTTCAGGGCGGCGGCAACATGGCCCGCCAGAAAGAGTCCGAGTACGAGGATGAAAACCCCCGGCGGGATGGATCGCAGGGCATCGCCGACCCTGTCGAGTGGCAGAAGCCAGAACAATCCGCCTAGCAAGATAGTCGAGCCAGCAACCCGGATAATCCAGCGCCGCTTGGACGAAGATGGGACCGGAGCTTGAGGCGTTAAATCCGCCATGATCAAGGTCTAAGATGCAGTCTTGAGATCATATCGGCGATCAGGCCAAGTGACCAAATCATGATCGCGGCAAGGAACGAAAAGATCGCGGATTCACTGAGGTTCCATTGGCTTATATCATAGGCCAGTTTCAGAGATCCCAGAATAAAGAATGCCAGCCCCAGTGGTATAAAGACGCGCAGCGGATTGAACAATGTGCTGATGCGCAAGATCAGGATGATAAAGTTGAGAAAATCCACTGGACGGATCTTTGATTTACCCACCCGTTTTCCATACTCAATCGGGGTATAGATCATCCGCTTGCCGTTTGAGCTCATGCATAGGGTGATTGTTGTGGTGAACGAAAAGTTCTGCGGCAATAGCGGCAGAAACGGAATTAGTTCAGACCGGCGAAACACCCGCAGCCCGGAATTGAGGTCCTTAAGTTTACGCTCGGCCAAGAAAGACGCGAAGGCAAACAGGAACTTCTTGGCGGGCTTGCGCATGAAGGGCACGTTCTTCATCGCTGCGCCCCGGTCGCCGACAACCATATCCTGATCGCGGCACATCGCCAGCATTTCGGGAATGTAGCGCGCGGGATAGGTGCTGTCGGCATCCAGAATTGCGACATACTCGTATTGCGTCATCCTCACCCCGCGTTTGAGGCTGGCCCCGTAACCGGAATTCACGTCGTTATAGGTGACAGTGGCACCGCTGGCGCGAGCCTCGGCGCGGGTATTATCCTCAGAGCAATCATCAACCACGATGATCTCATATGGAATACCAAGCGGCTCAAGGTGGTGGCGGACATCTTCGACGGTGCCGCGCACGGCATTTTCTTCGTTAAAGGCGGGAATCACCACACTTAGCGACATGCCAGACGTGTCCGCCACATGCGGTTCGCTACGCGTTGGTGTGTCTAGTTCGGCTGGCTCGGTGGCAGTATCCATAGAGGCGAAATTCCCTTGTCTATCCTGTCTTCTCAAGCTGTTTTGGCCTGATGCCCAGTTTTATGTGCGTATCATGCGATAATATGGGGCGGACTGTAGATGTTAAATCTGGTTAAATTCGATCATAATAGTGTCATGTTTCGTATCTCGTACCTTACAATAGTGGCCGACCTAGACGCCATGATAGCACCGTTCCATCCTCTCCTACGTCGGGAATGGTCAAGATAACCGCATTGCTGGTTTCATCTGCGCGCAGAGTTGTGACTGATTTGAGAGCATCGCCAACTTGGTCGAGCAAGATTTTTTCGATCGGGCCATCGCCAAGCTGGACAGTAGCTTTTTGAGCCCCTTTGATTTTGACCCGGAACCGCAGGTCGATCTCCTTACCTGCCCGCAATTCGCCGCGGGTCCAAAGTCGTGCGTCGTATTCCGGGTTTAGGGCTGTCTGGCCTATCCATTTTTCAGAAGGTATTCCAAAGCGATATATTCCAATGGCGGCAACGACCGTCAACGTCAGAACCAGCAGCCATTTTAACGGGCTCATTCCATGCCAGATTCGGCGGATGGCACTTGACGGAACTGTTGTGTCCTTTGGGGAAGGCAGGACCCGCGCGGCATAGATCATCACGCCGAACAGGGACACGGCGGTCGCCAGCGCGCCAAAGATCAGCCACAGCAGGCGCGATAAAAAGCCCCCCCATAAACCGTAATGCAGCGGCTCAATTGCAGAGCTTATTCGAGTCATGACGCCAAGATCTTGGGCATCAAATCCACCCAGAAGTTCAAAAGTTGCCGGATCTACCTCCACCGAACT
Source organism: Roseovarius sp. (assembly GCA_024636515.1). GTDB lineage: Bacteria > Pseudomonadota > Alphaproteobacteria > Rhodobacterales > Rhodobacteraceae > Roseovarius. The sequence goes on from JAGXGX010000100.1 coordinate 13,802, forward strand.
TGCCTTTTCGTCGGCTAGAATAGCATCGGTATGCCCCTGAAACCTAATACCCTTCGAGGCGTTGTCCGGCAGTACCACTGTCGTGATGTCAAAGCCGGGTAGCCGTTCGGTTGCTACAGCGGCTGCGCGGTCCAGATCTACACCGCTGAACCCGGTGGGAAGGCGATGCTCTCGCTCTGTCGCATTGGTTGTGGCAGGATAGTGGACAGGCCATACGCCAACAGCGTTGATAAAGTAATAGAACCCCGTCAGGCACATCACGATCAGGAACGGCAGGCTCCAGAGTGCCGTTAGTCGGTGCAATCCGGCCCACCACGCGCGCGGTCCCAAGTGGCGGGGCGGGGCACGAAAGAACCCACGCCAGAACCGGCGATAAGTGACCAGCCCCGTGACAATAAAGGTCAGCAAAAGCAAAGATGTGGCCGTTACGGCCAACAAGCCCAGCCGGTGTCCGGTGAAGAGGCTGTCGTGAAATGTACGCACGATCATTTTCAGCCCGTTTTTTCGGCTGGTGACTCCAAGAACCTCGGCCGTCTCGGGATTGGTCCAGACAAACACCTCTTCGCCCCAGTTCGTAAATACAACCGTTGCGTCCCCGATCCACGAAGCCTTGTCCCTCTTAATCCAGGCCGGAAACACATCCGGATAGGTCTGGCGCACCGATGCATAGATTTCACCAGTGGTCGCGCTGTGCTGCGTTTCGGCTGCAGGCGCACGCATACCCTTGTACAAGGCGCCTTCGATTTCAGTGAAGAAGACCAAGATCGTCCCGGTCGCGAACAGCAACAGCAATAGGATCGACAGATTCAACCCGACCCAGCCATGAATGCGGAACAGGACTTTGCGCGCGGCACGGGCAGTCATGACGCAGAATTCGCTGATTTTGGCAAGCATAGAGCCTGCAACCGTTCCGCTATCCAGTCGGACTTCAACTCGTCGATCCGGCAACAATTTTCCTCAAACCCGGCATCTGCCAGCACAGCTGCTACCTTGTCACGTTTGCCAATTCGGTAATCAATGCCGATCACCGGGCAGTTCTGGCTAAGTGCGAATATGGCAGCGTGGAACCGCATCGCGATGACAATATCCATACGCCGTATCAACGCGACAACCCCGTCGAGCGATGCGTCGGCTTGCCAGATCCGAAAGTCGGTCCCTGGCTCCAGATGCTGAATGATTCGCCAGGCACTGCGCAGATCTGACATGCCAAACTGAATTGAATTCATCGGAAAAAATACAAAACATGGGTTGTTGCCGATCTGGCGAGCGTACTCCATCAAGCCTTGCGCCAGCTCGCGCTCGCATTGATCCTCAATCGCGCGGGTGTGCGCAGCGGGGTCTCGGCCCGGTTCAGCCGGGGTAAAGAGATGCCCGATGGGCCTTATATTGATGCCAACAATTGGGCGGCCCTTGGTATCTGCAAGCAGCGTGTCGATCTCGGCGGGTTCATGGGCGGGCAGGCGCGTCAAAACATTTGCGCGTGTTTCCAGATAATCAAA
>JAGXGX010000101.1 GCA_024636515.1 Roseovarius sp.
CGGCCTGATATGGCCAGTGCCTCGCTCACGACACCTCTCGGCGCGCTCTGCGTGACGGAGGAGGGTGGGGCGATCACCGCGCTCGCGTGGCACGACGCCTTCATGCCAGACGACACGCCGCTACTCCGCCGCGCGCTTGAGCAGTTGGACGCATATTTCGCAGGAAAGTTGCAGCAGTTCGACTTACCCACCAGCGTCCGCGGCACCGATTTTCAACGACAGGTCTGCAACGCCATCGCCGCCATCCCCCATGGCGAGACGCGCAGCTACGGAGATCTGGCGAAGGCGCTCAACGTGCCCGCGCAGTCCATTGGCACAGGCTGCGGCGGCAACCCGATCCCCATTATCATTCCGTGTCATCGGGTTCTGGGAACGAATGGCCTCGGCGGATTTTCCGGTAGGGGCGGAGTTGAAACGAAGGTCTGGCTACTTCGGCATGAGGGCGCGGGCGGGTTGCTGATTTAGGAGGTCGCAAAGCCTTCGGGCCGAAAGCGCACCATTGCCGCCGGGCCACGATCGTCAAGATCGTAAAGGGTGCTGCGTTTGTCCAGATACGCACGCCAAGTTCCTTCCGAATAGGTGCGGATCTGGGTGCCATGCTTGATGTGCATCATTCGCCCAAGATCGGCTATCGGCATGCCGCGCCCTTCTTTGCTATGGTTGGCAATCATTTTGCGGACGTTGAAATCAAGCACTGTGTAATTTCGTATAGTCGGATTTCTAGCCGCCTTTTTTTCCTCTCCGAGAACGACGAAATCCGAGCAAGCCTGCCGAAAATTAACCGGAGCCTTCTCTTCTCCCAAACCCAGCACATGCAGACCCCGCTCGCGCAGGCGTTGTGAAAGATGGGTGAAATCGCCGTCCGATGTCGCAACGGCAAAGGTTTGGAGGCCGCCCGTTAGCGCCAACTCCATCGCATCAATACACAGCAGGACATCGGCGGCATTTTTACCCGCGCCCGCATGCATCAGGCGGTATCCGGGCGCGCTTTGCCAATCGCAGGAATGCTGCGCGCCGCCATATACGCGCGCAACATCGACACGCCCCATCTTGCGCGCGTGTGATAGAATACTTGCCGAATGGGTGGCGCTAATGTTGTCGCCGTCAACTAACACCGCGATCCGCTCTGCACTCATACCTAGCTTCCATAGATTACCCGTAACCTGATGGAATGATAGGAAGGCAATAGGGCGGAAATTTGACAGATTAGCTGAAGGATGCTGGTTTTTCGTCCGGGCACTCCGGGCGAAGTTCAGTCTGCCTTACGCTCCGGCACGATCTGCTGCACGATACCCGCGCCCAGCAGGTAGACCGACGCGATCACCAGCCCCCAGTGCGCCCAGCTCTCGGGATGGAAATCGACCCATGCGGCCCAGCCGGCAAAGAACGTCCAGATAAAGATCATCGGCAGCGATATTGCGCGCCAGCGCTTGGTGCGGACGGGGTGGACGAACTTCAGCGGCAGGAACATCGCGATGGCCAGCACAGTGACCAACCCCAAAGTGAACCAAAACGGCGGCTCGGTCGCAAATAGCACCAGCACCAACATGTTCCAGCAGCCTGGAAAGCCCTTGAACGATTTGTCCTTTGTCTTCATCCCATTGTCGCAGAAGTACATTGCGCTGGCAAAGATGATGACAATGATCGCCGCCCAGCCTGTCCAGCCCGGCAGTAGCCCTGATTTGAACAATGCAAACGCGGGAATGAACGCGTAGGTTATGAAATCAATGATCATGTCCAGCAGATTGCCGTCAAACCGGGGGGCGTATTTCGCCACATCGTATTTGCGCGCTAGCGGGCCATCTGCGCCATCGACGGCAAAAGCGACGACCAGCCAGACGAACATCAGGCCCCATTTTTCATCCGCCGCCGCCAGCATGGCCAGCATGGCGAACACGATACCTGTCGCGGTAAAAAGGTGAACGGAGAGTGCTTTGATTTCGCGTGTCATGGCGTCCCTATAAGGGCTAAGGGGGCGGCGGGCAATCAGGCTTTGGGGTGCGCGCGCGCATAGACTTCCATCAAGCGGGCGGTGTCGACGCCCGTATAGGCCTGCGTGGTCGATAACGATGCGTGGCCCAGCAATTCTTGGATCGCGCGTAGGTCGCCGCCCGCATTCAGCAGGTGGGTAGCAAAGCTGTGGCGCATGGCATGCGGCGTCGCTGTCGCAGGCAGGCCCAGTTGCGCGCGCACGTTCGCCATCACGGATTGGATTGCGCGGGGGGCCAGTTTTCCACCGCGCGCCCCCATAAAGAGCGGGCCATCCGGCTCTATCGGGTGTGGGCAAGCGCGCGTGTAGGCGTCGACCGCCGCGCGGGCAGCGGGTAGCACGGGCACCAGCCGCTCCTTGTCACCCTTGCCAGTGATGCGAAGAGTGTTGGCCAGCGGCGCGTCGGCGCCAGTCAGCGACAGCGCCTCGGAGATCCGCAGGCCGCAGCCGTAGAGCAGCGTGATGACCGCCTGATCGCGTGCGGCGATCCAAGGCGTCAGTGACTGGAACTCGGCCGTATCGATCACATTTTTGGCGGCCTCTACGCTTAGGGGCCTGGGCAGTTTGCGCTGAAATTTGGGGCTGCGGGTGGCCAGCACGGCGGTTGGCTCAAACCCTTCGCGCTCGGCCAGCCAGCGTACGAACGATTTGACCGCCGACAGCTTGCGCGCGAGGCTACGCGCGCCGACATCATGGCCGCGCGTGTGCGCCATCCATGCGCGCATGTCAGACGTGCTGATCTGGGCCAGCGCGCCCAAGCCCTGCGGCTCACCCTTGTGCTGCGTGATAAAGGTCAGAAATTCGGTCACATCGCCAGTATAAGCCGTGATCGTATTGGCCGCCGCACCGCGCAGGGCGCGCTGATGATCCAGCCACAGCGCCAGCGCATCGCGTGCGGCCGGCGAGATCATGAGAGCCAGCGGCGCATCGCCCTCTCAAACACACCAGCAAAGAAGGTCAGCAGATCAGTACCCTGTTGCGGGGTGAACTGGTGCGGATCCTCGGCCCCCAGAACCAGCATACCGGGCAGGCGCCCTTCGCCGAAATCAAGGCGCAGACACGCTTCGGAGCGGATATGCGCCGCCGCTTCGCCGTGCAGCGCGCCCTCACCACCACTGAGCTGGCGCAGGGTAACTTGTCGCTCACCGTTGCGGCCATTCTCGATGTAACGCGCGACAAACCCCGGCTCGGCCACCGACAGAACCTCGCCCAGACGCTTCACTGCGGGGTCGTCATCGTCTTGCACCGATTCGAGGATCAGACGCACAGATGAGACGCGCAGGATATCGGCCACTTCGCCACCCAGGTCGCGCAGGAAGGCTTCGAACTCGGTGGGATCCAGCATGCGCAGAATGGCGCGATGCACCTGATTCGTGCCGGCCAGATTGTCGTAGGCCGCAGCGATAACGCCGCGATGCGTATCCTCTAGCCGATCCAGCCGCGCCTCTAGCCTGTCCATCGCGATACCGCGCAGATCGACGATATTACCGCCCATCGCTCGCTCGTTCGCGGCGATCAGGGCATGCATAAGGTCATGATCTTCCAGAATAACATCGGGCTGACTGATGATCCGCTCGCGCAGGTGATCGTCCATCTTGGGTATACTGCTCATGCTCATGCTCGTTTTTTTTGGTTTTGTGGGTTGTAGCATGGGGTTGCGAGGAAATCTTTATCTGATTTCGGGGTGGGCGTAAAAATCATGTCATGCCACGTTAGGCAGAATGGCGGGCGTTAAGACTGATTTCCGATGCAGTACCGCGTACCGCCATAGATGGTTGGCGCGTATGGTGGGCATAGTCCGCGCGAGCGGCCTATTGGCGTAGCGCGTATCTCGCCGCTCGAACGACCCGGCTTGGTGTCGGCACAGGCGTTGATCCGCGCGGCCTCGGCTGGTGTGACATGATGGTCGGGCAGGATACGCAGCACGGTATCACCGCCCCAAGGATACGCCACATAGGTTGCCCGCAACTTTGGGTGTCCTGATTTGCCCATAGTGTAGTGGCAATCGACGATGGCGCGATGCTGGTCGGGCGCTGGAAGGTATCCCTCTTTTTGTGGGAAGTCGCGCTCTGGTGCACCCTCTGCGTGTGCTGTCTGGCTTGAGATGGCGGCCACGAATATAAAGCAGAGGGTTTTGAACGCATAAGACATAGTGATTTCCAGCCTGAAGATTAGTTAGAGGAATTTTCAACCAAATCAATAGTCCACGTTGTTCTAGTGGTTCAAGCCAAAATCATATTGATGGCTAAAAATTAAAAGAATATCAAAATTAGAAGATGAATAGCCCATCGATTGTTTAAGGCAAATATACAAGGAGTAGTCCTGTAGATGAGATATTGCTTCTCAAGCTAGATCATCAATGATGCTCAACGCCAGATAAGCCAAGATTTTAGTGTCACGCTTCACAATTTGGTGGATTCGTAAGCGGGGCGAACGAATGACGCCCATCGCAGTGGAGCTTATTTTCATGCAGGCGGCATGGTCCGCAGACGTATCGTCGGAATAACTAATGACGACATCTTCGCCACTAATTTTACCGCGATTCCACGATTGGCCCGGTGACAAGTACTAACACCGAAATGAGAATGAATTGGGGGCCAAGATCAGATTAATATTCTAGTCTGTCTCAGACCATCGCCGACGTCGATCTTTTTCAAAAGCGGTCCATGGCGAACGGTGGCTAACTTTCATGCTTCGCAAATCACACACAACCTTAGATTGTCTCCGACTGGCAGCGAAAAGCCCTATGCATCACTGCGCCGCGTATTCGACAACGCACTACGCCCGGCAGATCACTCTGCCGGGCGTCGCGGTCGTCGTTCCACGGCCGACTTAGACGATTTTCTGACCCGTCTTCGCCCAATCCTTCATGAACTGGTCCAGCCCGGAATCTGTCAGGGGGTGATCCGCCATCTTCTTGATCACGGCTGGGGGCGCGGTCATCACGTCCGAGCCGACCATGGCAGCCTGATAGGCGTGGTTCACCGTACGGATGGAGGCCGCCAGGATCTGCGTCTCGTAGCCATAGTTGTCATAGATCTGGCGGATGTCGGAAATCAGCTCCATCCCGTCGAGGTTGATGTCGTCGAGCCGTCCGATGAAGGGGCTGATGAATGTCGCGCCCGCTTTGGCCGCCAGCAGCGCCTGATTGGCCGAAAAGCACAAAGTCACGTTGACCATGTTGCCCTCATCCGACAGCACCTTGCATGCCTTGAGGCCGGCCCATGTCAGCGGCACTTTGACCGCGATATTGCCCGCGATCTGTGCAAGCTTGCGGCCTTCCTCGATCATCGCATCGGCTTCCAGCGCGACGACCTCGGCGCTGACGGGGCCGTCAACCATTTCGGCGATTTCCTTGGTGACTTCCAGAATGTCGCGGCCCGATTTCAGGATTAGCGACGGGTTGGTGGTGACCCCGTCGACCATTCCCAGATCGTTTAGCTCGGCGATTTGATCGACTTCGGCGGTATCTACGAAAAATTTCATGGTGGCGGCCCTATCTGGTGGATTGGAGTTTGCTCGGGGTTGGTTTATCCCATGGGCGACCCCCGTGAAACCCCGGAAAAGGAGCGCGCGCGCGTGACCGCTGCCCCCGAATTTTATGACGCAGGCGCGCTGATCGGCGTGCTGACGGCCCAGCCGCTGGACCGCATGCTGGATTACCGCGCGCCTGAGGGCGGCTGTTTCTTGGGTGCGTTCGTCGAGGTGCCTTTGGGCCCGCGCAAGGTGCTGGGCGTCGTCTGGGGGCCGGGCGAGGGGGGCTATGATCTGGCCAAGGTGCGCAGCATCATCCGCGTGTTGGATGCAGCGCCGATGGCCGATGAGATGCAGATGTTTCTGCAAAAGGCCGCTGACTACACCCTGACGCCCATGAACGCGATGTTGCGCCTTGCCACCCGTGCGCCGGGGCTGGGCGATCCGCCTTCGATGCGCAAAGTGTACCGGATCGGTTATTCCGCGCCGTCGCGGGTGACCGATGCACGTAGCCGCGTGCTGGAGGTGCTGGAGGGGCAGGGCGATCAGTCGTTCACCCTCAAGGAGCTGTCGGATGAGGCCGGCGTCACCGCCTCGGTCATCAAAGGGCTGGTCAAACAGGGCGCTGTCGATGAGGTGGATACCCCGCGCGATACGCCCTACCGCCGCCTCGATCCGGCGCTGGCGTCGAAGGAGCTGACAGGCGATCAGGCTAGCTGCGCCGCTGCGCTGGATACCGCGATCCAGACAGGCGCATACGGCACCACGCTGCTGCGCGGCGTTACCGGATCGGGCAAGACCGAGGTTTATCTGGAGGCCGTCGCCAGCACCCTGCGCAAGGGGCGTCAGGCGTTGGTGTTGCTGCCGGAAATCGCGCTTACCGCAGAATTCCTGACCCGAGTTCAGGCGCGTTTCGGCGCCAAGCCCGCCGAGTGGCATTCTGGCGTCACAATGACCGAGCGGCGCCGCTGCTGGAAGATGGTCGGCGAGGGCGGCGCGC